>NZ_JALCZP010000022.1:0-60802 GCF_023555435.1 Polaribacter sp. Z014
AAACCTACATACCAATTAGACATTAAAAAACAAATAATAACAGGTGTCTATATTGTAAAAATGAATACCAATAAAGGTACCATAAGTAAAAAAGTTATTATTGAATAGTGCTTTAAAGAAGTACTAAAAATAGCAGAACAATTATTAAATTTAAACCAGCGAATTCATTTTCGCTGGTTTTTTATTATCATAAATTAAAAATAAATTATTGAAAATTGTCATCCTGAACTTGTTTAAAAACCTTAACCTTATGAAGTTAAACCTTCATAAGCATCTAAAATAAATTCGGATAGACATGAAACTCCTTTATTAGAAAACCACTTTAATTCTATAAATTAAAAAAGGCTAAGAATTACACAATGTAATTCTTAGCCTTTTTTTTGTGACCGCGAAGGGATTCGAACCCCCAACCCTCAGAGCCGAAATCTGATATTCTATCCAGTTGAACTACGCAGCCATTTTGTTTTCTATAAAGGAAAACAAAAAATATTTTTTACATTAAATTCTTTTTCACCAAAGTAGAAATAACTTTACCATCTGCTTGTCCTGCTAATTCTTTAGAAACAACTCCCATAACTTTCCCCATATCTTTCATACCAGCCGCTCCTAATTTTTTAATAGTTGCAACCACCACTTCTTCTACCTTTTCTTCGGATAAAGCTTCTGGTAAAAACTGTTCTAAAACAGCAAGTTCTTCCAATTCAGGATCTGCCAAATCTTGTCTTCCTTGTTCTATAAAAATAGCAGCACTGTCTTTTCTTTGTTTAACTTGCTTCTGAATAATTTTAATTTCTTGCTCTTCTGTAATTTCTGCTTGAACACCTGTTTCTGTTTTCGCTAATAAAAAGGCAGATTTTACTGCTCTCAAAGCCTGTAAAGCAACAGTATCTTTTGCTTTCATTGCTTCTTTCATTTTATCCATTACTTGTTTTTGCAAACTCATTGTATTTTATTTTTAATTAATTATTTTTTCGTTTTTTTTAAATATAAAACTTTCTGATGATAATCTATAAATGCTTTTCCTTTTTGTAACACATCTGCGCCAATAATACCGTGTACTTCTTTAGCCTTGTGTTGTGTTAAAGCCGTATTTACATGAGATAAATCAAACAATACCAAATGGCATTTCTTAGTTTTCCAATCTCCTATTTTTAGAGAATTGTTATCTGATTGCAAAGTTTCCATATCCGTTGCACCCGCCCCAGCCGCTTTGGTTTCACTTTCTTCAGCTTCCAAATTAAAATGAGTGATCATGTCTAATCCTACACAAGAGTTAGAAGCGCCTGTATCTAAAATAAAACGTCCTTTTACACCATTAATAATTGCTTTCAACTCTAAATGATTGGTGGCAATTCTCTTTAATTTTATTTTAACGAATTTCTTCTTCTTTAAAATTTTCTCAATACTACTCATTTATTATTCTTTGAAGATATCAAAAATACGATTTATAAATTTTAAGAAGTACTATCGTTCTAAAATTTCTTTAAGATTCTCTTTATATATTGTAAACTCCCTAAGGTTATGATGCGTTCCTCCATCAATTTCTATATATTTATTTTGAGTTGATACGTTGAGTTCCAATAACCTTCTAGATTGTATATAGGATGTGGTACTGTCTTTATTTCCATGAAAAATGGTAATAGGACAAGTTACCTTAGAAATGTCCTTATCAGACCTAAATTGATACTTTAATAAAAAAGTTGGAGCAAATATAGATTTATATTGAGCCGCCTTTCTAAAATTATAAAATGGAGCTTCTAAAATTAATTCCTTAGACTTATTTAAAGAAGCTATTTTTGTTGCAAAAGTACCACCTATAGAAAAGCCATAAATTACAATTTCATCCTCTTTAAAGAGCTCTTTTAGGTGCGTGTAAACAGACAAACCATCATTGTACATAGCGGTTTCATTATATCTACCTATACTCTTTCCATAATTCCGATAATCATACACCAAAACTTCATAATTGTAATCTAAAAAGTAAGCAACTCTATCACCCCACTTTGTTAAATTCCCTTTGTTACCATGGCAAAACAAAACAACTCCTTTTGGGTTTGGTAATTGAAAGTGTAGTGCATTAATTTGAGTGTCCTTATCCGTTTTTATAAAGATTTCTTTAAACTTGTTAGTAAATTTAAATGGATAGTTTTGATCTAGTTGATCTCCATTTAAAAAAATAAATTTTTCTTGAAAGCTAAAAATGACAATAGCAACGAATACAAAAAGGCATCCTAAGATTAATAATACATACATTTTGTTTAGAAACTTTACACAAAACTACTTCTTTTAAGGGAATAAAAAAACCGATTCATTTCTGAATCGGTTTTAATAATACTATTTATATTGATGAAAGATACTGAAACAAGTTCAGTATAACATTACTGTCTATCCTCCAAAGTCATCAAAACGAATATTTTCATCAGCAAGACCAAAGTCTTCACCCATTTTTTGAACTGCGTTGTTCATTAAAGGTGGGCCACAGAAATATAATTCTAAATCTTCTGGTGAATCATGGTGATTTAAGTAGTTTTCAATTACACAGTTGTGAATAAAACCTACAAAACCATCTCCAGCTTCATCATTAATGTCTTTTTTCTTTGTCCAATTATCTGCTTCTGTTGGATCAGATAAAGCAATATAAAATTTAAAGTTTGGAAAATCTTTTTCTAAAGCTCTAAAGTGTTCGATATAGAATAATTCTGCTTTAGAACGACCACCATACCAATATGTTACTTTTCTTCCAGTTTTTAATGTTCTGAATAAGTGATATAAGTGAGAACGCATTGGTGCCATACCTGCTCCACCACCTACATATAACATTTCTGCATCAGATTCATTAATAAAGAACTCTCCATAAGGTCCAGAAATAACACATTTATCTCCTTTTTTAAGGTTAAAAATATATGAAGAAGCAATACCAGGATTAACATCCATCCATCCACCTTTCACTCTATCAAAAGGAGGTGTTGCAATACGTACATTCAACATAATTTCTCTACCCTCTGCAGGGTAAGAAGCCATAGAATAAGCTCTTTCTACAGTTTCAGTATTTTTCATTACCAATGGTCTTAAGTTAAACTTATCCCATTCTGCTTCAAACTTATCTGGTGTATCGTGCTCTTCTGGATGTGCTGTAATATCCATATCAGCATACTTTACTTCACAAGCTGGAATTTCAATTTGAATATACCCACCTGCTTTGTATCCCATATCTTCTGGAATTTCAACTACAAACTCCTTAATAAATGTAGCTACGTTGTAATTTCGAACAACAACGGCATCGAATTTCTTAATTCCAAAGATTTCTTCTGGAATAGAAATATCCATATCTTGTTTTACTTTTACTTGACAAGCTAAACGAATTCCTTCTTTTAATTCTTTACGAGTAAAGTTAGGTATTTCTGTTGGCAAAGCTTCACCTCCACCAGAATTTACGTGACACTCACATTGAATACAAGTTCCACCACCACCACAAGCAGATGGTAAAAATATTTTCTCGTTACCTAATGTTGTTAAAAGTGAATTACCTGAACCAACTTCTATTTTACGTTCACCATTAATAGTAATTGTTACCGGACCAGATGGCGATAATTTTTGCTTTACAAATAATAATAATGCCACTAATAACAGTGTTATTATTAAAAAAGCTGTTACTGTCGCAATAATGGTTCCTGTTGTACCTGCTGCTAATATCATCTTACTACTTATTTATTTTAGTATTTTCTGCTATAATTTCTTTAGCATCTTCTTTCTTTAAAAGGTCTTTTTTATCAGCTTTAGCTTCTACCTTCGGAGCCTCTTCTTTCTTTTCATCACCACCAGTTAACATACCTCCAAAACTCATAAACCCTATTGCCATTAAACCTGTAATGATAAAGGTAATTCCTAAGCCTCTTAATGCCGGTGGAACGCTTGAGTATCTAATTTTTTCACGAATAGCAGCAATTGCCAAAATTGCTAAAAACCATCCTATTCCAGAACCTACACCGTACGTTAAAGCCAAACCTAAAGAAGGAATTTCTCTTGATTGCATAAATAAACTTCCTCCTAAGATGGCACAGTTTACTGCTATCAACGGTAAGAAAATACCTAACGAGTTGTATAACGATGGTGAAAACTTCTCTACAATAATTTCTACCAATTGTACCATGGTTGCAATAGTTGCAATAAACATAATAAATGATAAGAAACTTAAATCTAATGTTTCTGCTCCGTCTACTCCATATTTAGCATCTAACCAAACTAAAGCACCTTCTTTTAAAATATACTGATCTAATAACCAGTTTAAAGGTACAGTTACCGCTAATACAAAAATTACAGCAGCTCCTAATCCTACGGCAGTGGATACTTTTTTAGATACGGCAAGGTAAGAACACATTCCTAAGAAGGTTGCAAATACCATGTTATCTATAAATATCGATTTGAAAAATAATTCTAAATGTTCCATATTTTTTTCAATTATCAGTTATCAGTAATCAGTTTTCAATGTTTTTGTTCATTGATAAGTGAACACTGATAATTGTGTTTAGTTCTCTTCTATTAATGATGTATTTCTACTACGTTGAATCCAGATAATGATACCTAAAACAATTAATGCCATTGGCGATAATAACATAAATCCGTTATTTTCATATCCTATTGCATACAATCCTGTTTTTTCTATTGGATCTCCTAAAACTTTAAATCCTAATAAAGTACCAGAACCTAAAAGCTCTCTAAAGAAACCTACAATAACTAAGATTAAACCATAACCTGCTGCATTACCTAGTCCGTCTAAGAAAGATTTCCAAGGTCCGTTTGCTAAAGCAAAAGCTTCAAAACGTCCCATAATAATACAGTTTGTAATAATTAAACCTACAAAAACCGATAATGTTTTACTTAGTTCATAAGCAAATGCCTTTAACACTAAATCTACAATAATTACTAAAGCAGCAACTACAACCAGTTGTACAATAATTCTAATTTTAGAAGGAATGATGTTACGCATTAAAGAAATAACAACGTTACCAATAGCTAAAACTGCCATTACTGATAATGCCATTACAATAGAAGCTTTTAACTCTGCTGTAATTGCCAGTGCAGAACAAATACCTAATACTTGAATAGTAATTGGGTTATTATCCAATAATGGATCTGTGATTAATGCTGCGTCTTTTTTTGATAAAAGTCCCATAAATTATTTTTTTAAAGTTTTAAAATAAGGTACATAAAGATTTAAATCAGTTTTAATCATTGCAGATACTCCATTACCTGTAATGGTTGCTCCTGCAATTGCATCTACCTCATTATCTGTCTTATCTTCGTTCTTTGGATCGTTATTTCCTTTGGCTACAGTAATTCCTGCAAAGCTTCCATCATCTTTTAATAAATGCTCTCCAATAAAATCGTCCATAAAAAAACGTTGTTTAATGTTTGCTCCTAAACCTGGTGTTTCTCCTTTATGATCAAAATAGGCACCTTGTACTACCATATTTTTATCCATAGAAACATACCCCCAAATGGCATCCCATAAACCTTTACCTCTAATTGGGGCAACGTAAAATGTTTTTCCATCTTTCTCTCCAATAAAAAGTGGCAAACGTCTAGTTTTCCCTTCTTTTGCTTTAGATTGTTCTTTTTTAACATCAATTAAATACGCTTTGTCATTTTCGGTAATTTTATCACCTTCTATAACAAGTTGTTTTTTGATGTATTTAGAAAATTCTGTTTGAGCAACTTTAGTTGAAACAAAGTTTGCATTTGTTTCATCATTATCATTAACACCCATAGCATAAAGGATGTTTTGTTGCTTCTCTATCTTTTGGTTGGTTGTAATTGTTGGCTTGGTTAGTGAAAAAACCGTAGCTAACAATGAACCCACAATTACTACCATTACAACAGCAAAAACTATTGTATATACATTACTATCTGTTCTCTTACTCATAATTAGGCAGTTTTAACTTTAGTACGTTTTAATCTTTTCTTTATGTTTCCTTGAACTACGTAGTGATCTATGGTTGGTGCAAAAACATTCATCAATAAGATGGCCAACATTACCCCTTCTGGATATGCCGGATTAAATACACGAATCATAATAGCCATAAAACCGGCTAAGAAACCGTAAATCCATTTTCCTTTGGTTGTTTGTGCTGCCGTAACAGGATCTGTAGCCATAAACACAGCTCCAAATGCCAAACCTCCTATTAGTAATTGCTCATACCAAACAGTATTCATTAAACCGTAAAACTTACTAGAATCTGTAATAATCCCTGCTGCAACAATTTGATTAAAAATGAACCCCATTACCGCGGCTCCTAAAAATGTTGATACAATTATTCTCCAACTTCCAATTTTTGTAAAAATCAGAAAGGCTGCTCCTAAAAGAATTAAAAACGTTGATGTTTCTCCAATAGAACCGGGTATAAATCCGAAGAATTTATCCCAAATAGTATAGACTACTTCATGATTTTGAGCATACGCTCCTAAAATAGTTTCTCCAGATATTGCATCTGCAGTTCCTGCTTTATTAACAGCGTCATATACCCAAACTTTATCTCCAGACATCCATGTAGGATATGCAAAGAATAAGAATGCTCTAATAGTTAATGCAGGGTTTAAGATATTCATCCCAGTTCCTCCAAAAACTTCTTTACCAATTATAACTCCAAAAATTACAGCAATAGATAACATCCATAACGGAGTATCAATTGGCACAATTAAAGGAACTAACATTCCTGTTACTAAGTATCCTTCTTCTACTTCATGACCTTTAATAATAGCAAAAATAAATTCTACTCCAAGACCAATTGCATAAGAAACAATTACTAATGGTAATACTTTTATAATTCCAATCCAAAGATTATCAAACGTAAAAAAGTTAGCTAAGACATCTGTTCTTAAAGAACTATCTATAGCCGCGTAGTGTTGAAAACCTGCATTAAACATTCCAAAAATCAAACAAGGAATTAAAGCCAATATTACCGTGTTCATGGTACGCTTTAAATCGTCTGCTGCTTTTATATGTGTTCCTCCGTGAGTAACATCATTTGGTAAATATAAAAAGGTATGGATTGCATTAAACGCAGGTGCCATTTTAGTTCCTTTATATTTCTCTTTTAAATTATGTAAATTTTGTTTTAAGCCCATAATCTTATCCTAATTCTTCTCTCATTAAATCTAAACCTTCACGTATTATACTTTGGTGAGGTTGTTTAGATACACAAATAAATTCTGTTAGTGCAAAATCTTCTGGAGCTATTTCATAACCTCCTAAAGCTTCCATTTCATCTAAATCTTTATACATAAATGCTTTTAACAATTGCATTGGATAAATATCTAAAGGAAAAACCTCTTCGTAAGAACCAGTAACCACAAATGCTCTATGCTCTCCGTTTGTATTGGTATTTAAATCGTATTTTTTCTTTGGAGTTAACCAAGAAAAAGTCAACGCCCTTGAAGTTGAAATTTTATTAAAAACTGGCGCTGTCCATCCTAAAAACTCATAATCGTCTCCTTCTGGAATTGCCGTAATTTGATTGTCATAATACCCTAAGAATTCATCTTCTTTTACTTGCTTTCCAGAAAGTACGTTTCCACTGATGATTCTAGTATTATCGTTTACTAAATTCTTAGCCGTTACATCTGCAATAATTGCTCCTGCAATAGCAGTTACATATTGCGGCTTGCTAAATTTAGAACCTGTTAAAGCTACCGTTCTTGTTGCATTAAACTTACCTGTTAAAAGTAACTCACCAATTATAACTAAATCTTGTGGTGTAATTACCCAAACAACTTCTCCTTTATTAATAGGATCTATGTTTGCAATTTGAGTACTCACATTCCCTGATGGATGTGGGCCAGAAACTTTATGCAATTCTACGCCGCTTACTTTAGCTAAAGGCGAATTAGAATTTGCGCCAACAGAAACATGTACTTTACCTTCGGTAAGTTTAGAAACCGCTGTAATTGCTGCTTGCAATTCGGCTTCTTTACCTGCTAAAGTAAAATCTAGATCTGCTGCTAAAGGTGCACTTGCGTAAGCAGATACAAAAATTGCTTTTGGTGTTTGGTTAGGATTTGCAACCACGTCATACGGACGCTGTTTTACAAATGGCCAACAACCCGAAGCAAATAAATGATTCTTTACCTCTTCTGCAGACATTTTTGCCGCATCTTTAGTGCCAAAATCTTTATATTCTTGTGTTGAATTTGCTGCAATTTTCATTGCTAACACCTTTCTTCTTGCTCCACGAATTATCTCTACAACTTTACCAGAAACCGGACTTGGAAATAAAATGCGTTCGTCACTTTTTGAATAAAAAAGTGTATCTCCCGCTTTTACTTCTGCTCCTTCTTTGGCAACAAGTTTAGGTATAATTCCATGAAAATCTTCTGGCTTTATTGCATAAACACTACTAAGAACACTCCTTGTAGTTGTTTTTTCTGCAGCGCCAACAAGCTTAATATCTAAGCCTTTTTTAATACGAATGTCTTTTGACATAGTAAATTGGAATTGTTAGTTATCTTAAAAAATCAAGCAAATTTAGGCTTTTTGCTATGTATCATGGAAATATTTTAACTTTTATCTTAGGTAAATATTCTTATTTATAACAATTCTAAATAATAGAAATAAATGAAAACGTTGTAGTAATAAATTTTGGCTTAAATATTGATAATTAAAATAAATGAACACTATTTTTGTAATATGTATAAAAAGCATCTAATTACTATTTCTATCTTGTTTTGCCTAAACTCTTTTTCGCAAAACTTAAAATCGATACAATTAAGACCTTTGCAAGAAAATAACTTTTCTTCAATTGTTCCTTTAGGCACTGTTTTAGAGTTATCTTTTGATGATTTAGATGCAGATAGCAAAGATTATCAATATAAAATTGAACACATGACGCATGATTGGCAATCTAGCCGATTATCATCTAGCCAATACATAGATGGTTTTGACCAAAACACTATTATTGAGGTCACCAATTCTTTTAACACATTACAAAGCTATTCTCATTATTCTGTTCAAATACCTAATATAAATACCGTAATTACCAAAAGCGGAAATTACCTTCTAACCGTTTTAAATAGTTATGATGAGCCTATGTTTACAAGGCGTTTTGTTTTGTATGAAAGAGCAACCACCATTGGAGTATCTGTAGAAAGAAGTAGAAATACAAAAACATTAAACACCCAACAAACGGTGCAGTTTTCTGTAAATCATCCTAATATTACCATCAATAATCCTGGTCAAGAAATAAATGTGGTTATCTTAAAAAACAATAATTGGAACGAGAAAATAACCAACTTACAACCAACTTTTTTTAAACCAAATCAGTTATTATATACGTATACCAACAAAACCAACTTTTGGGGAGGAAACGAGTATCTATACTTCGATAATAAAATTGTCAGAAATAATAGTTTAAATATTGTAAAAGTGATTAAGGAAGATATCTATCATAATTATTTATACCCTTTTACTTATAAACCCTACAGCGAATACAAATACAACCCAGACATTAATGGTCAATTTGTTGTAAGAACTCTAGAAGCCAATGATACTGAAACGGAAGCCGATTACGCCATGATGCATTTTTCTGTTTTAGTTGATGAACCTTTTACAGATAAAGACCTATATGTTTATGGCGCCTTTAATGATTTTGATATTAGCGATGAAAACAAAATGCAGTATAATGCCAAAGAAAAATACTACACCGCAAACATCCTTTTAAAACAAGGTTTTTACAATTATACATTTGCTACTATAGGCACAGAAGGTAAAGTAAATACAAATGATGTATTGGGTACATTTTATGAAACAGAAAATGAATATACAGTTATTGTCTATTACAAACCTTTTGGCAGTTTTTATGAGCGTGTAATTGGTGTTGGATCAGGGTATTTTAATCAGAATAGGTAAACAAACACTTGTTTATTTACTTAAAAATAAGCATCTTATTTATTATTTTCATCAACTTAAACCGCTAGGAAAAAAAATAATTATAGCCTTAATTTTATGCAATCATTAAAAAATAAATTCACTTTTAAAGTTTTAATAGGCTACATAATGCTGGGCCTTTTAGCTACCATTGCTGGTTTTTTAGTGCTATCTGAAGTAAAAACATTTACAGATTCACAAAAACAAGATGTATCAGACAGGAATATAATTGTTAAAACAGGAACTTTAATAGCCAATATTTATAAAAATGAAAGCATGGCTAGAGCTGCGCTACAATTCAATTCGCCTACAAAATTTAAGGAATACCTAGATGAAAATAAAAAACTAATATCAAAAATAGATTCACTTAGTATTATTGTTGCTAACAATTCTCAAGAATTTATTTTAGATAGTATTAAATTAATTATTGATAAAAAACTAAAAAACATTATCGATTTAAAAGAATTAAATACCAACTATGATTCTAACAAACCCATAAACGAAGCTATTAATAAACTAGGTTCTATAGATTCTCTTCTTTTAAAAATTACAATAAATGATTTTATTAAAAACCCCCTATATTTTGATAATGAATCTAGTTCTAAATTAGAAAATTTCGCATTAGCTTTAAGCCAATATGTACCCAAAGATTCTATTAATAATATTGAGCAAAAACAAATAGACTCGTTAGTCTCTATTTCTAGAAAAATGCTAAAAGAGGCTCAAAACAAAAACAATAGCCAACGTTTTTATCTTAGAAAAAAACAAAACGAACTTATTAAAAATGATTTAACCATTTCTAGAAAATTACAGGAGCTAATAGAAAACCTAGAAAAAGATATTCTCTTTTATACGAGTAATATGGATCAACAAAGAGAGGAAACCTTAAATCATAGTAGAACGATTATTATATTTGCTGCAGGTATTAGTTTTATAATCATTATCATTTTCTCTATCATTATTTTAAGTGATTTCTGGAAAACACAACGCTACCGTATGCAATTAGAAAAAGCGAATAGCACTACAAAGTCGCTTTTAAAAAGTAGAGAACAGCTAATTTCTATGGTAAGTCATGATTTAAGGACACCACTTAGTACTATTTCTGGCTTTAGTGAACTGCTTCAAAAATCTACAGAAAGCACAAAAGACAAAAATTATTTAGACCATATTAGAAGCGCATCCACTTATATGGGGCAATTGGTAGATGATCTTTTAGAGTTCTCTAAACTAGAAAATGGCAGTATAGCCATAGAATCGATTCCTTTTAATTTAGAAAATTATATTCATGAAATTATTCTAAACTCAAAAAATATTATTCAAGATAAACCCGTACGTTTTGTAGTTAAACAAGACGATTCCATTAACAGTCTTATTATTAGTGATCCGTTTAGAATTAAGCAAATTTTATACAATTTAATTGTAAATGCATGTAAATTTACAAACGAAGGCACTATTACCATTAAAAGTTCTATAAAGCAACAAGACCACAAAAGCACCTTAGAAATTTTAATAACTGATACTGGAATAGGGATTAGTAAAGACCAAAAAGCCACTATTTTTAAAGCTTTTAATCAGGCAGAAAATGCAAGCGACAACAATTTAAAGGGTTTTGGTTTGGGTTTAACCATCTCTAAAAAACTAGCAGAACTTTTAGGAGGAAAACTAACTTTAGAGAGTAAACTAAACATAGGGAGTACTTTTACCTTAAAAATACCGGTAAAATTATCTGACAAACCAATTATAAAAATTGAAGAAATTAAAAACACCTCTACCGATTTTAACTTAACGGCTGTGGTTGTAGAAGACGACGCATCTGTCCGCTTACTTTTAAATGATTTTTTAAAACAATTTAATATTAAAGTATTCACCTTTGAAAATGCACAAAATGCCATTAAAGCTATTGATAAAATTTCATATAATTTTGTGATAACAGACATTCAACTTCCAAAGATGAATGGTATCCATTTTATGGAAATACTTAAAAACCATAAGCTTTACAAAAACCAACCGATTATTGCTATGACCGGGCGTGCAAATATTTCTAGAGAAGAGTATTTAAAAATTGGCTTTGCAGAAATATTGATAAAACCATTCAACTCCAACCAACTGCAAGATATTTTACAGCTATTTTTTAAGTCGAATAGCATACCTCTTAAATCTAAAAAAGAAAACAGTACAGAAAAAGTAACTACAGGTTTTAGTATCAAATCTTTACAATCTTTTTTAGGTGATGATATTGCTGCTATAGAAAACACCTTACATATTTTTTTAGAAGACACTAAAAAGAATCACTTAACATTAAAAAAGGCCAAAGAAGACACTGATGTTAAGACCCTAAATAAGATAAGTCATAAAATGCTTAGCATGTTTAAGCAGCTAGAAGTAAAAGCCGTTATCCCTTATTTAGAGGTATTTGAAACCACTAAATCTATTGATAATACAGATTTTATTAATTTTGAGAAACAGTTAAATATTTTTATAACAACTTTAAAAGAGTACCTTAATTAAGGTCATACTCTTTCATCTTGTTATAAAGCGTTTTTCTAGTAATATTTAATAATTTTGCCGCTTGTGTTTTATTATTTCCTGCTTCTTCTAGCGCACTTATAATAAGTACTTTTTCGTTTTCTTTGGTAGAAAATTTATTTGATGAAATAGTATTTTCTTTTACTTTCATTAATTCGCTAGGTAACACATCTACATCAATAACTTCTGATTTTGTTAATAAACAAGCCCTTTTTATAACATTAGACAGCTCTCTTAAATTACCTGGCCACTGATAATTTTGAAAAATAGTTAATACTTTTTTGGAAAAACCAATTACAGATTTATTCAACTGTTGGTTTGCCTTGTTTAAAAAGAAATCGGCATATAAAATTAAATCGTCTTTTCTATCTTTTAGATTAGGCACTTTAATAGAAAACTCATTTAAACGATGATACAAATCTTCTCTAAAATCACCTTTTTCTACAGCCAAAAGTAAATCTTCATTGGTTGCTGTAATTAAACGAATATCAACCTTAATTTCTTTGCTACTTCCAATAGGTTTAATTTTTCTTTCTTGTAAAGCTCGTAATAGTTGAATTTGGTTTTCATAAGTTAAGTTACCAACTTCATCTAAAAAAAGTGTCCCTCCATTTGCAGCTTCAAAATGCCCTATTTTATCTTCATTAGCACCTGTAAAAGAACCTTTTTTATGACCAAAAAACTCACTCGAAGCAATTTCTCTAGGTATTGCACCGCAATCTACAGCAATAAATGGTTTATTGTGCCTAGGGCTTTGTAAGTGAATTGTTTTAGCTACTACTTCTTTTCCTGTACCACTTTCTCCAGTAATAAGTACAGACATATTTATGGGAGCCACTAAACAAATATATTCATCTAAAGTTTTTGAAGAATTACTTATTCCTTTTACAAAATCTGTTGTAGTGGTGCTACTTTCTTGTGTACCTTTTTTTTGTTTTTCTTGATGAACAATAATATCATCTTTTTTTTCTTCTAAAGCATTGCTAATAACTTCTAAAACTTCACTTGGGTTAAAAGGTTTCGAAATATAATCAAAAGCACCTTGTTTCATGGCCTGTACAGCCGTAGAAACCTCTGCGTAACTAGTCATTAAAACCACAGGAACAACTTGTTTACTCAGTTTTATTTTTTTTAGCAAGGCAATGCCATCTCCATCCGGAAGACGTAAGTCTGTAAAAACTAAATCATAGTTTTTCTTTTCTATTTGCTGCAAAGCATTTTTTAAATTATAACTAACCTCAACAACATATTGGTGCCGTATAAGAAATTGCTTCAACATTTCTGAGAAAGCCACATCGTCTTCAACTAATAAAATCTCCTTCATAAAGCTTACACATTTCTTACAAAAATATTAAGATAAATTGATTGTTATAAAAAAAAAGACATTTTAATTAAAAAATGTCTTCCTATTGAAAAATTAGGGGATTAAAAATCTTTACATATTAGAACGAATCTACTCCTCTTCACTAACGTTTTCTCCTTCTTTTACTGCAATAACAGCTGTTTCTTTTAACCAATTACCCTCTTTATCAGCATAAACTACATTTTCAGTGCCATTTGCAGTAAGTATAATTTTATACTGCTCACTTGTATTTACATATACTTTAGTAATTGTAGCTTCTGTGTAATCTTTTACAATTGCGTTAGAAACTGCTTCTGGTAATTCCTTTGCTGTAATTTCTTTAAAATCATCATTAGTTACTACCACAACAATTTCATCTGCATTGTTAGTATTGATATTGTTTGCTGCAAATACGGATACTCCACTTGTTAAAAGCGCTACGGTTACTGTTAAAATTAATTTCTTCATTGATTATATGTTTTAATATTATTATTGTTTGGGGATTTTTAAAATTGAGTTAAAAGATACTTAAACCTAAAATTTAGTCTACTTTTTTAGCAAGAACATCTTCTTCTTTTAACCAATTACCTTCTTTGTCTGCATAAACTACCGTTTCTGTTTCATCAATAGTAAGTTCAATTTTATATTGTTCACTTCCGTTTACATAGGCTTTACCAATAATAGCCGTTGCATAATCTTTTAAAATTGCATTACTTACTGCTTCTGGTAAATCTTCTAAAGCAACTTCTTTAAAGTCTTCATTAATTGTCATCACAATTACTTCGCCTGAATTGATGTTGTTGTTAATGTTTGCTGCAGAGATTGAAATTCCACTAGATAAGATTGCTACTGCTACTGTTAAAATTAATTTTTTCATAATTTAAGTTTTAAGGTTATTATTATTTACGATTAGTATATAGAAATAAATATGCCGCAAAGAACTAGCATTACAAAAAACAAACTAAAGCGCTAAAAAACAATTGTTTAAGTTTATTTTTATATTATTTCAGTATCTATAACTCGTGTAAAACACGTGTAATGAATCATCTGATTGAGTAAATTTTACTCAATATAAAATAGCACCCACTTTATTTTAAAAAGTATATTCATACAAAACGAGATGAGAACCTAAATCAAAATTACATGAATACACAACTAGTAGCTTTTATAAATATTTAGAATTTGTAGTAAGAAAATCCATCAATTCTCATTACACATTTCAAAAAAATATAAATGAAGTGAAAAATCATTTGTAATTTATTATCAAAAAAACTACTTTTACTAGCAATGATAAACCAAATTACAAAAGGCATAAAAATTTCTGTTGACACCAAATACAAAGGCACAAACTATAGAAACAACAGACTGCACCATATTTTTGGGTATATAATTACGATTGAAAATAAATCTACCGAAACGGTAAAACTTACAGATAGATTTTGGACCATTTTTGACACACTTAATAATACAGAAATTGTTAGCGGAGAAGGTGTAGTAGGACAAACCCCCACTTTAAAACCAAATGACACATACACCTATAGTTCTGGATGTTTTTTAGAATCTAACATAGGTGCCATGAAAGGTTTTTACACCATGATAAACCTAGAGACTTTTGAGCAATTTAAAGTAATTATACCAACTTTTCAACTAACAACCCAAGCAACATTAAACTAGCTAAATCTAAAAAGAAAGCAATTACCATAAAAGATCCTGCATGTTTAAATTGCGGACACCCTTTTAACGGACAAGAAAAATTTTGTCCGGATTGTGGGCAAAAAAACAAAGGAAACAAGATTACTTTTTCAAGTTTTATTCATGAACTGTTTAGTGGCTTATTTAATTTTGATGCAAAGTTTTGGAAAACCTTAATTCCACTTTTAACAAAACCAGGAGAAGTATCTAAAAATTACATTGCTGGTAAAAGGCAACGCTATTCAAGTCCTTTTCAATTTTACCTAACCGTTTCTGTCCTCTTCTTTTTAATTGTGGGGCTTACGGATAGTTATAATGATTTCAACAATTTTAGAAATGGAAAAAAATCGAGTAATAATTTATTCCCTGGCATTAATCTTAATTTTAAAAAAGACCATAAAAAGGATTCTATTCTAAACTTAAAAGAAATAGATTCTTTAAGAACAGCTCTTAAAGATACTATTTTTAAAAAGCCATTTCTTAAAGTTGCTGGCAAAGAAATAAAGATTATCAAAATGCTAAATTTTCAGAAAAAACATCCTGAAATTTATGTGGACGACGCTTTAGACAGTTTAAAAATAAATAAAAGTTTTTCAAACAAATTTTGGTATTCAAGATCTAAATTACTCAACAATATTTTAACAGATAGCGCTGTTTCTAAAAAATTAAGAAAACAGCTACTTTCTTACTCTACCGTTGCTCTATTTATATTATTACCTTTATTTACACTCTTTTTAAGGTTTATTTACATCCGAAGAAAGTTTACGTACGTAGAACATCTAATATTTGTTTTTCATACTCAAACTGTCTTTTTCCTATTGCTTTCAATTTTTTATATTCTAAATTTCTTTATAGAAACAGACAGTTACGCAGGTTTATTTTTATTAGTTTTCTTATTATATTTATTTCTAGCAATGAAGAATTTCTATGAACAAGGTTTTATTAAAACTTTTTTTAAATACCTATTTGCAAATGTTTTGTTTATGATTTTCACTTCGCTTGGTGTTGTTTTTATTTCATTTATTGCTTTTGCATTATTTTAGATGTATTTACAAAATCTAAATAGTGCATTTTAACTTCTAAATTTACTTTAACCACCGAAGTAATACTAACCGTTTCCACTGATTTACGTTTCATTTTAGGAGAAGTACCCAAAGTCCCTAAGTTTTCATTTTGATGAAATTCTAATATATTTTCTTGATGAAATTCATCATTTTCTAATAACCAATTCGCAAACCATTCTTCTCTCATCTCTTTCATTTCTTTTGTATACAAGGTAGAGGAAGACCAAATTTTAGGTTCTTGTGGTAATTTATTAAAATGTTTTGTAGTACCATCCCAAACCAACTCATAGATTTCTAATTGACTTTTCCAATCAACTAAAATTAAAGTAAAAGGTTCAATATCTATAAAATCAAAATTATTGATAAAAGAAACTCCATCAGTAGCTGTTAAAATATTTTTTACAATAACCCCTCTACTCATTTTATAAGAACTCTTTCTTATATGTATTTCAAAACCACCATTTAAAAGGCAAACCAATCGTTTTTTATCACTTAAACCAATCCAAGTTCCACCAGCTAATTCATCTTTAGGATAGGTTAACTCAACCCCATTTTCTATATATCTTTTTGGTGAAATTGTATTTCTTAAAGGAGCCTCATCTCTATTAGATGTAAGAATAAAATTATCACCTTCTAAGGGCAGATAGGTTACTGTACACATATATCTTTTAATTATTTATGATAAACTTTACGTTTAGACGATATCTTTATATATTCCTTAACAAAAGACATTAAAATCTGACTAAAATTATTGAAACAAAAATTGTAACTTTGAAACTCAAAATTAGTCGATTAAAATTTAAAAAACATACAAAATGGCAAGAGGATTTTTTAATGTTCCAAAAGCAGTAAATGAACCTGTAAAAGGGTATGCTCCGGGCTCTCCAGAAAGAGCGGAATTATTAGCTACTTATAAAACAATGTTTAACAGCAATATTGATGTGCCAATGCACATTAATGGTGAAGAAGTTAGAACCGGAAACACCAAAAATATTACACCTCCTCATGATCATAAACATGTAGTTGGGCAATATCATACAGCAGATAAAACACATGTAGACGCCGCTATTTCTACAGCTTTGGCTGCTAGAGAAGCTTGGTCTAATGTAAGTTGGATGGAAAGAGCTGCTATTTTCTTAAAGGCTGCAGAATTATTAGCGGGTCCTTATAGAGCAAGAATGAATGCGGCAACAATGATTGCACAATCTAAAAACGTATTTCAAGCAGAAATTGATGCTGCTTGCGAAATGATTGATTTCTTCCGTTTTAATGTAGAATATATGACTGATATTTTTAAAGATCAGCCAGCATCATCTCCAGGAGTATGGAACCGAGTTGAGTACAGACCTTTAGAAGGATTTGTATATGCAATTTCTCCTTTTAACTTTACTTCTATTGCTGCAAACTTACCTGCATCAGCTGCTTTAATGGGAAATGTTGTTGTTTGGAAACCTTCTGATCATCAAGCATATTCTGCACAAGTAATTGTAGATTTATTTAAAGAAGCTGGTTTGCCAGATGGTGTTATAAACGTAGTTTACGGAGATCCTGTTATGATTTCTGATACCGTTTTAAGTTCTCCAGATTTCTCTGGATTACACTTTACAGGTTCTACTCATGTTTTTAAAGAATTATGGAAACAAATTGGTAACAATATTCATACTTACAAAACATATCCAAG
The DNA here is from genome assembly GCF_023555435.1 of Polaribacter sp. Z014. Classification (NCBI taxonomy): domain Bacteria; kingdom Pseudomonadati; phylum Bacteroidota; class Flavobacteriia; order Flavobacteriales; family Flavobacteriaceae; genus Polaribacter; species Polaribacter sp. Z014. The sequence goes on from NZ_JALCZP010000022.1 coordinate 18,225, forward strand.
AATTGTAGGAGAAACAGGTGGAAAAGATTTTATCTGGGCACACAATTCAGCAAATCCTTTACAAATTGCAACTGCAATGACAAGAGGTGCTTTTGAGTACCAAGGTCAAAAATGTTCTGCTGCTTCACGTTCTTACATTCCTGCGTCTCTTTGGCCAGAAGTTAAGAAACACTTAATTGCACAAGCTAGCGAGTTAAAAATGGGATCTCCAGAAGATACTTCTAACTTTGTAAATGCAGTTATTCACGAAGGTTCTTTTGATAAAATTGCAGGTTATATAGATGCTGCAAAAACAGATAAAGATGCAGAAATAATTATTGGTGGAAATCATGATAAATCTGTTGGTTACTTTATAGAGCCAACGGTAATTGTTAGTCAATCTCCAAAATACGCAACGATGGTAACTGAGTTATTTGGCCCAGTTATGACGGTTTATGTATATGAAGATGCTGAGTGGGAAGCTTCATTAAAATTAGTTGATGAATCTACAGAATACGGATTAACAGGAGCAATCTTTTCTACAGATAGATACATTGTAGAAAAAGCTTCTAAAGCATTAGAAAATGCTGCAGGAAACTTTTATATTAACGACAAGCCATCTGGAGCTGTTGTTGGTCAGCAACCATTTGGAGGAGCAAGAGCTTCTGGAACAAATGATAAAGCGGGTTCTGCACAAAACTTATTACGTTGGACGTCTGTTAGATTGATCAAAGAAACTTTTGTAACACCTACAGATTATAAATATCCTTTCTTAGGATAGTCAAAAATATCATTTTATAAAAAAGCCCCATCAAATTTGATGGGGCTTTTTATTTCTCTTATTTTAGAGAAATAAAATAATAAACTATGGAATACAAATACCTAATGTACTCGCATTTAATAACAGTTATTCCTTGTATTTTTATGGGTGCTTATCTATTAGCTTTAAGAAAAGGAACTCCGTTTCATAAGTTACTAGGAAAAATCTACATGTCTTTAATGATGATTACCGCAATCATTACATTATTTATGCCCGCTTACGTAGGTCCACAATTATTGAATCATTTTGGGTATATTCATTTATTCAGTTTTCTAACAATCTATAGTGTACCAACGGCTATATTTGCCGTAAAAAAAGGACAAATTAAAAAACACAAACTAAAAATGATATTCCTTTATTTTGGAGCCATCGTTATTGCTGGCGGATTTACTTTAACTCCGGGTAGATTTTTACACACTTTCTTTTTTGGTAGTTAACCATAAAAAAAAACATCACTTTTAAAGATGTGGTTATAGCACTGTTTTTACCTAGTGTATTGTATATTTTATTGAAATTTCAACTATCTAGAAGGTTTTAATATTGAAATTTTTATTAAGAATATGAATTTTAGCTTCTAAATTAGTTCTCGATACAAAATTTCTGAAAGAGAAATTTAACTCGAACTGACATACTGTATTGTCTTTTCGAAATGAGCTTTTTTAAACGATTGAGAAATCTCATCCAAACGAAAACTCAACCGGTTATTAATATCTATTTTATAATCAACTTTCTTGTTGTTTGTTTATATCCATTTGACCCTTTCAGTAAAAAAAATCAAGAAGCTACTTAAAAAAACATTCTTATTAATCTACTGTAAATGTAAAAACTTGCCCAATAGACTTCGCGCCAGCATTATCTGTTACATTTACTTGCCATGAATATGTTTTTCCTGATAACACTGAAACTATATATGATTTTACAGTAAGTGTATTATCTATAGAAGTTAAGGTCGCATCTTCCCCAAAAAACAATTCATATGTTAGTGTATCTGCTGCATCTATATCTGATGCTTCCCAAACTAAATTAACCGTTCCTGCAGCAACGTTTCCATTGTTTTCTGGCATTTGCAAATCAGCCATAAAAGGCGCATAATTTGTAACTCCATCTCCTTTTGTATAAAAAGAAAACACTTCAGAATTACTTTCTTGATTATTATCTACATCTATTGCTTTTACTTGCCAATAATAAGCTGTAGACTTCTCTAAAATTACTGTTAACTCACTTGCACTAACAGTTCTATTTTCTACAACATCTGTTAATTCTCTGTCTTTTGCTATAATAATATTATACTCAATAACATCATTTTCTAAATCAGTTGCATCACTCCAATTAAAAGGAATTGTATGATCTATACACAAAAGATCTTTTGTAGGAAACTCTAACTGAACAACAGACGGAGCTTTATTTTCATCATTTTTAGAAGAACAATTTACAGCTAAAAAGCAAATACTACATAAATTAAAAACAATTAATGCTTTTCTCATCTCTTTAATATTTTAATAGGTTTAGCAGTAATTGGTAATTTTAAAATATAAATACCGTTTGCAAATTGTTGAAACGGAATAGACATGGAATGACCTTGAATATTTACCATATGTTTAAAGACTAACTTACCATTTATATCAAAAATTAGTGCTTCCATTCTTTCATTTTCTACTCCTAAAGGAAGTAATAAATCAATAGAATTCCCTACTGGATTTCGCAGTAATATAACGGCATCTATTGTAGTTTTATACACACCCTCACAATCTTTAGCTGTTTTTATCTCTAACATTCCCCCATCATTTAACTCAATTTCAAAACTTTTTTCACTAGAAGTTCTTAGTAGTTTATTATTTAAGAATACACTAAAAGGAGCCGTACCTTCATCAATAGCAAAAGAATATATTTTTGATGTTTTACTAGCACTCGCTTTTAATGATATTGGTAGAGATTCTATAATTTCAACTTCATAACATTGTGTAAAACCCTGTTGAACTGTCTCTACACAAACCTTATAAATACCCGGACTTAAATCTGAGAATATTTTACTAGTACCAACTACATCAGAAGTAACAGTACTTGCAGAACTTGATAAAGTTATATTATAATCGAATGCAGTATTAACTACATTTACCGCAATAACACCATCGTTTTCATCTACACATGTTTCTGATATTGTTTGCACAGAAACATTGTTTAAATCTATTACAACAATTGTATAATCTTCGGTTTCGCCCCATTCCGTTAAATGATCAGAATCACAGGCTCCATCACCATAACCATCGGTTGATTCATCATACTCTATAACTACTCTCATAGTAGTATTTCCAAACTTTGCATCAGTAGGAACTGTAATCATAAAAGTTTTGGTTCCTATATCAGTAGACTCTGTTCCTAAATCATACCTTTCCGTTGTTTTATCAAAAATAAAATCTTGATTCCAATCTATAAATACATATACATGATCTTGAAACCCTCCCGTATCTAGCGTTACAGAAACTTGATGATCTTCTCCATTTTTCACTTTCGTTTCTATAGCCGTAAAATCTTCATATCCATTTACAGCAGCATTGCCAGAATTATTATTAATGGTATTAAATGTTACATTAGTTATAAATTCTTTCCCAATAACATCATCTGTAAAATTAGAAGCACAATACGTAGGTGTTAAGGTTTTAAATTGAAATACATTTGAATAACTACCTTCTGCACAACTATTTTCAGCTTTTACTCTCCAAAAATAAGTGGTATTTACAGAAAGTTCTGATAAAGAATACTCATTTAAAGTTACGTTTTCACTGTTTATTATATTAGCAAATCCACTGTCAGTAGCCACTTGTACATCGTAATTACTAGCGTTTGAATCTGCAACCCAATTTAAGGTTGTACTTAAATCTATTTCATCAGTATTATTAGCTGGAGATGTTAAGGTTAAAGCACCAAAACTAGCTGTTGTTATATTTAGTCCCAGATCTATATTGTTATTTATACTCGAAGAACTCCCTATTACATTTATGGTATAAGCTTGCGGAGTTACACCATTTAAACCCGTTATGTTCACTGTAACATTGCCATCGCCACTTATAGTAGTTGGATTAAAAGATACTATAGATCCTGCTGATTGCCCCGTTGCAGTAAAAGACACCGCCTCCGAAAATCCGTTTACAAAATCAAAATTTAAAAGATAACTTACAGATTGATTTCCTGTATTACAAGCAAACTGTGTTCCACTTGTGTTCGTCATTTCAAAAGTTGGCGTTGATGAGTTTATTGTAAAGTTTGTTGCATTTACATTATAAAAAATATTATCTGCCGCTTCCACCATAATTCTTGCAGACGTTGTTGGATTCTCTGGAATTTCAACATCTTCAGTACCATCATTTGGTGTGTTTTCTTTTAAAATAATAGGAAAAGTTAATCCGCCATCTATAGACAATTTAATCGTTACATTTTGGCAATTAATAGGAGTAACATCCGTGGTTCCTTTATTCCAAGTTATTGCTTGAGTTGAACCACCATACCAAGTAACCGGAGTACTTGGTGTTAAAACGGTAAAAGCATCTGCGTCTTCTACGGTCACTTTCATATTATCTCTTGCGGTACTTCCCCCACCCGCATGATTATCTCTTACTAGAAAAGAAAAATTTAAATCTCTTGCTACAGAAGGCAACACTTCCCAAGTTGAAGCAATACTACCTGCAACCACAGTTGCTAATTCTGGCATGTATCTTTCTGAACTCGTTGCAGAAGGTAAAGATCTAAACATTGGCCCTCCTGAATTTGTTGCAACAGGAGGCATTGTTGCTACCTCATTATCTGTTTGCTCCCAATTATAGGTTAAACTAGCGGTTCCGTCTGCATCCGTCCCAATTCCTTTTAATAAAAAAGGTGTAGATTTTGGAATACTATAATCTAACCCTGCATTTGCAGTGGGAGCTGAATTATTTGTATCTGTTAACACAGCACAACTTGCAGAAGATTGAATGGTACTCCACATTTCCGCAATGCTAACTGCGTGAAAATAATCATCACTTTTAGATTGTACATTTGGCGAACAAATACCGGCATACCCCATTATAGTAGAAGCACTTCCTGGTTCTACTGCTGTTCCGTTATTTCTATTACAATCATCATTATTCTGTGTATGATTTGCGCCAAATTGATGTCCCATTTCATGTGCCACATAATCTATATCATAAGCATCTCCAATAGGCTGACTTCTTCCTGTTACACCGCGTGCTTTACTTCCCGTTATACAAACTACGCCCCCACCTGCTAAACCATCTCCTCCAATACTAAAAACATGTCCTATATCATAATTGGCATTTCCAATTTCTGCGTCACAGATTGTTTGTACTTCGTTAAGCATTATATCAGGATCTCCATCGGTAATATTATCTGTAGCAGCATCTAAAAAAATCACTTTATCATTATCTCCAACAATAACCATCTTTACAGATAAATCTCTTTCATAAACACCATTTACTCTTGTCATGGTGGTATTCATTGCAGATAACACTGCTGCTTTTTTCACTTCATCTGTTGCTGCAGTTGATATATTTTGATTGGTTAAATGAAATTGAGCGTATTCTCCACTACAGACTAAAGCTAACCTAAAAGTTCTTAATTTTCCGTCATTAGCATTTTTAGAAGCATTTACTTGCGTAATAGCTCTTCTTGAAACCTCTTCTACATGACACGTAAACCCATCTTTATCTGGTTCTAAATCACTTCTTTTGTAAACTATTAAAGATTTATTATCTTTAGAATAAGGATCTATATATACTGTTTTTTCTACACCAGAATACACTACCGCATGAAAACCATCTGTACCAACACTAATTTTTGCTACTGCCGTAGGATCTTCTATTCCCTGAGCAGAATACGACTTAATCATTGAAAATTTTTCTGATAACTTCGTTTCAAAATTTGAATCTTCTTTAATTAAAAAATTAGAGAAGCCTCCTTTAGCATTTGGCAGTTGTATTGTTTTTTGTGCCCTTTTAGATTTTGATTTTAATACTGTATTAAAGCTATTTACATCTATTGAGACTAGATCATATGCTTTAGGAAAATTTTTCTTTTGATAAACTTTGTCTTCCTTAATTGTATAACTATTTTTATCAATCTTTTTTAAAAAATTCTGAGCATTTACAACACCTATAGAAGAAAAAGATATTATAAAAATAAATAATACAGAAAATCTTGTATTCATAAAGCAGTAATTTATATAAAATTGTTATCAAATATAATGAAATAATTATCTTTGTAGTCGACATTATGAATAGAAACATACTATTAAAGGACTTATCCGTAAAAGATTACAAAGAAACTTGGGATTACCAAACTGAATTATTACAAGAAATTGTAGATGTTAAGATTGATAATCGTAAAAGTGAAAACAAAAACCCTACCAAAAATTACTTTTTATTTGTAGAGCATCCGCACGTTTACACCTTAGGTAAAAGTGGACATATGAGTAACTTATTACTAAATGAAAAGCAGTTGGCAGAAAAAGGGGCTACTTTTTATAAAATAAATCGTGGTGGAGATATTACCTATCATGGTCCTGGTCAAATTGTTGGATACCCAATTCTAGATTTAGAAAACTTCTTTACAGACATACATAAATACTTACGCTTTTTAGAAGAAGCTATTATTTTAACCATTGCAGAATATGGTATAAAAGCAGAAAGAAGCGTTGGTGAAACAGGTGTTTGGTTAGATGTTGGAACACCATTTGCTCGTAAGATTTGCGCTATGGGAATTCGTTCTTCTCGTTGGGTTACCATGCATGGTTTTGCTTTGAATGCAAACGTAAACCTTGGTTATTTTGATAATATTATTCCTTGTGGAATTAAAGGAAAAGCAGTGACTTCTATGGAAGCTGAACTCAATAGAAAAGTAGATGTAGAAGAAGTGAAATCTAAAATCTTAAAGCATTTTAAAGTGCTTTTTGAAGTGGAAACGTTTATTGAATCTTAGAATTTGGCTAAAGCCTTTATCGCTTTCTAAAACAAATAGACACAGACTGAAGTCTGTGTCTATTTGTTTCTAGAATCTTGTTTCTAAATTCTTAAATCTATTTCTCTTCGTTAAAATACACTTTATAGTATTTCATTTTCTTTTCTTCATCATATCCTCTTTCTAAATATTCTGATGCCGCTTCTGGTGCATCTACATCTAGTTTTATGTTGATGTTGGTATCTAACTTAATTTCTGTTTTTAGTTTGTTTTTTTCCTTCTTTAAAACAACTCCAGAAACATCAAAATTATTTCTGATTAACACATCGTTTAACTTCTCGAAGTGATTTTTATACTCGTCAAATTTTTCTTTATGTTTCTCATCATCAAAAACCTCATCTTTAAAAGTAGCGTAATCTACAGCTTCATTTTCTTTAAAATAATCTACTGTACTTGCTAAGAAGTTTCCTTTTTCGTGCATGCCTAATTCTGGCTGAATTACTTCTTCAGAAAATTCTTTACACATTTCTAAATAGTTTTGTGTATGCGAATTATAATCGTCTGCTAGTTTTACAGATAAGAAGTTCTTAACCCAATATTGTGCATCGTAATTATTATTATCTACAGACAATACAACGGTACCTTCTTCATCTGAAGTGTTTAAAACCAAACATCCTTTATCTATTCTTTTTGTAGAAATTCCTTTTTGTACAACAATATCAAAACTTTCGTTATCGTCTAAATAAGTCTGAAAGAAATCTACTTTATTTTCTATTTTAAAAACTCCAATTGCTTCTGTTAAAACATCTTTATACTCGATACCTTCTATATAAACCACCAAAACATCACCAGTTTTTATTTGTGCTGAATTAGATTGTTCAAATAAATGGTTTACAATGCTTTTAGAGTATTCTACAAAACTTTCTTCGTCTGTAAAAACCTCTGAAGCAAATTTATTTACCTCGTTTAAACGTACGTCTTCATGTTTTGTAAAACGGTAACTTTGAGTTAAATTTCCGAATGGCTTTAATAAAAAACCTTTCATTAAATCGTAACTTTCTTGGTCGAAACGAATTAAGTCTTCAGAAAAAACATTTTGTCCGCTATTAAATTTATTGGCTACTTTATGTAAAATACATTTGGTAATTTCTGCTTTGGTTTTTCTAATCATTACTTAAATTTTTGGAGCGTAAAAATAGTTGAAGTTTTTAAATAAAAAGGAAATAATTGTATGAGATTTTCTAAAAGTTAGCAAAATGGCTTAGCCCTGATTGAACCTTTCGACTGCGCTCAAGACAGGCTATTTGTTTGAGCTCTTTTTTACTGTCAGTTCGAGTGAATTTGTAAAGAATGAGCAAATTTGTATCGAGAACAGAAGTAAAAAAGCGAGTAGTAAAAGCAGGAAATAGCTTCTAAAAAACAATTTACATCTTTAATTTTGTCTGTTCTGGCAACAACTTAAACGTTTTTCTGTGGTATTTTGTTGCGCCAAATTCTCTAATTCCGTTTCTGTGTTCTTTAGTTGGATATCCTTTATTTTTTGCCCAATTATACATTGGGAATTCTTGATGAATCTTTGCCATATACTCATCTCTATAGGTTTTTGCCAATACAGAAGCGGCGGCAATACTTAGATATTTAGCATCACCTTTTACAATGGTTTCATGCGGAATATCTTTGTAATCTCTAAATTTATTTCCGTCTACAATAATAAATTCTGGCTGAATTTTAAGCATTTCGATAGAACGATGCATGCCTGTAATAGAGGCTTGCAACACATTTATTTGATCTACTTCTTCTTGCCAAACAAAAGAAACGCCAAAAGCAATGGCATTTTCTTCTATAAACGGACGCAATTGATCCCTCTTTTTTTCGGACAATTGCTTAGAGTCGTTTAAAAAAGGATGTGTAAAATCTTTTGGTAAAATTACCGCAGCTGCCACAACAGGCCCACATAGGCAACCTCTACCGGCTTCATCTGTGCCGGCTTCTAAAGAAAAACCACTATAATTTGATGCTAACATTTTGCAAAGAAAAGAAAAGTTTAAATACATTTGAAGAAACATGCCTTAATTAACAGATTTCATAATAATTATTAACAATTATTTTCGTTTAATTATTTTACATTTGCCATTGCACAAACAGTCTATGAATAAATCGTTATTTTTCTTATCAATTTTTGTTCTCTTTATAACAAACACCTTGTTTTCTCAAAGAACTTTTAACCCAGTTCAAGAAAACGGTTATAATACCACACAAAATGACACCCTTAGAAATACGGGAGAAATTAAGGTAAAGTTATCTGGTAAAACAAAGTATACGGACTACAAAATATTTTCTCACGATAGAGATACTACCTATATAGATACTACTTTATCGATACAAAAAGACTATAAGTTTAATTATTTAAGAACTGATAACTTTGAGTTATTGGCTTTTCATAATCAAGGACAAACTTTCACCAATTTAGGGTATGATTTTAATAATCTAAAATTATTACCAGATATTGGTTTTACCGCAAAACAGTTTAGTTATTTAGATGTTGATGAAATAAAATATTACGAGGTTCCTACACCAACAACAGAAATTACATACAGAACTGGTTTGCAACAAGGGCAAATTCTAGACGCTATTTTTACGGCAAACTTTTCTCCGAGATTAAACGTATCTCTTTCTTATAAAGGGATTCGTTCTTTAGGTGCTTACAGAAGATCTTTAGCAAGTCATGGTAATTTTAGAGGTGCTTTTCATTACAGAACTAAAGAAAACCAATATGAAATTCGTGGTCACTTAACATCTCAAGATTTCTTTAACGAAGAAAGTGGTGGATTGCCACAAGCGGAAATTGAGAAGTTTGAAAGTAATGATCCAGACTATACTACAAGGTCTTATTTAGATGTAAATTTAGATGATGCAGAAAATAATTTTGAAGGTAGAAGGCTTTATTTAGAGCATAGTTATAAACTGATATCAAATAAAGACAGCGTCCATAAAAAAGATTTTAGCAACTTAAAAGTTGGACATGTTTTTACGACAGAAACCAAAGAATATAGTTTTACGCAACCTACAATAACTACAGAGTTTTTTGGTGATTCTAATGATTCTGGAGCAAGCAATAACCAAGCTAAAAATACCATTACTAATAATGAGTTAAACTTAGAATTTAATTCTAAATACGTACTGGGTAAATTTAAAGCGAAAGTAAATATTACAAATTATTCTTACGGATATGACTCTATTTTAAACTCAAATAGTAACATTTCTAAAATAAAATTAGAAGGTAGTGCCATCTCTGTTGGTGCAGATTGGAATGCTAAGATTAAAAACTTTCATTTAAATGCTACGGGTAATTTATCTCCAGGAAGTGGTAGATTGTCTGGTAACTTTTTACAAGGAGAGGCTTTGTATAAAAAGGATAGCGTTTTTGCAATAAAAGGAAGCTTGTTAATTAGTTCTAAGTCGCCAAATTTTAACACCTTACTACACCAAAGTAAATACGATGCTTATAACTGGTATAACGACTTTAGCTCTGTAAACACTAGAGATTTAGGGTTCGATTTAAGTTCTAAATGGTTAAATGCTTCGGTTAATTTTACCAACATAGATAATTACACGTATTTTGATGCCGATAACAAACCGCAACAATTTAATAACCAAATTACCTATTTAAAAGTAAAAGTTAGTAGAGAGTTTCGCTATAAAAAGTTTGCTTTAGACAATACCATAATGTACCAAAACGTAAGTAGCGGAAGTTCTGTTTTTAGAGTACCAGAATTGGTTACCAGAAACACATTCTATTACCAAGATTACTGGTTTAAAGGAAAACCAATGTTGGTAAATATGGGAGCAACTTTTAACTACTTTACAAAGTATAAAATGAATGCTTATAATCCGTTATTGGCAGAATTCACCTTGCAAAATGACCAAGAAATTGGCTTTCCTTCTATAGATGTTTTCTTTAACGCACAAGTGCGAAGAACGCGTTTGTTTTTAAAAATAGAGAATGTAACTTCTAGCTTTACAGAAAAAAACTATTACTCTGCACCTAATTATCCGTATAGAGATTTTACCATTCGTTTTGGATTGGTTTGGAACTGGTTTATATAAGCCCATCCTAAATCCTTCCCGAAGGGAAGGACTTTTAGCTAGTTTGCTCATAAATTAATTTTATTATAATTTTGGTTTCTACTTTAGAATTCTAACCTATACAACCCTTCAATCAGCTATAATTTTTATATTTTCAATTTACAAAAATTTTAAATTAAGTAAAAATGATAAAACAACTTAAAGATAACTGGAAACTCTTTTTAATGGCAAGTTTAACTTTAGGGCTTGCGCCTTTTAATCCGCCACATATTTGGGGTAAAATTCAATGGATTTTAGGTGGAGGAGCTTTTTCTGGGGAACACGCCATGCAATCTCAAGATTGGTTTGATGTTTTGCTACACGGAAGTCCGTGGTTGCTTTTAATCATTTCTATTGTTTTAAATCTTTTTTCTTTACAAGGAAACAACCATAAGAAACAATAGAACTCTTACCTTTCTCTTAACATAAATTAAAAAACCTTCTCTTTAGATTAAATTTAGAATCGAATACTAATTTTATTGTTTTAAATTTATAGGCATGAAATATCTAATAGCTGAGGATGAACTAGATTTACAACAATCTATCGTAACTTACTTGCAACGCGATGGAAATATTTGTGAAGTAGCATCAGATTTTTATGAAGCTTCTGAAAAAACCGCCATATATGATTATGATATTATTATTTTAGACATTAATTTGGTTTCGGGCAGCGGTTTAGAAGTACTAAAATCATTGAAACAAAATAAGAAAAAGGCGGGTGTAATTATCATTTCTGCCAACAACTCATTATCAGACAAATTAGAAGGTTTAGATTTAGGAGCAGATGATTATATTACAAAACCGTTTCATTTAGCAGAGCTTAACGCCAGAATTAACGCAGTACTTAGAAGAGGTAAATATGGCGGCGATGAAATTATAACGTTTCATGAAATACAAATTAACACCAACGCCAGAACTACTCATATTGAAGGAAAACCAATATCGTTAACCCGCAAAGAATACGATTTATTAGTCTTTTTTATTTCTAATAAAGGACGTGTTTTATCCAAAGAAATTATAGCGGAACATCTTTGGGGAGATAATAGTGATTTACTAGATAATTTTGATTTTATTTATGTTCATATCAATAATTTACGTAAAAAACTAACAATAGAAGGCGCTAAATATATTAAGACTGCTTACGGAAGCGGTTATAAATTTATAGAGGATTAAACACATGTCAAAAAAAGTAACGCTTCTAAAAAAAACTTCTAAAACATTCCTTTTAACAGGCTTTATTTTGGCTTTTTTAAGCGCTGTAATCTTATATTTTTACACAAAAAACCTTTTAAAAAGTGAGATAGAAGAAGAACTTTATTCCACCGAAGCACGAGTGATTAATGCTTTAAAAAATGGAAGTACCAGCTTATCACTTCCTCCAGTTACCGAAGTAATTATAACAGACCACTTAAAAAGTAAAGTATTAAAAGACACCTTAATTTACGACCCTTCACAAGATGAAATGGAACTATTTAGAGAGTTATCTACTTTCAAAAAAATTAATGGAAAAAACTATAAAATAACGGTGCGGAATTTGGTGGTAGAGTCCGAAAGTTTTTTGGTGGCAATCGTTATTTCTAATATACTGATATTGGTTGCAACCTTTATGTTTCTTTTTTATTTTAATAGAAAAAAAAATCTAAAATTATGGCATCCTTTTTTTAAAAACTTAGAGCAAATGAAACATTTTTCTCTAACTTCTAAAGAACCAATAGCGCTTATAGATAGCGATGTTCTAGAGTTTTCTGAATTAAAAAATGAAATTATATTGCTTACGGAAAAAGTAAAAACAGATTACGAGAATTTAAAACAATTCTCTGAAAATGTATCGCATGAAATGCAAACTCCTTTAGCCATTATTCAAGCTAAAATTGACAATCTCATAAATGAGCATGGCATAAATGACAAACAGTTTGTACAAGTAACTTCCATTCAAAAAGATATTCAACGTTTAAAACAACTGAATAAAAAAATAACAATACTTACCAAAATAGACAACCATCAGTTTATAAATATTGAAGTTGTAAATCTCACGAAACTTATCAATGAAAAAATAGAGAACTTTAAAGAATTAAAACAAGTACACCTTTCTCTGTATTCAGAAAAAGAATTAACCATTTCTATGGATTCTTACTTGGCAGATATTCTTATAAACAATTTAATTTCCAACGCTATAAAACATAGTAAAAAGGAAGAAGAAATTACAGTTTACACCAATGGTTCTATTTTAAGTATTTCTAATTTTGGAGACAAAGCACTGGTAAATCCTGAAAATATATTTTTACGTTTTTATAAAGAATCTAATAGAAAACATTCCACAGGGTTGGGTTTAGCCATTGTAAAAAAGATTTGCGATTTTTATGGATTTACTCCATCCTATTCTTTTAAAGAGCATCAACATATTTTCTCTGTTCGTTTTAAATAATACCAAATAAACATCAAAATTCATTTGGTATAATTCAGTTATCAAAACTTAAGAAAAACTTAAGATTTGAACCTTATTATTGCAGAAAATCTTAAAATAATGCTCAAAAAAATATTATTATTTGTTGTAGTACTTTCATTTTCTACACCCTTGTTTTCTCAAAATAAAGTTACTATTTCTGGAAACGTAAAAGAAAATAACAGTAAAAATGTAATTGCATACGCAAATGTAGTTCTGAAATCGAAAACAGAGAAAGCCTTTGTAGTTGGAACCGCAACAAACGATAATGGTTTTTTTACCATAAGCAACGTAACTTCTGGAAACTACTTTTTAGAAATTTCTAGCATAGGTTATCTTACCTACAAAGAAGCCATTTACATAGGAACCTTATCTAATTTCATCAATTTAAAGACAATTCTACTTACCCCAGACGTCACCAGTTTGAGTGAAATTGTAATTGACACGAAACAAGATGAAATTAGTGCGAAAATGGATAAGAAAACCTATTCCTTAAAAGATAATATCAATCAAAGTGGTGGTTCTGTTTTACAAGCCATGCAAAATTTACCAAGTGTAAGTGTTTTAGATGGTAAGGTAAAATTACGTGGAAATGATAAAGTAATTGTACTTATTGATGGCAAACAAACTGCGCTTACTGGTTTTGGAAATCAAGCTGGTTTAGACAATATTCCTTCTTCTGCTATTGATAGAATTGAGGTGATTAACAATCCGTCTTCTAAATATGATGCCAATGGAAATGGAGGGATTATCAACATTATTTACAAAAAAAACAAAGTACAAGGTTTTAATGGTAAAGTAGGTTTTACGGGAGGTTTAGGTGCTTTGTGGGAACGCAAAGAAAACTTACCAAGTATAAGACCTCAATATTCGGCAACGCCAAAAATTAATCCATCGTTATCTTTAAATTACAGAAAAAACAATATCAATGTTTTTTTTCAAGGTGATTATTTATACACCGAAACGCTGAATAAAAACGAGTTCGTTACTCGTACGTATGATGATGGAACTATTATTAAGCAACAATCTAAACGAAATAGGGACACACATTTTTCAACCTTAAAATCAGGTATAGATTGGAATATAGATAATAAAAACAGTTTTACTTTTTCTGGTTTATACGGTACTGAAGTAATTATTGACAATGGAGACCAACCATTTTTTAATGAAGATTTAAGCAATCGTTTAAGACTTTGGCAATTTCTAGAAGATGAAGTAAAAATTACTGCAATGGCAACCGCTAACTTTGTACATAAATTTAAAGAAGCCGGACATAATTTAACGCTTGGTTTTAATTACACCTTTCATAGAGAAGATGAAAAATATTTTTTCGATAATATTTTACCAAACGAGCCCGTAAGTGAAAACTCTTTTAAATTACTTTCTGATGAGCAAGTGTATGATTTTAATATTGATTATGTGAAACCATTAAAATATGGTAAAATGGAAACAGGTTTAAAATTTAGAAAAAGAAATATTCCTATTAACATGCAGTTTTTTCCAGGAACCAACACACCTCTTGATATTGAAGCAGGTGGCGAAGCAGAATACAAAGAATTGATTCCTGCTGTGTATGGAAACTATATTTTTGAGAATGAAAAGTACGAAGCAGAAATAGGTTTGCGTATAGAATATGTAGATTTAAACTATAACGTAAACCCAGATCATAACACTTACAAAAATGGTGGTTATGATTATTTTGAGCCGTTCCCAAATGTTCGATTTGCTAAAAAAATTGATGAAAACAATAAAATTTCTATTTTCTATAACCGACGTGTAGACAGACCCAATGAAGTTGATATTCGTATTTTTCCAAAATATGATGATGCAGAAATCATTAAAGTAGGAAACCCCAATTTACGTCCGCAGTTTACCAACTTATTAGAATTAGGTTATAAAACCAATTGGAATTCTGGTAGTTTATACAGTGCCATTTATCATCGTTTTGCAGACGGAACCATCACAAGAATTTCTAGTTCTATTGGCAATGATCCTTTAATTTATGCCATATTTCAAAATGCAGGTAAAAGTTCTAATAGTGGTCTAGAAATGGTTTATGAGCAAGAGGTTTCCGATAGCTATTCATTTAACTTAAATGGAAACATCTATCAAAATAAAATAGATGCTTTTTCTGTTGTAAATTTATATCCAAGTGAAAATATTTTTTCTGCGGATCAACAAAAAATAACTTCCGGAACGTTAAAACTAAACAACACCTTTCATTTTTCAAATAAGTTAGACGCACAATTAACGGCAAGCTATTTAGCCCCAGATATTATTCCGCAAGGTAGAAGGGAATCTATGTTCTCTTTAGATCTAGGACTTAAAAAATCAATTCAGAAAGGAAAAGGAGAACTCTTTTTTAATGCTACAGATTTATTAAACACCATGGTAATTAAAAAAACAGTTGAAGGGCAAGGTTTTAGCTACACTAGTAATAATTATTATGAAACTCAAGTAATTCGTTTAGGGTATACTTATAAGTTTTAATCCTACTTAATTGTCTTAAGGTTTCCTTTAAAATTGATGATTCGTTTTATAGTTATAATTAAAATCGATATCAATTATGAAAATAAATAATTATATCATAAAAAACAGCTACAATACGCTTTAGATTTCCTTAAGGTTTCATTTAAAATTACTTTAGAATTACTTTAGAATTATAAATTAATTTTGACATATTTAATATAGAATCTATTACGAATGAACAAAATTTTCCCTTCTCGTTTTGCGTTGCTAAAAGCTTACATTAGCTTGTTTCTTATACTATCATTTATTATTAGATTGAGTTTCTTAATTTGGAACTTTTCTGAACTAGACAAAAGTGGTTTTACAATAGGAAAAACTTTTCTAATTGGCTTTTTATTTGATGTTGCCACAATTTCATTTTTTACAATTCCATATCTTATCTACTTACTTCTTTTTCCAAAGCATTTTTATGGTTCTATAATAGATAAAATTATCACCTATTTTAGTTTCTCTTTAGGGGTGCTCATACTATTCTTTTCTTTTTTTGGTGAATTTACATTCTGGGAAGAATTTCAGAGACGCTATAATTTTATTGCAGTAGATTATTTAATTTATACTTATGAAGTTGTTGAAAATATAAATGAATCGTACCCTTTGCCTATTCTTATTTCGGCAATGTTAGCATTGGTTTTAATTAGTATTGTTTTGGTTTATAAATTAGGCTATTTTGGCAAAGTTTTTACCAGTGAAACTAATTTTACATCAAAATTAATTGCTACCATTCCTTGGTTTATAATTGTAGCAATAAGCACCTTATTTATTACAAACAAACAAGCTGACTTCTCTAATAATAGATATAATAATGAATTGGCAAAAGCAGGGATTTACTCTTTCTTTGCAGCATTTAGAAACAACGAATTACCCTACAACGAATTCTATAAAATTATTCCGAAAGAAGCAGCATACAAATCGGTAAAAGCTAGTATGTTGGATTCAAAAAACACATTTATAAACCCAAATAAAAATGCTATTTATAGAACAATTGTAAATTCTGATAGTATTTCAAAAGCCATTAAACCTAATGTAATTTTTATTTGTATCGAAAGTTTAAGTGCCAATTTTTTAAAAGAATTTGGAAACACCAACAACATTACACCCACTATAGATTCTTTAGAAAATAATAGTTTGTTTTTTAAAAACCTCTTTGCTACAGGAACGCGAACTGTAAGAGGTATGGAGGCTATAACTTTATCCATTCCGCCAACAGCGGGAAGAAGCATTGTAAAACGAAAAGAAAATCAAGGGCTATTTACAATTGGTGAAGTTTTTAAACAAAAAGGATACGAGCGTAATTTCTTCTATGGAGGTGATGGATATTTTGATAACATGAATACTTTTTTTGGAGGAAATGGGTTTAATATTGTAGATAGGGGTCGTGGATTTTTATTAGACAAAAGCATTTCAACTACAAGAACCAACATTGAAGATGCCGAAGTTACTTTTGAAAACGCTTGGGGAGTTTGTGATATGGATCTTTACAATAAAGTAATAAAAGAAGCAGACAAAGCGCACGATTCTAGCAAACCTTTTTTCGATTTTGTAATGACAACATCAAACCACAAACCATATACGTATCCGACAGGTAAAATAGATATTCCTTCGGGAACAGGAAGAAATGGAGCTGTAAAGTATACAGACTATGCTATTGCACAATTCATAAAAAAAGCAAAACAAAAACCTTGGTTTCACAATACTGTTTTTGTGATTATGAGTGATCATTGTGCTAGCAGTGCCGGACGTTGGGAATTAGACGTAAAAAATTACCATATACCTGCAATTATATTTAATTTACCCAATCAGCAACCAAAAAAGATAGACAAACTTGCCTCACAAATAGATGTATTTCCTACATTGTTTGCTACCTTTAATTGGGATTACACCTCTAACCTCTTTGGCCAAAATATTTTAACTATGCTACCGAATGAAGAAAGAGCTTTTATTGGTAATTATAGAAAATTAGGGTATCTAAAAGATAAAAAAGTATTGATATTAGACGAACAAAAAAACGCCAATTTCTATTCTTGGAATCCTTCTGACAACAGTTTAAAACTCGTTCCTACAGATAAAAAATTTGAAAACAAAGCTATTTCTTTTTATGAAGTTGCAGATGATTTGTATAGAAATAACGGATTAAAAATAAAAGAGTAACAATTTTGATAGCTATTCATTTTATCGTAAACCCTATTGCAGGTTCTGGAAAACATCGTTTTTCTAAAACATTTCTTCAGCAATATTTTGAAGTAGACACCTATAAAATTACTATTAAAACGTCTAATTTTAAAGGACATGCCATAAACCTCACTAAAGAATCTATTCTTAATAAAGCTGCAATTATTGTAGCATGTGGTGGAGACGGAACTATAAACGAAGTGGCGTCTACACTTGTAGGAACAACTATTCCTTTAGGAATTGTACCCATTGGTTCTGGTAACGGTTTGGCTTCTAATTTGAGTATTCCAAAAAATATACTGCAAGCTTTTTACACCATAAAAAATAATAAGAAAACATCCATAGATGTTGGTTGTGTAAATGATCGTTATTTTTTTAGTAATACAGGTTTTGGCTTTACTGCAAATGTTATAGAAAACTATGAAGCTTCATTAAAAAGAACACTTCTTTCTTATATAAAATCTTCTTTAAAATCTTTCCGTGAATTTGATAAACGAGCGGAAATTAGCATCACTATTAATGACGATTCAGAAGTCTTAAATCCTTTTTTAATATTTATTTCTAATTCAAATGAATTGGGGTATCACTTTAGCTTAACACCCAAGGCATCTCTAAAAGACGGACTTCTAGACGTGATAATTGTTCCCAAAATAGGCAAATTAAAGATGCTTTTTTTTGGTTTTTGTGTATTTATTAAAAAACCCAATTTATTAAAGGAAGTAAAATATTTTCAAGAAAGGGAAATAAAATTAACAAGAAAAAGAGGCCCTATTTTTGAAGCACAAATAGATGGAGAACTTGCTAAGATTGAAGAAGAATTACTTTTCATTTCTGTAAAGGAAAGATCTTTATACGTACTAACTTAAGTTAATACACCATTTATCTTTAAATTTTCTTTAGAATTCTTCATTACTTTTAAAAATTTAATTTTAAAAGTAATGAACCCAAAACATACAAAATTTATTTTACTGCCTTTTATTGTATTATTTTTTACATGTTCAACAATTTTAGCTCAAGATGCTAGTGTTGTTAAAGAAAAATCAGGAACAACACAACAAATAGGAGATATAGCGCTCTTTGCTTTACCATTGGCTACTTTAAGCTCTACTTTTATTATAGGTGATAAAAAAGGAACTTGGCAATTTACAAAAGGCCTTTTAATTACTAATGCAGTTACCTACGGTTTAAAAATTGGAGTTAATAAACAACGCCCAGATATGAGTAATAACAATTCATTTCCATCAGGTCATACCTCTACAACATTTCATAGTGCTGGTTTTATACATAGACGCTATGGTTTTAAATATAGTATTCCTGCTTATTTAATTGCTGGTTTTACTGCGGCGAGTAGAATTGACTCTAAAAAACATGATTTTTTAGATGTTTTAGCCGGAGCTGCAATAGGTCTAGGAAGTAATTTATTATTCACTACAGCATATCAACAAGAGCACATGGAACTTACTTTTAATAGTGCTAATAATGAATATTTAGTTGGTTTTAAATATCTTTTTTAAAAGTCGTTTTTTTTAATTCAGATCTTTTTGCATTAAAGACAAAAAACGTCCCAATACAGCACTACCTATCTTACCCTTTTCTAGAAACCCCTGATATTTATAAAAAGGGATTGCGTTTGGGTCAGCCACTAATTCTATTGTTGTCGCATTAGCCGTTATTGCTTTTTTTAACGCATGTACTAACAACTTTTTTCCGATGCCTTTACCAATAAAAAGAGGTAAAACAAACAACATTTCTAATTTAACTAGATCTTCTTTAGGATTATTCAATACATAAAAACCAACAGCCACGTCATCAACCATAAGTTTATATACGTTGCAAGTTTCTATGGTTTCAGGGGTAACAGTTAAGTCTGCTCTCCAACCTTCTATCAATTTACTAGAATACCCCCAATAAGCTTTCGATTTTAAAGCAACTTCTGTAAGTATTTTTGCATCAGAAATAAGCGCAGAAACTATCATATTATTTTTTTACTAACTGTCTAATTTTAATATTTAAAGCGGCAAATAATAAGGATGTAATTGGACTTAAATAATTAAAAATAGCATAAACGGCATAATCTGCCACTGAAACTCCCAATACAGTAGATTGATATGCTCCACAGGTATTCCACGGAATTAAAGCTGAAGTTACCGTACCAGAATCTTCTAAAGTTCTACTTAAATTTTCTGGTGCTAAACCTTTATCTTCATACGCTTTTTTAAACATTTTACCCGGAATTACAATTGCCAAATATTGGTCTGAAGCAATTATATTTAATCCTAAACAACTTAGTACGGTACTGGCAAATAATCCAAAAACGGAAGTTGCTATAGACAATAACCCTTTTGTAATTTTTGCTAGTGCCCCAATGGCATCCATAATTCCTCCAAAAACCATGGCGCAAACAATTAATAAAATGGTCCAAATCATTCCATTCATTCCTCCAGAAGAAAAAAGTTCTGATAATTTAGCATCATCTGTTTTAATATTAGTGTCTGTTAAAATGGCATTTGTTATTGATTGAAATTTAGAATCTGATAAACTATCTAAAACATCACTTTGAAAAATAAACGCAAAAATAGCTGCTAACACGACACCTGTTACCAAAGCAATTAAAGGTTTTGTTTTCATTAAAATCATTGCGATAACAATACCAGGAACTAAAAATAACCATGGTGAAATATGAAATGTGTTATCTATCGTTGCCAGTAAATCACTAATATCTGCAGTACCTGTGGTATCTATAGTAGCACTTAAAATAGCAAACACTATTAAGGTTACTATAATTGTTGGTACCGTAGTAATAGTCATGTATTTTATATGCGTAAACAAATCTGTCCCTGCCATTGCTGGTGCTAAATTTGTAGTATCGGAAAGTGGCGACATTTTATCTCCAAAATAGGCTCCGGAAATTACGGCTCCGGCAATCATTCCTGTTGGAATTCCCAAAGCACTACCAATACCTACCAAAGCAATACCAACCGTTGCAGAAGTAGTCCAAGAACTACCTGTTGCAATAGAAATTATTGCGGCAATAACTACAGATGCCGGTAAAAATATACCCGGACTTAAAACTTGTAACCCGTAATATACCATGGCAGGTATTACGCCACTAACTAACCAAGTACCTGCTAAAGCGCCTACTAAAAAAAGAATTAAAATTGGCACAAAAACACTTTTCCAGTTTTCCCAAACCTCTGCAATCATTACCGTAAGAGAAACTTTGTTAAAAAAACCAACGGCAGCTGCTACTGCACCTCCGATTAATAAAATAAACTGATTTGTATACCCGCCAAACCATTCTTGATCTTCCACAAAAAAGATATTATATGCCAATAACCCCATTAAAATTACTACCGGAATTAAAGATTCTAAAAGACTTAACTCCTTATTTTCTATAATTAATTGGTCTTCTATGTTTATTTCTGAAAGATTCTTGTCCTCTGGCATGCGTATCATTTTGTTTGTGTAATGTTACGATTTTACAAGAAGTTATGCAAATTGAATCCTTATCAACAATTCTTTTTAACAAAAATGAAAAATATACAACTCTAATTATTTTTTATCCATTTTAATATACATAAAATGGTTTTTCTATTTTTAAATTAACTTAAAACACCTACTTTAACCATACAAGATTTCATTCTATGGTAAGTTCTTTCAATATCATTATCTAAACCAATAGAAAAACGTATTAATCCATCTGAAAGTCCCATTTCTTTTTGTTCTTTTGCTGGTATTTCTGATGATGTAGAACTTCCGGGAGAAGAAAACAACGTCTTATAAAAACCTAAACTTACCGCCAAATTTCCTAAATTTTCATGTTGCATCAACTCCATTAATTCATTGGCTTTTTCTAACGTGCCAGCATCAATAGTCAGTATGCCTCCAAAACCATATTCTGCATTCATCATACTTTTAAACAACAAGTGAGAAGGATGAGACACCAAACCTGGATACACGGTTTTCAATCCATCAGCTTCAAATTTGTCTGCTAAAAACCCAGCATTAAAACTGTGTTGTTTCATTCTAATATGCAAGGTTCTCATGTTTTTTAAAACTGATGCAGCTCTTAAGCTATCCATGGTAGCTCCTAATAACATACTTGCTCCACTATTTACATTTCGTAAATCGTTGATAAATTCCTGAGTTCCGCACACTACACCTCCAACCGTATCTGAAGACCCATTTATAAATTTTGTTAAACTATGAATTACAATATCAGCACCATACTTTGCTGGGGAAATTGACAATGGAGAAAAGGTATTATCTACCACTAATTTTAAATTATACTTTTTCGCTAAAGCGGATAAACCTTTTATATCTGCTACCTCTAAAAGCGGATTACTTACAGCCTCACAATACAAAACTTTGGTGTTTTTGGTAATAGCGGCTTCTACAACATCTAAATCTGTGATGTCTACAAAAGTTGTTTTAATATTAAATTTAGAAATAAAATTCTTTAAGAAAGCATAGGTACCTCCGTAAACTGTTCTACTAGAAACAATATGCTCTCCGGCATTGCACAACTGCATTAAAACAGGTGTAATTGCCCCCATTCCTGAAGCAGAAACATTGGCTGTTTCTGTACCTTCCATAGCTGCCAAAGCTTCTCCTAAATATAAATTTGAGGGTGATGAATGACGAGAATATAAATAACAGCCATCTGCATTTCCTTCAAAAGTATCGAACATGGTTTTTGCTGATATAAATGTATAGGTTGATGAATCGGATATTGACGGATTAACGCCTCCGAATTCGCCAAAGTATTGTAAATCTTGAATTTTATCTGCGGGTTTAAAAGCCATAATTGTATTGATTTTCTGTAGTTTCTATAGTTATATATTATTTACAAAAAAACGATGAATTAGAAAATAAATCAACACTATGCGTAAAGTATAGATTATTTTACTTAATTTGATTTAATTACCAATTTAAAAAACTACAAAACGTTGTTTAAAATTCATTTTTTAGAAAATTTACATGTTAGATACTATCGATAAAAAACTCATCAACTTATTACAAGAAAACTGTAAACAAACTACTAAACAATTGTCACTTCATTTAAATTTATCTGTTACGGCTGTTTATGAGCGTGTAAAAAAGTTAGAAAATCAGAAAGTGATTAAAAAGTATGTGGCCATCATCAATAAAAATAAAATTGAGAAGTCTTTTTTAGTTTTCTGCCATATAAAATTGATTCAACATTCTAAAGAATATGTAACCACTTTTGAGCGTGAAGTTTTAAAATTAGAAGAAGTATCAGAATGTTTTCATGTTAGTGGAGATTATGATTATATTCTAAAAATCTACGTAAAAGATATGGATGCATATCGTAATTTTATGGTTACAAAATTAACGGCAATCAAATATATTGGCAGTACACATAGTATATTTACCATTGAACAAGTAAAAAACACCACCGCTATAAAACTATAAAATATGCAATCTACACGCTATAAGTTTCTTGAACTATTATTCATCTTTGTATTAATTCCGATAAGCTTTGCCTTTACTTACTCGCCAATTTTAAAGTTAATTATTGGTGTTGCAGGGTTTACCTATATTATTTATGTGCTTTTTAAAGTTGAAAATTTGAAATTTAAAATTGATAAAAAAATCAACTGGAAAAAATTTTGGATAACAACATTAATTAAACTTGTAATTATTGCAGTGTTAACTGTAGTTTATGTTTGGTTTACAGATTCTAAAAGTCTTTTTACTGTAATGTTAAACAAACCAAAACTATGGGTTCTTATCTTACTATTTTATTCGTTGTTTTCGGTATATCCGCAAGAAGTAATGTACAGAACGTTCTTTTTTAAACGCTATAAAAATCTTTTTAAAAATGAAACCCTATTTATACTTTTAAATGCACTTTTATTTTCTTTAGCACATTTGTTTTTTAAAAACACTTTGGTATTATTACTTACTTTTATTGGTGGAATTCTTTTTGCTATTACCTTTAAAAACACAAAATCTACACTGCTAGTTTCTATTGAACACAGTATTTATGGTTGTTGGTTATTTACTGTGGGTATGGGAAGTATGTTGGGATTCCCTTCTTAAAACCAAAAAAAAAGAGGCCAAAAACATACGTTTTTGGCCTCTAAAATTGAATTTGAATTAATCTAATTTACGCTTTCGTTTTTACAACAAAAGAGAAAGTCATAATATCATCTATAAATTTATCTTTTAATCCTTCAAAGAATTTTTTAGAACCATATTTTACATTAAAATCTGCTCTATCCACATTAAAAGATTCACTTTTAAAAACTGTTACACCATTTTCTGTAGAGATAGTTGCAGGTATTGTAATACTTTTTGTTACATCTTTAATTTGTAAATTTCCTGTAACGGCTAATTTACCATCAACTTCTTCTACTTTAGTAATTACAAATTTTGAAATAGGATAAACAGCTACATCAAAAAAGTCTGCACTTTTTAAATGACCTTCAATTTTCCCTGCTCCTTCAGCTCCTTTCATATCAACATTTGTAACGCTACTCATATCAATTACAAACTCGCCATTAGTAAGTTTACCATCTTCTATTAATAAACCTCCACTTTTTAAAGCTACAGTTCCATTATGTGCGCCTCCTGGTTTTGTTCCTTCCCAGTTTAAAACTGATACAGAAGTATCAACATTATCTAATTCAGCAACATTAACGGTAACTTTTACAGCTTCTTTAGCTTCTACTTTCTCCTTCTTTTCTCCTTTACATGCAGTTAAAACTGATGCCACTACTACTAATGATAAAATTATTTTCTTCATTTTAAATTTAATTTAGATTGATTTAGATTGATTTTTGTTTTATTTTCCATGGCAAATATACGTAATTTATTTCCCTTGGAAAGTATTATTTTTGTTTTATGATGAAATTAACAACATAAGCCGCCGCTTGCAAGCCAAAAAGTGCTGGCATATAGCTTATTGTGCCGTAATAAGATTTTTTAAAATTGGTACCATCTGTTATTTTTACACTGTTAGAAATTTGCACTTCCTCAGAATATACGGCTTTTACACCTTTATCTACTTTACGTTCTTTTAATCTTTTTCTTAACACACGAGCCATTGTGCAATTCTTAGTATTGCCTATGTCTTTTATTTTTACTTTGGTGGCATCTAATTTACCACCTGCACCCATAGAAGATATAATTTTTACTTTTTTTCTTTTGGCTGCTACAATTAAATTCACTTTTGGTGTAATACTATCAATGCAATCTAGAACATAATTATATTCATTGGTTACAATCTCATAAGCTCTTTCTGGTGATAAAAATTCTTCTAAAACAGTCAATTCAATTTCCGAATTTATCTCTTTTAATCTTTCTGCCAACACTCTTGCTTTCGATTTACCAATGGTAGAATCTAATGCTGTTAATTGACGATTTTTATTGGTTTCATCAAAAACATCTCCATCTACAATTGTAATTTTTTGTACACCTGCTCTCGCTATAAATTCTGCGGCATAAGAGCCTACACCACCCAAACCAACTAACAAAATATTGGCTTTTTGCAATTTTTCTAAGCCCTCTTTTTGCACTAATAATTCCGTACGCTCTAACCAACTCATTTTATAAATATCTCTTTAAAATTTTTATTCATTATAGATACAAGTTCCTCTATTTCTATATTTCTTATTGTTGCAATTTTCTGATACACTTCTTGAATCTCTATTTCTGCAGCATCTGTTTCTAATACGAAAGATGAAAGTGAAATTTCGGAAATTACTTTTTGTAACTTATTATTTTTGATAATAGCAGCTCCAATAGATAAAACAACTCCGTTTTTAAGGAGACTTTTTGCTATTTCAATACTCTTATTAAAACCATGAAGTACCCAAGTTTGAGTTGGTTTTAATTCTTTTTTAATTTCTATAATTACTTGATGTGCTTTTACACAATGAATTATTAAAGGTTTTTTATATTTCTCTGAAAGTAGCACTTGTTTTTTAAAAATAGCTTTTTGAAGTTCAAAATTAGTTTCTGAAATTTTATCTAAACCACACTCACCAAGCGCTAAACAGTTTTTATGTTGAAGTTGTAACGAAACAATTAAAAGATCCTGTTCTACTGTTTCTTCTTTGATATACCAAGGATGAATTCCTATTGAAAAAGGTTTAGAAAAATTAGTAGCATTTGGATATTTATTTAAAATCGAAAACACATGCTGGTCAGCACACATGCTATGTGTATGTACATCAAAAAAAAGCATAAAAATTACTCTTTATTTTTAGAATCTATAATAATTGTAACCGGACCATCATTTACCAAAGCTACTTTCATATCTGCACCAAACTGACCTGTTGGCACTTTTTTACCAACTTCTTTTTCTAACGTTTCTACAAAATTCTCATACAACGGAATTGCCACTTCTGGTCTTGCTGCTTTAATATAACTAGGTCTGTTTCCTTTTTTAGTAGCCGCTTGTAACGTAAACTGACTCACAACAATTACTTCGCCATCAATGTCTATCAGAGATTTGTTCATCACTTCGTTTTCATCATTAAAAATGCGAAGATTGGCCGTTTTTCGAACCAAGTAATTAATATCTTCTTCAGTATCCTCATTTACAATACCTAATAATACTAAAAGTCCGTTTTTTATTTCTGCAACTTTATGATCATCTATAGTTACACTGGCTTCCGATACTCTTTGAATTACAATTTTCATAGTTTACTCATTATCTTCTTCATTCCAAACATCTGTTCTAAAATGTTCTTTGTCCTCATCTCCACTTAAAATTTGCAGGTAACTTTTATAACGAGACCAAGAAACTTCTTCTTTTTCTAAGGCTTCTTTTACAGCACATTGTGGTTCTTTGGTATGAATACAATTATTGAATTTACAATTTTGTTTTAAAGCAAAAAACTCAGGAAAATAATCTCCTAATTCATATTTGTCAATATCTACAACACCAAAACCTTTAATACCTGGTGTGTCTATTATTCTTGCATCGAAACTTAAATCGAACATTTCCGCAAAAGTAGTAGTGTGTTTACCTTGATTATGTTGATCTGAAATTTCTTTAGTTTTTAAATTTAAAGAAGGTTCTATAGCATTTACTAATGTAGATTTACCAACACCAGAATGCCCAACAAACATAGAGGTTTTACCGGTCATCATTTCTTTAATAGTATCTACATTTTTATTTTGGGTTGATGAAACCTCAACACAACGATAACCAATAGCTTCGTAAATATCTTTTAAGTATAAAATCTCAGCTCGTTCTTCAATGGCATAAGAATCTACCTTATTAAACACCAAAATAGTATCAATTCTATAAGCTCTAGTTGCTACTAAAAAACGATCTATAAAGGTGGTAAATGTTGGCGGATTATTAATAGTAATCAATAAAAAAACCTGATCTATATTAGACGCAATAATGTGTATTTGCTTAGAAAGGTTTACAGATTTACGCACAATAAAATTATCTCTATCTATAATTTTTTTGATAACACCTGTTTCTTCATCATTCTTTTTTTCTAAATCGAACACAACTTTGTCTCCAACCGCAATTGGGTTGGTACTTTTGATGTCTTTTATTCTGAATTTCCCTTTAATTCTACATTTGTAAAATTCTCCGTTATCAGCTTTTACTTGATACCAACTTCCAGTAGATTTATATACGATTCCTTTCATTACTACAAAGATGCTGAATTAATGTAACAAATTCAATAGTTTTTTCAATAGGCCAGTTAAAAAATAAACTAAATCTTAAAATAATTGTTAAAGTTCTCCTTATATTCGTTTTTAAATTTTAAAATTTATTATGAAAAAAATTATTTCCCTATTTGCACTTGTAATTTGTATAACAGTAACAAATGCACAAACAAAATTGTATGTACATGATGATGCTGAAACGTATGTTGAAAACACAAAAACAATAGCAATATTACCATTACATGTTCAAGTTAAATTAAGACCAAAACAATTAAAAGATTTTAGTCCTGAACAAATTATTGATATGGGTAAAAATGAAGCTTTAGATATACAAAAAGCGATGCATACTTGGTTTTTAACTAGAAAAAAAAGAGGCACTTTATTAGTTGGTGTTCAAAACCCTACAAGAACAAATGCTTTATTAAAAAAGAATGGAATAGATATTCATTCATATGATGAATACCTACCAAGTGAATTAGGGAAAATATTAGGCGTAGAAGCAATAATTACTGGTACTTACGAAACTTCTAAACCAATGTCTAATGGAGCTGCAATTGGACTTGCTGTTTTAACTGGCGGAATGTTTGCTACAAATAGCGCAACTATGAATATGGATTTTACCAGCACTGTTGATGATGAATTAGTGGTTAATTACCATAAAAAAATAAAAGGAAGTCTTGGTTCTGATGCTCAAGATCTAATTAATGTATTAATGAGAAAGGTGTCTAGAAGAATTCCGTATACAAAATAACGTAATAATTAAATATTATTATTTAGATAAAAGACTGCCTATTGGCGGTCTTTTTTGTTAACTAAATGTTGTTTCTCCTACTTTGCTCGCGCTCGTTTGTAAAGAGTGCCAATAACATATAGAATATTAGCTTCGGTACTCGTTGCAAACGAGCACTAGCTGGGTCGAAATGACACGCTTGCAAATGTTATCGTTATATTACTGTAGTTAAGACACTTAACTACACTTAAAAAGTGACAATTGTTGTAATTTATCGCATATTAAAAAAAGACCTCACAGGTTTTAAAAACCTGTGAGGTCTGAATAGCCTACTAGTAGTCTTAAAGAAAATCACTTTTAGGTTCTCACTAAGCGTTAAGGATTGAGCAATTGTTTGAGCTCTTTTTTGTTTTTTTAACAAAAAAAGCAAGTGTGAAAGCCTGACCAAGCTTTTTTGCTTGGTAACGCCCAAAAAAAATACCTTCAAATTATAAAACTTGAAGGTATTTAAAATATAAAATGATAACAGATACTAAAACAAGTTCAGCATAATCTTCTTAGATTATTATCCGTTGATAATTTTTTCTTGATGAACGATAGATTCTTGGTGAATTGCTTTAAACATTTTTAAAACAAATTCTTCACTTAAACCTTTACCGCTACCTTCCATAACCATGTTTCCTAAAATCTCGTTCCAACGACGTGATTGTAAAACAGCAACGTTTTCGTCTTTCTTTAATTGACCAATTTTGTCGGCAACTTGCATTCTTTTACCTAATAAATCGATTAATTGATCATCTACTACGTTAATTTGTGCTCTTAAGTTTTCTAAAGGTTCTCTGTAACTAACTGCAGTTTCAGTTTCTTTCTTCACTTTTAAGTCTTGCATTATTTGCTTTAAAGCATCAGGAGTAACTTGTTGCGCAGCATCAGACCAAGCGTTTTCTGGGTCAAAGTGAGTCTCAATCATTAAACCATCGAAGTTTAAATCTAAAGCTGTTTGACAAACATCAAAAATCATGTCTCTCTTACCAGTAATATGAGATGGATCGTTGATTAATGGTAAGTCTGGAAATTTATTTTGAAACTCAATTGCTAATTGCCATTCTGGAGTATTTCTGTATTTAGATTTTTCATATGTAGAAAATCCTCTATGAATTGCTCCTAAGTTTTTAATTCCTGCAGTATATAATCTTTCAATACCACCTAACCATAAAGCTAAATCTGGATTTACTGGATTTTTAACCAATACAATTTTGTCTGTTCCTGCCAAAGCATCTGCAATTTCTTGCATGATAAAAGGTGATACTGTAGAACGTGCACCAATCCATAATAAATCTACATCATGCTCTAAAGCTAACTTTACATGCGCTGCATTTGCAACTTCTGTACAGGTTTTCATACCTGTTTCTTCTTTTACTTTCTTTAACCAGTGTAAACCAATTTCACCAACACCTTCAAACATTCCTGGTCTTGTTCTTGGTTTCCATATTCCTGCTCTAAAATAGCTTACATCAGAATCTTTTAGTTCGTGTGCAATCTTTAAAACCTGTTCTTCGGTTTCTGCACTACAAGGCCCTGCTATTACTAGTGGATGATTTAATTTCATATCGTCCAACCATGTTCTCAATTCTTTAGTATTCTCCATTTTTCTACTTGTTTTGGCTTATTATTTTATGCCGTTTAAAATTTGTTTTATGTGATTTGTGCTCTCCATTTCGTTAAAAATTTCAGAGAAATCATCTTTTTGCATCAACTCTTTAAACTGTTGTAAATTATTGATGTATTCTTCTAATGTTTCTATTACGTTTTCTTTATTCTGTTTAAATATTGGTGTCCACATTGCTGGACTACTTTTTGCCAAACGAACTGTAGATGCAAATCCAGAACCCGCCATATCAAAAATATCGCGTTCATTTTTTGCTTTATCAATAACCGTTTTTCCTAACATAAATGAACTTATGTGAGACAAGTGCGAAACATACGCAATATGCTTGTCATGAGAAACCGGGTCCATGTAACGAATACGCATTCCAATATCCATAAAAAGCTTTAATGCTTTTTCTTGAAGCTTAAAAGTTGTCTTTTCTACTTCGCAAATAATATTGGTTTTTCCAACGTATAAGCCGGATATAGCTGCTGTTGGTCCAGAATTTTCTGTTCCGGCAATTGGATGACATGCTAAAAAATTTCTTCTTTTGGGATGATGTTCAACCACTTTACAAATTGCTTCTTTTGTGGATCCAGCGTCAAACACTAAACCGTCATCAGATACTTTATCTAAAATTGTTGGTAATAATTTTACCGTTGCATCTACCGGAATTGATATAATTACCAAGTCTGCATTTTCAATATCGTCTAAAGTTGCTTTCTTGTCAATTAGGTTCAATTCTAAAGCCTTGTTTAAGGTTTCATCTTTTCTACTAATTCCATGAATTACGGCGTCTGGATGGTTCTTTTTAATGTCGATAGCAAAACTACCGCCAATTAAACCAATACCAATCATGTATATATTCTTCATTTTGTTTCTTTTTTGCTTTTAGCTATTCGCTTTTAGCTGTTTGCGAAAAGCTAGAGGCCAATAGCTTATAGCCTTGAAATTGCTTCTTTTATAATATCTGTTGTTACACATAATGAAAAACGGATATATCCTTCTCCTTGAGAACCAAAAATGGTTCCTGGAGTAATAAAAATATCATTATCATACAAAACAGCATCTGTTACTTCTTCAGACTTTTTTCCTTCGGGTATTTTTGCCCAAACAAACAATCCTGTAGAGTTTTTATCATAAACTGCATCCAATTTATCTGCCAATTGCCAAATTAAACTTCTACGTTCTTCGTAAATTTTATTTTGAGCTAAAAACCAGTCATCAGACAATTGTAAAGCTTCTATAGCTCCTTTTTGAATTCCGTAGAACATACCAGAATCCATATTAGATTTTACTTTTAAAACTTCGTTGATGTACGTTGCTTTTCCTAACAACATACCAACGCGCCAACCGGCCATATTAAAAGTCTTACTTAAAGAATTTAATTCTAAAGCAATGTCTTTTGCGCCTTCTACTTGTAAAATACTGATAGGTTTATCATTTAAAATAAAACTATACGGATTGTCATTTATAATTAAAATATGGTGTTTTTTACCAAAAGCAACTAATTTTTCAAATGTTTTTAAAGTTGCATTTGTACCTGTTGGCATGTGCGGATAATTGACCCACATAATTTTTACATCACTTAAATCTTGCGCTTCTAAAGCTTCAAAATCTGGTTGCCAATCTGTAGCATCACTTAAATTATAAAATAATGGTTCTGCACCTACTAACTTCGTTACTGATGTATAGGTTGGATACCCAGGATTCGGAATTAATACTTTATCGCCTTCGTTTAAAAAAGCCATAGAAATATGCATAATTCCTTCTTTACTTCCCATTAAAGGTAAAATCTCATTTTCTGGATTTGCATCTACAGAAAACTTGTTTTTATAGAATTTAGAAATGGCAGTTCTTAGTTCTGGTAAGCCCTGATACGATTGATATTTATGCGCACTAGCATCTCCCAAACTATTAGAAATTGCTTCTAAAACTTCTATTGGTGGTTGCAAATCTGGAGACCCAATTCCCATATTGATAATTGGTTTTCCTGCCGCTGCTAATCCTCTAACTTCTCTTAATTTTTTAGAGAAATAGTATTCTTGCACTGTGTCTAATCTTTTAGCTGGTTGTATCATCTCTTTTTATAATAAAGATCCTGAAATAAATTCAGGAAAGGCTATAGCCTTCCGTTTTTATAAGTTCCTAAAATCTTGAATTCTTCTGCCATTATTTCTAAAATCGCTTTCGCTTTTTCGTACTCTTTATATTCTTCAAAAGTTACATCCACAAAAAAAGAATATTTCCAAGGAGTTTCTATCACTGGTAAAGACTGTATTTTGGTTAAGTTCATTTTACAATCACTCAACACATTTAAAATTGCTGCCAGACTACCTCTTTTATGATTCAATTGAAATTTTAAAGAAGCTTTATTTACCTCTACATCAACTTCTGGCTCATCAGTTTGTACAATTACAAAACGTGTAGCATTTTCTTTTATGGTTTGAAGTTTATCTTCAATTACCTCTAGATTAAATATTTCAGCTGCAATTTTTGGTGCAATGGCTGCAATACCTACTAAATTTTCTTTCGAAATTCTTTTGGCAACTTCTGCTGTATCTACATCTTCTACCAATTTTATATGCGGATGTTTTTTAAAAAACTCCTTGCATTGTAACAATGCCATTGGGTGCGACCAAACTTCTTTAATATCTTCTATTTTCTGACCTTTTAATGCCATTAAATGATGATGAATATTTAAATACTCTTCATCCGTTATGTGTAAATTATATTTATCAATTAAGGCGTAATTAGGAATTATAGAACCCGCAATAGTATTCTCTAAAGCCATAACACCCAAATCTGCGGTATGATCTAACAAACTGTCTACCAACTCATCAAAAGACATACATTCTTTTAATTGTATAGTGGTTCCATAAAAATTGCGTGCAACTTTATGGTGGTTTGAGCCTTCAGCTCCCTGTATAGCAATAATCTTATTCATTAATTAAAAATAATGTCAAAAAAAAAGCCTCGAAATAATTTCGAGACTTTATATGATATGAATGTTACTTAACAACATGTTACAAAGTCTCCTCTCTTACTAAAAAAGTAAAAGTAAAAATAGAAACGAGTAAAAGTGTTGTTTAACATTTGTATTCTCTTTGTTTGAAGGAACAAATCTAAAGATTAAATTGAAACAAACAAACTAAATAGCATTTTTTATAAAAAAATTGATAAATTATTAAAAAGTACATAAATAAAATGGCTGCCATTATGAATTTCTTCAACTAAAAAGGAATTCGGAACAGTATTCTAAATTTTAAACCATGCTGTTACTAATTCTTTTTCTATTGGCGCTACTGTTTTATGGCTATAATCATTTTTAATTGCCTCATAAATATAGTCTTTAGACCACTCTTTAATGTTTTCTGCAAGTTCTTTTAAAGAGTTACAGATAAAATCTAGTTCTTCGGCTGTAATTGTTGGATGCACAGACAAACGCACCCAACCTGGTTTTTGGATATTACAGCCATGTAAAATTTCTTCCTTAATTCTATCGGAAGTTGCGTGGTCTACATTTAATAAAAAATGCCCATACGTTCCTGCACAAGAACATCCTCCTCTGGTTTGTATTCCAAATCTATCATTCAATAATTTTACAACAAGGTTAAAATGATATTTTTCAAAATAGAAGGAAAAGATGCTTAATCGTTCTTTTTGGTTTGGTGCTAAAATTTTTACTTCTGGTAAACTTTCTAACGTTTTAAATACAACTTTATTAATTTCTTCTTCTCTTTTTTTGATGTTTGCAACACCCATTTTTTCTTTTAACTGAATAGAAAGTGCTATTCTAATCGTTTGTAAAAAACCTGGAGTACCACCATCTTCTCTTGTTTCTACATCATTAAAATAATCATGTTGTCCCCAAGGATTTGTATAACTAACAGTACCACCTCCTGGATTATCTGGAATGGTGTTTTTATATAGTTTTTTATTAAAAATTAAGACTCCAGAAGTTCCCGGACCTCCTAAAAATTTGTGCGGAGAAAAGAAAATGGCATCTAAAGACTCTTCTTCATTTTCTGGATGCATATTTATATCAACATAAGGCGCACAACAGGCAAAATCAACAAAACACAAGCCGTTATAACTATGAATTAATTTTGCAACTTCATGATATGGAGTTTCTATACCTGTTACATTAGAGCATGATGTTATAGAAACAATTTTTATTTTTCTATGTTGATGTTTTAAAATACATTTTTCAAACTCTTCTATACACAACAATCCTTCCTTATTACACGGCACAACCTCAACATCTGCAATCGTTTCTAACCAAGATGTTTGGTTAGAGTGATGCTCCATGTGGCTAACAAAAACAATGGGTTTTAAATCTTGCGGAATGGTTGTGTAATTCTTTAAGTTTTCAGATACTTTTAAACCTAAAATACGTTGAAATTTATTGACAGCACCTGTCATTCCGGTACCTGTAGTAATTAAAACATCATGATCGGTTGCATTTACATGATGTTTAATAATGTTTCTAGCTTCATGATACGCCAATGTCATTGCCGCACCAGAAGTAGAGGTTTCTGTATGGGTATTTGCTACAAAAGGTCCAAATTGATGTAATATTTTATCTTCAATTGGTGCATATAATCTTCCACTTGCGGTCCAATCCGTATAAATTAATTTCTGTTCTCCATAAGGAGATAAAAAGGTCTGATTGATACCTACAATATTTTCTCTAAATGGATAAAAATAATGTTCTAAATCTGACTTTTCCATATTTTATTTTGATAAAATTACAACTTACAAGAGTTTCATCCTTATTTTTAATTACTGCTTTTTAAACACTTCTAATCCGCATTCTAAAAACTGTGCATACTCGTTTTCATCTGGCGTATACCCAACTGCCTGATTTAATATTTTTGTTCCATCAGCATTTAATAACACATAATAGGGTTGCGAATTAGTTTTAAAAAACTGCGTTTGAAAATTCGCCCATTTGTGTCCGTAATTATCTAGTTTTCTAGTTCCTCCATTAATACGATTCACTAAAATTTGTTCTTCTTTTGGCAGTGTTTTTTTATCATCAACATAAAGAGATATTAAAACATATTCGTTTCTTAAATAATTATCAATCTCTGGATTTGGCCAAACATGTTCTTCCATTTTTCTGCAATTTACACACGCATAACCAGTAAAATCTAAGATAATTGGTTTGTTAACTTTTTTAGCATACGCAATTCCTGTTTTTAAATCTTTAAAACAATCTAAATTATTAGGGCATTCATTCGGGTATAAAAAACTATATCCAACGGGTGGCGCTAAACCACTTAATAGCATTAGAGGAGTAAATGTTTTTGTTTCTTTATTCACCATAAATCCTGATGCTAAATAAATAACAAAAGCAGTCACTAAAACACCTCCTGCAATTCTAGAAAATGATAATTTTTTAATGGGAGAATCATGCGGAAATTTTATTTTCCCCAATAAGTATAAGGCTAAACCTGCAAAAATTATAATCCAAAGTCCTAAGAAAGGTTCTATTTTTAAAATTCCCCAATGCGCTACTAAATCTGCATTTGATAAGAATTTAAACGCTAAAGCCAATTCTAAAAACCCTAAGATTACTTTGGTTGTATTTAACCATCCACCAGATTTTGGTAAAGCATTCATCATATTCGGAAACATTGCAAACAAAGCAAAAGGCAAACCTAAAGAAACTCCAAAACCTGCCATACCCGCAGTTAATTGCCATGCACCACCATCTCCTGTTAAAGAACCTGCTAAAAGCGATCCTAAAATTGGTCCGGTACAAGAAAAAGATACAATTGCCAAAGTTAATGCCATAAAAAAGATACCAATAATACCACCAGAACTTTCTGCCTCCGTAGTTTTTGATGTCCAACTAGACGGTAATGTTAACTCATAATATCCGAAGAAAGAAAATGCAAAAAACACAAAAACGATAAAGAAGATACTATTTAACCAAATGTTGGTAGAAATTTCATTCAAAATATCTGGATTTACAGAATCTAATAAATGAAAAGGAATACTTAAAATAATGTAAACTGCAAAAATAAAGAAGCCATATAATAAAGCTTTAGAAACTCCTTCTCCTTTATTTTGACCGTTTTTCTTTGTAAAAAAACTAACCGTTAAAGGAATCATCGGAAAAACACAAGGCGTTAGTAAGGCTAATAATCCGCCTAAAAAACCGAGTCCAAAAATACTCCATAAAGACTTTCCTCCTTTTTGTATTTCGTTAGAGTTACTACTTACTTCTGTGTCGCATTTTACAGTTGAAAAAGATACATCTTCTGTATTTATACCATACAAAAGGCTATTTGTAACTTTATTATCTACTATAGGCGTATTTACAGCATTGGCACTTTCATTTTCACCATTTAAAGAAAAAGTAAAATCCTCATCTATTTGTATGCAGGCTTCTTTACAAACCTGACCGGTTAAATTTAAAGCAACCGTAGAAACATCTCTATTATTTAATTTTATTCTTTGCTTTAAAGTAGCTTTCTTATCAAAATAAGTTTCTTCTACATTAAAAATAGTACTAAATTTTTTGATAGTATCACTTTCTACAGCTTTTCCTTTTAATACATAATCATCATTTTTATTTGCTTTGGTAATGATAATTGGCAGGGAACCACCGTCTGCAGAATATTGAGAATACACATGCCAATCTTCTTCTATTTCTGCATTTATAACTAAATCATATTCATCTTCAGAAATTTTTTCTACAGATGTTTTCCATTTTATAGGATTTAAGAAACTATCTTGAGTATCAAATTTATTATTCGTTTTATTAGGGATTTCAAATATTAAATCTATTTCCGTAGGAGGTAAACATTTAGAATCGTCACAAACCATAAATTCTACAACTCCTTTAATAGTATTGATGTCTGAAGTTATTTTTACCTTTTGTTTAAATACAGCACTGTTTTCAAAAAACTTAATTTTCATTTCAAAAACAGGATCATCTATTGTATGTCCTTTTTCTTCGGATGTTTTATCTTCTAAAGAAAAATTATTTTGTGAATTATTATAGGTAAATGTTGTGGGTATTGGCCCATCTTCTGGCACATTTTGAGAATACAAATGCCATCCTTTTTCTATGGTTGCTGTAGATACTAAAATAAATTCGGTATCAGAAACTTTTTCTACAGAGGCAGACCATTTAATAGGATCTTCTATTTGAGAGAACATTCCTAAACTAATTGTTAGGAATAAAAAAATAAATATGTTTTTCATAAGGTAAAACTAATAGCTAAAAGAGTGATTAAATAAGAGATTACCTATTTTAATTTCTTTCAATCATCAAATATAAATAATTCAAGAAGACTACGTTTATTGAAACTTTAATTTTAACAAAAGAGTAGCATTTTAAATTAAATAAACGTAATTTTTAGAGGTCTTATAGGATACTGTTGTAAATAAAAAATGCCTCACAATTAATAGAAAAATAAGTTAGTTATTTTTTTGTTTAGAACAATTTATTTGTACATTTGCAAAGATTAAGATATTGATATCTTGATACTCCCTACATTTTATCGACTCCCCCACAAAAAACATTTTTTTTAAAAGAAACTATGAAGGATACTACTTTTCAGGTATGTGAATTTGGGGAAATTCAACACCTATTTAAAAACAGTTTAAAAAGCTTAACAATACTTACCGTATTATTATTTGCCACTTCCTTTTCTATGAGTGCGCAAAAATCCAATACAAATAATAATTTTTCTCTTTACAAAAAAATTTCAGGAGCTAACTTAACCTATACACAAATAGGTAATACTGAAATAGAATATCAAAAAGGTAATAATTATAGTTGTTCTAAGAACGAAGGAGCAGCTACAAGTGCAAAATTAATATTACCTTCAGATGCAGAAATACAAGCAGTTTATATACAATGGTTTGCTTTAGTAGATCATGGAGAACCTAATCAAGCATCTTGGAGATTAAGTCAATACGCACCTTTATCTACCACAATCCCTATTAAATTTCCTAACGGAATAACACAAACGATACAAAGTGACAAAGGATATGCAGAAACTGTTAAATTTGCATCTGAAGATTTAAAATACGAAGGCTATATAGCAGATATTACAGAAAAAGTAAAAGCTTTACCAAACCCTGCAGGGACTTATACTGCTGATGTTATTTTAACAAATGACTATGCTGCTTTGAGAGGTGCATGTGCCCTTTCTCAAGAAAATGCTAGAGCTTGGCAAATGCTTGTAGTTTATAAATCTCCAAAAAAAGAACCTGGCTTTAATCAAGTATATATATATGATGGTCTAAGAGGTTATGTAGGAAGTAACAATACTGCACAAGAAATAAAAATACCCGTTAATGGGTACAAAGTGTTTTCTGGAGATGTAGCAGGAAGCATATCTATTGGTTCATTACAAGGAGACAATTCTTTAAACGGTGAATATATACACGTATCAGACAATGCATTTGGTAGTTTTCCAAATGATTTTGCTAATTCAAATGGATATTCTAATCCAGCTCCCGGAAATACTTCTGGAGACAAAGGTGCTTGGGATATTGATGTAAAGAATAGTAATTTTACACCTAATACAACAAATTTAGAACTTACTGCAGGCTCAAAACAAGATCTTATATTATTCGATTTAATTGTATTACAAATACCTACAGGAGGTTTAGTTGTAACTAAAAAAACAACCACACCTAATGTTAATATTGGTGAAAATGGTACGTATGAGATAACCTTAAAAAACACTTCTGAAGTAAATTTAAAAGGTGTATCAGCAGAAGACATTTTACCCGCAGGTTTCACCTATGCATCTGGCGCTAATGTTGTTTTAAACAATGCTAGACAAACTAGTACTACAAAACCAAAAGTAGGAGATAAGACACTTAACTGGGGAACTTTTGACATTAATGGTAAAGGAAGTGTTACCATTATCTTTGATGTAAATGTACCTATGAACCAAACTTTGGGTGTATACCAAAATAGCGCAACAGCTAAAGTAACAACTCCAAATGATACCGTAATTACAAATTATGACTCGGGAGATTCTAATGATGAAGATATTACTGTAGGGAATCGTTGTGATGCAGCTTCTTCTGGCAACTTAGATACAGACGGAGATGGTATTAGTGATATTTGTGATTTAGATGATGACAATGATGGTATTTTAGATGTTGATGAAGATATATGTGGAAACTATGGAACCCCTCTACTTTATGAAAATTTTGGATCTAGTAATGCCACTACGAGTACACCACTATCTAATGATATAATTACAAATTATACATATAAAGAATTAAAAAATCCACGTAGTAATGATTATAGTCGTGATTTACAAGATGATCTTTACGCAGTATTTAATAACATACCTAACTCTGCAAGTTGGGCAAATGATAGATGGCAAACCGTAGGAGATCACACAAGTGGTAGCTTAAAACCTACAAATGACAATATGTTAATGGTAAATGCAGGTAAAACTCTTGACATTATTTATAAAAAAACAATAAAAGGTGTTACAGCAGGTGCTCTTTTAGACGTGTCTTTTTGGGTATTAAATTTAGATGTTGACAATAACCTTAATGATGA
The DNA here is from genome assembly GCF_023555435.1 of Polaribacter sp. Z014. Classification (NCBI taxonomy): domain Bacteria; kingdom Pseudomonadati; phylum Bacteroidota; class Flavobacteriia; order Flavobacteriales; family Flavobacteriaceae; genus Polaribacter; species Polaribacter sp. Z014. The sequence continues at coordinate 57,830 of NZ_JALCZP010000022.1, forward strand.
TCCTCTTAGAGTTTTACCAAACATACAAATAGAACTTTGGCAAAACGGAAAACTTTTAGGTCCTTCTGTAAATACAGGAAACATTGTTAGAGAAAAAGCAGGCAGTAAAGATGCATGGAAATATTACGGTACAAATGCTCCTTTAACTACATTAAATAACAGCGACATTACTGTTGTAATCAGAAACAATACAAAAGCAACATTTGGAAACGATTTAGCTATTGATGACATTATAGTAAGACAATTATGTAATACAGATTCAGACGGAGATGGCATCCCAAATCGATTAGATTTAGATTCAGACAACGATGGTATTCCAGATGTTATAGAAACTGGAGGTAAAGACGAGAATCATGATGGAATGGCAGATGGAGTTATTGGTAAAACACCATCAACTAACGGAATTCCAAGTAGTGCAGATACAGGTAACTCGCTAACATCATCAGACGGAGACGGAATACCAGACTATATAGATATTGATGCAGACAATGATGGTATACCAGATAATATAGAAGTACAAACTACAGCAGGTTATATTCCTCCAAGTGGTATTGGTACTGCCATTACAGACACCAATAATAACGGTATCGATGATGTTTACGAAGTAGGTGGTAAAGTTTTTATACCTGTAGATACCGATGGTGATAAAATACCAGATTATTTAGATGCAGATTCAGACAATGATGGTATTCTTGACATTGCAGAAAATGGAGCCCCACGGAACACACTTGCAGGAAAAGATACAGACGGTGATGGTTTAGATGATGCTTTTGATGATAATACAGACAACCCTACTATTGGTTTTACCGTAAATGATGGAGGAACAACCCCTAACAACAAAATAACATCTTTAACTACTTTAGAAAACTCTTTTGGAGATACAGATGGTAATTTCGATCCAAAGAACCCAGCTGAAGGTAATCTAGACTATAGAGATATTCCAGAAGCTGCAGACGCTATGATTACGCAAGTCTATCAATTTGGTAAAGAAAGATGGATAGAGATAACAAATATTGGTACAACTGATATTCCTGCGAATACAATAAAAATTCAATTGTATAAAGATAAAACTATTGCCGAAGTTGATGCGTTAACAATAGCAACACCAACTACTGAAGTAATAGTAGATTCTGAACTAAAAGTAGGTAAATCTATCTTGTTTAAAAACAAAAAAACTTCTGATATAACAAATTTAGGAGGTGCAACAATTATACAAAACAGCGCATTAACGGATATTAATGGAGCAAATGACATTATTACACTTTCATCTGCTATAGGAAATTATGCATGGGCAAATAGATATGATATCGTTTCTAATATTACAGACAATACTTCATTTGTTAGAATAGATAAAGTAACAGCACCTAATAAAGAATATGATGCTAAGGAATGGGTAGTATTTATAGATGACGCAATAGAGACGTATCAATCGGGATATGTCACAGCAGATAGTAATACTAAAAGACATCCTGAAGATCCATTAATCTCAGAAATAAAAAATTCCGATAAACAAGCAAATACATTGTTAGGTTTACACAGAATTAAGGAAACTACCACAAATAAGGATGGTACTTGGGATAATGGTTTTCCAGACAGATCTCGTTATGTGATAGTAGATCAAGATTACAATCATATAAACAATCGATTAAGTGCAAGAAAATTAAAGGTTGCTAAGAACAATGAATTAAGAGTAACAGATCAATTATTAGTGGTTACAAATGATATTGAATTAAATGGAGACATTCGTTTATCTGGTTCTTCTGCTCAATTAATACAAACACACACAAATGCTAGTACAGTTTCTGGTGATGGACAATTATTTGTAGATCAAAACTCAGAAGTACCTAGTTTGTATCGTTATAACTACATGAGTTCACCAGTTACAACTTTAAATAAAGACACCTATACTTTAGAGTCTGTTCTTAGAGATGGTACAACAGCAAACACAGCTAAAGCGATTACTTTTGTTGGTGGATATGATGGTTCATTTACTGGAACTGGCATTTCCTTAGCAGATTATTGGGTTTACACGTATGCTCCTGCTAGTGATGGAAGAGCTAATTGGTTACATAAATATAAAAAAGGACTTATAGATAGAGGTGATGGTTATACTTTTAAAGGACCTGGAAGAAAACAAAACTATACATTTGTGGGTACCCCTAATGATGGTGAGTTTAAAACAAAACAGATCACTGAAGGACAATCTTATTTAATAGGTAATCCCTTCCCTTCTGCTTTAAATGCAAGAAAATTTTTAGATGACAATGATAGTTCTATTAATCAAACACTATATTTCTGGGAACATCACAAAAGTGCTATCGGTGAAGGAAAAGGAATCGATGGACACATATTTGGTGGATACATTGGTGGATATGCAACACTTAACTTAGCAACAGCAACAGCTGCAGATAGTTCTATCCCTAGTAATAAAGATAACGGAACTTCTGGTTTAGGTACTGCTAAATATAAAGAACCTAAACCATATATAGCCATGGCACAAGGTTTCTTTGTAGAAGGAAACGGAACTGGTGGAGTTATAAAATTTGATAATAGTCAAAGAGCTTATGTAACCGAAGAAGGTGGTGAAGATGCACAATCGGTGTTCTTTAAAACAAATGCAAAAAGTAGTAAAACTGAAACTAAAAGCAATTTATTACCTGTTATTAAATTAGGTTTCGAATATAAAAATGCTGAAGACTTATTCTTACACCATCAAATAGCAATTTCTTTTGATAAAGTAAATTCTTTTAATTTTGATAACGGATATGATTCTAAAGTATATGAAACTGGTAAAACAGACCTTTACTGGAAATTCCCTTCAGATGATAACAATTATGTAATTGCAGGTGTACAAGAAATCTCTAATGAATTAGAAGTGCCTTTAGAACTTACAATGGAAAATACTGGAGAAGTACATTTAATGGTAGATCAAATTCAGAATGTTTCTAGAGACATTTACATTACAGATAAACT
>NZ_JALCZP010000023.1:0-53616 GCF_023555435.1 Polaribacter sp. Z014
ACATTGAATAGTAAATCCTTCTTTATTTAAAAGTATTGCTTTTTCATTCCATGATTTGTATTCTGTTTTATCTGGGTAGGCAATAACTTTATACTCTTTTATAGGTTGTAGCATTTCTTTTTTAAAACCTGTTTTACTACCTGTAGCTAACCATAGGAAATTTGGTATTACTATACTCATTATTACGGCAGTTTTTTCAGATTCTACAATACAAATAGTATCATCTTTTGAAATATTATTTATTTGATGTAAACCAAATAAACATTGTTGTAATACAAAGTTGTCTAACTTCAATTGCTTGTGCATCCAACTAACATGATTATAAGGTTGTTTCACCCTTTTACCTGTGTTACAATTGTACAACATAATTTTACCACCTCTTATTTTTTTTTTAGTATCTATTTGCCAAAATATAGTTGCTCCTTGCCAATAGTTTGTAATACCAATGTTGTACGTTTTTATGGCTTGTATTACACTTTTTACGCTAAAAGTGCTTAATAAATAGGTAATAAAGCTACTTTGTTGCAATGTATCACAATATTTTACTGCAATATCTTTACTGTGATACGTTGGTTGTATTACAGTTGTGATAGAGTTATTGTTATTTGTAATACAAATGTTATTTGAAGGTTTTTTAAAATAACCACACTTACTTTCTCTATCACATCTGCCATCAATATCATTTAGATAATGTTTTGTTTCCTTGTCAATAAATTTCACAAAGGTCTTTTTATGGCAATTGGGGCAAACAAATTTTTTACTTGTTCTGTCTAAACTATACTTATAAGAATTATTCATATTATATATACACCTCGTACCATTCGTACCATTATTATGGGTACGAATGGTACGATTATGTTTTAATTGTTTTTGTTATGTGATTCTTTAGTAAATAACGCAATCCATCTTCTAGTGTAAAATCTGGTAACTTATTTTTCTTTTTTAGTTTTATAGGATCTGGGTTTACTTCACTTCTGATTATTTCGTATAGCTTTATATACTCTTCTTTTGAAAGAGCTTTTGCTATAGTATGTACATCAGAAGCATTCATTCTAGATATCTAGTTTTTTTCTTCTTTTTCTAACAGCTCCTTCGGATAAACTAAATATTTCACCTATATGAACATTTGACTTTCCTTCAGAAATTAAAGACTTCATCTGCTCGTCTCTTTCTTCTAAGTCTGAAGAACCAAAAGTTTTAAGATGATTTTTCTCTGATCCAAATTCTACAAACTGAAATTCTAAAAAGTTAGATTCCTTTTCTACACTACATACTATTACATTTTCAGAATGATATAAATGTTCTGTATTACGTTGTTTAATTTGTTTGATATATCTAAATGAAGCGTCCTGAGAACTTGTACCAATGGCAAACGAACTGTCACAAAAATTCATTAACATTTTACTACCTGCTAAATCATTTTTACTGATGGGTTTAGATTCATCTCTTTTAGGTGTATGTGCTAAAACTAGAATTGATAAATCCTCTTTCTGTGATAATTTTTTAAGAGTTTTCATTAAAACTAAAGCATCTTTTGCTTTCTCATTTTCACTACTTAAAAAAGTAAGATTATCAATTATTAAAACCGAGACATCATTATTTTTAATAATTATATCTAATGTAGCGCATAGGTAATCTTCAACACCTTTAAACTCTTTAGGTATATCAAGTTCGGTATTAATTTCAGCTCTTAAAAAATTAGAGCTAAATTGATAATGGTTTTGATATTCTTCTGAACAACGGTTTTCAAATTGTTTATCAGACAACTCAAAGTCTAAATACAGTACTTTTCTGGGGTCACTTTCTAATTTAAAGCCAGAAATAGCAGTTCCTCTACTGATACTATCTGCAATTTGAACGGCTAGAATAGATTTCCCTAAATTTGTATCTGCAAAAAGAATACAAACTTCTTTTTCATACCACAATTCACTAAAGAGCATATTGGGTATTGGTCTATTTTTAGCTTCTTCAACCCATGTGTTGGCTTTTTTAACAACCAAACAACTACTCAATGTACTATTGTTTTCGAGTAGTTTTTGATTGTTTGCTATATCATCCGTAATTCTATCTATTGTATTACTTATCATAATGAATAGATTTAATACGAATTATTGTTTTCTTTTTCGTCTATGAATATTGTAATTACATTTGGTTTATTATCTGAATTAGCTTTTTTTAATTCACATAGATAATCAGAAATTATTTCTCTAATAATTACTGAAATTTTCTCTCCTCTTTTGTTTGCTAGAATTTGAAGCTCTTCTTTGTATTCGTTGTAAATTCTAAAATTAACTGTTGTTTTCATACTTTAAATTTTTAAGTATTATTAATAAATCTATTAATAAATGCTTGCTAAAAAGTATGATGAATTTATACCATAAACACAACGTCTTCACTAGCAGCACTTAACTAAGCGCAAGTTAGGAAGACATTGATGTTATTAAAAGGGCACTGAAAGGGTCAGTTGAGGAAATACTGGGTATTTCTGGGTCAGAAAGACCGAAGTTGGGTCAATGGTAAAAAAAGGCTACTTATTTTGAAAATCATCCCATTCTTTTGATAGCTGTTTTAACCTTTTTTGATGTGAATTACTTGATGAATCACTAACTTTAATCCTATTAAATTTAGTATTAAAATAATGATTTATGATTTCCCTAAAAGTTGGTTCTTTAGGGATTTTTAATTTTTTTTCGTTTTTAAAAAAGAAATAAAGACTAGTAATATATTTAGGTTTTTTATTATATTCAATGTTAAGCTCTTGTTCTATAAAATCTAGCTGCTTTAAAGAATAGAATTGCTCATGATATTCTTCATAGATGTTTTGTGCTTTCGTTTTTGGAGTAAAAAAATTTTCTTGCTCAAAATTAAATTTTTTATTTAAGTCAATCAGAATGGATAGAATATTTTCAAAATTGAACATTTTAATTAAAAAAGGAAGAGATTCAAATGTTTCTCTACTAAAATAATCTAAACTTCCAAGGAGGTATGATAAAACTAAATTATTGGGCTCTTGCAATTGATATCTAAAAGATTCTCTAAGAGCATACAGTGTTTTAAATCTTTTTTCGGCTACTATCTCTCGTTTAGAGTTGTATTCCATACCTATTGGAAAGTCTCCTTTTACTAAATTAAAATATTTATTAAAGTAATCTAAGGCTACCTTTTTCTTTTCTAATTCGGGTAATCCAAATGTTTCATCATCAAAATCTCTTTGAAATAAGGCTTTCTCTCCTCCAATACCAGCTTTATAGTGTTCTAAAAGAAAATCATGAACTACTTCGGTAACTTCATCAATATATAAATAGCTCATATTTTTATCAGAAATTTCAAGTCTATTTTTTACTACACCTAACTCACTAGTATGTGTTGGTTTTGTATTTGTTTGTCTATAGCTTTTATATGCTAATTTTTTGTCAAATAAATAGGTGTCAATTTGATTAAAATTGAGAGAATCTAATTGTTTGGCATCTATTATTCCGAAGTATTTTTTATGTATCATTTTAATAAGTTTGAATAGTCATCTGGTAAAACCGCATCAATATCTCTTAGGTACATTTCTAATGCTTTCATATCTGCATGACCTGTAATTAATTGTAATTTACTTTTTACCTCTAATGGAGTAGCGGTTTTTGCCATTTCTTTATATAATTTAGTAATAAAAGTATGTCTAAAACTATATAAGCCATAATCTTTACCTAAACCAAAATGGTCTTTTACTTTTTTAAATTGCTTTGAAAAATAATTTCTTTTATTATTTTCTATAGTATCCCATTTACCTCCAATAACTTCAGGGGTAAAAAGAAAATCATCTTTATCTAATTTTGTTAAATCGGGTAGTTGCTTAATTAAAATATCAGGAATAATTTTAATCTTAACTGGTTTGTTTTTCGCTCTAACATATAATTTCTTATCAGTTAAATCAATATCTTTAATTTTTAGCCTACATACTTCTACTGGTCTCAAATAGTTATAGGATACAAATTGTACAAACAAATATAAAATTTCATTACTTTGTTTTAGGTATTTAAAAATATCTTCTTGTTGTGTATTGGTATATGTTTTGTTTCTTTCTGGTGTAGCTTTTAACACATTTATTTCACTAACAAAATTTCTCTGTATTATTTCATTATCCACCAATGTTTGAAAAAGAGAACTTAGGTCTAATCTTGTATTATTTCTATTTCTAGCACTACTAGAATGTAATACAGAGTTTAGATATTGTATTACAGTTTTCTTAGTAATACTATTAATGTCTTCTTTTGAATCAATTTTTTCATTCTTTAACCATTTTTCAAATCTATTTATTCTACTATTAAAATTAGAATAAGAATTTTTACTTTGTACTTGTAATTTAATTTTTAATACAAGTTTAAAAGCTTTTTCTATAGGATAAATAGTTTTTATTATCTCTGTTTTTTTAGAGGGCTGAATTTCCTTAACTACTGTTTTTGTGGTTTTAACTTCTTTATTTTTATTTAAAAGCTTTTTTTCAATAAATTCAGCTAAAGAACTGTTATCTTCATAAGGATTATAACCTTCTGATAAAACATACTCTAAACTTTCCTTAAGGATTGATAAAATATGATAACGACTTTTTCTGTCTCTATATCTGTTAGCACCTCCTTTAATATTTGGTTGTCTTTTTAATCTTCCTGTTGTTGGATTTCGATAGGAGTAATGTACGTACCAACTTTTAGAAAGTGCGTCTTTTTTCTCCTTAAAGGAGAGCTTAGACCATGAGTTAATATCTACACCACCTGTGTATATTTTGGGTTCAGAATAATTCAATTTCATAGTTGAATCGTGTACTTTTTCGTGTACTTTTTGCAAAAGTAAGTAATATGAAGACATAAAAAAACGAATTGTGAGACACAATTCGTTGATTTAATTAACATTAAGTTTGTAGCGAGAACGGGATTTGAACCCGTGACCTCAGGGTTATGAATTATAAATTAGAGATATCAAAGTAAACTAAATCAACTGTAAATCAACTAGTTAGTTGTATTTTAATTTTGTATGATATTGAATAATATCATATAATATCATCAAATGTTGTACCTATGTTGTACCTAAATTTTGTATCTTTAGCTTAATAAATTTATTAAGGTGTCTTCAATTAAAGCAGTTTTAAGGAAAAAAGCAAATTCTCAAAAATTATATCCTATTGCACTTAGGATTATAAAAGATAGAAAAGCTACTTTTATTTATATCGGTCAATATATAAAACAAATTGACTGGGATAATAAAAATTGTGCTGTTAAGAAGTCACATCCAGATTTTTTGTATATCAATCAACTTATTTTGAATAAAAAGTCTGAGGTCAATAAAAAGTTAATTGATGCTGAGATGGAAACGAACTATCAGTCGGTAACAGCTATAAAAAGTAAAGTTTTAAATAAAAAAAACGAAGACTTTTTTCTAGTATCAAACTATTATTTGAATCAATTAAAAAATCGAAAACAATTCCATCAGGTAGATATAGAAAAACAGCGCCTTCAAGTTTTTAAAAATTTCATTAAAAAAGATACATTTAACTTAGGTGATTTTGATTTACGTTTGATGAAGGAATTTGAGAATCATTTATCTACTAAAAGGAAGCTATCTAAAAGAACGATTGCAAATTATATGATTACAATCCGAACAATTCTGAATATAGCTATTTCTGATTTTTCGATTAAAAATGTAAGTTATCCATTTGGTAGAGGGAAGTATCAAATAAGGTTTCCGGAATCAGTTAAGATAGGTTTAACTATTGAAGAAATTAAAATTTTAGAAAATATAAAAGACCTCACTCAGGCGCAACAATATGCCTTAAATGCTTGGTTACTTAGTTTTTATTTTGCCGGAATTAGAGTTAGTGATGTTTTATTATTGAAGTGGACAGATTTTTTAGATAATAGGTTGCATTATAGAATGGGCAAAAATAAAAAACTTGTTTCTTTAAAAATTCCAAATAAAGTAATAGGTATTCTTAGTCAGTTAGAGAAAAATGAGGAAACAGTTTATCTTTTTAAAGAGTTGGAAGGTGTTGATTTAGATGATGACAGGTATTTAAAAACCAGAATAAAAACAGCTACAAGAAATTTTAATAGACGCTTAAAAATGGTAGCAGATAAAGCTGGTATTGATAAAAAACTAACAATGCATATTGCTCGTCATAGTTTTGGTAATATTTCAGGTGATAAAATTACAATTCAAATGCTTCAAAAGTTATACAGACACTCTTCAATTACAACTACTATTTTGTATCAGTCTAATTTTATGCAACAAGATATTGATGATGCTTTAGATAAAGTTGTGGAGTTTTAATGTTTGAAGATTGATCTATTTTGCTAGCGACTTGAATCATTTCTTGCTTTTTTAATTTGATATTAAAAAAGTTTTTTTTGTTTTTAAAAAATGCTGTATTATAAATAAAGTTTGCAATATGGGAAACCGTAAAGTTATTTTAGTAAGTCATTGTATCTTTCCTGATTGGCAATAATGCTGGGTAGTTAAAAAAAATATCATTGATAGCAAAAGATAATAAACATTATGAATTGTCGATCGGGTATGATTTGGTAACTGTAAAATTATTGATGCCAGAAGATAAAGAAGAGTTAGCGTTAAATCGTCTTTTTATCAATTTACAGAGAAGGTAATTGTTGGAGGAATTAGGATAGCAATAAATTTAAGGGTGATTCGACGGAATTAAATAATATGAAAATAACTAAACCTAATGCTGTTTACAATTAATGACTTAATCTAATCTAAAGTTAGTTACTTGTTTGCTTTTTATTTTCATTCTGAAAAAATACTAGATTACAAGCCGACTACTTTTCTTGAATATTTATAAAAAACGTTAGACTAAATAAAAAAAAACAAAAGAATGAAAAATAGTTTTATCTTATTTATTTTCTTAATCGCATTTACATCTTATAGTGCACAAAATGAAAATTACTTAAAAGAGAAATCGTTAATTCTAAAAAATAAATATGAAACCTTGAAAAAGTTTTCAGAAATTGCAAATATTATTGACAGTGATTCAGAATCATATTGGGCTTACAAATATGCTGATAGTACATTAACAACAATTGATAAATCAGGAAAAAATTACTACAAAGACTTAACTAAAATTTATTCCGCTTACAGTCATATCTTTTACGGAATGTCCTACACCAGAACAGTGATGTCAATATCAAGAGGAGGTGATTATTCTTTAGAAGAGTTAAATAAGACAATAATAAAACCATTCAACAAAACTGTTGATTTACCAAACCTTTCAGAAACTGAATTAAAATCGATATATAGTATTATAAATTTTTATAAAGTTAGCAGAATGCAACGTTATAACAACATGAATGATCTGTTTAAAAAAAATATTCTGAAAAATGAATCAATATTTAAAAACGCTTCAAAAGAACAAGCTTATAAAATAGCATCATTCAATAATAAAAAATTATTCTTTATGATATTTGCAGGATTGATTATAGATATTTACACATTAAATAATAAAGGTGTTGACGATACTATATACAATAATTATATGCAGAATATCCTTAAACTCGGAGAAAAAATGGATGAGATTCCTTCAGATAACACAAAAATCATGAATCTAAAGGAATCTGAATATTATTTATATTTATTAAAAAGTTCCGAGGTGCAAAAATCAATGCTAAAGTTGTTAATTAATGAAATTAATGTTTTGCAAAAAAGAAATTAATGAATTACAAACTTAAATGGTTCATGAAAACCGCTAGTTTCCTTAACAGATATTCCAAAATCAAATTGAAATAAAATGGTTAAACTTTTTCTAAAAGTATTTACGATTCTAGTACTTATTTTGTTTTTTGTTAGCTGGCATATTAAAATTATTTTTATATACATTTTATTTAGGGTATTACGTAAACGAGTACCATTCTACAGTGAGAATAAAAAGAGAATAAATCGTGGAGTATTAATTTTATTCTTTGTGTCATTTTGGTGCTTTTTTCCAAATAGAAGCTCTGATTCAGGTGATTATCTTCAAAGTGTATATTTTGATATCAAGACAGGAGATAAAATTAAACAACCAATTATACCATATTTATCTAGTTTTATAGGTGAAGGAGATGTAATGGCAGTAGTTTCTTTTGCTTCTTATTTTGTGCCTGAAAAATATTTTAAAGGGAGTGCTGTTGGTGACATAATAAATTATAATAAGAGTACATATTTTATTAACAATAATTTCCATAGTTTTTATAGAGAACTGGAGCCAAAAAAGACACCACCGCATAATGTCCCTTTCCAAATTATGCAAGATATGGGACATTATAAAGGAATAGGACACTATTATTTACATGTACCTAATATTGATAAATTACAAGATTGTGAAGTAATTGTGTTTTGTCATGGATATGCAGGAAACTGGTTGTTATACCCAGCTTTATTTGCAAAATATACAAATGCAATTGTTATAGCTGTAGAAACTCCAAGTTTTAGTGGGTATTTTACAAAAAAAACAATGAATGATATAATGAATAAAATATTACCTCATGCATACGACCAAGCTGGAATTAGCTATAAAAAGGCTCATTTAGTAGGGCTTTCTAATGGAGGTTCGGCTATAAATACTTCTATTGTTAATTTTCCAAATAAGTTTAAATCATTTACAATTCTATCCGCTAGCTTAAAAAATACTCCTAGAACAAATAAAAGGGTACATGTAATTTATGGTTCAAATGATAGGAGTGGAGGAATATACAAAAACATTCCAAAGTCAAAGTATGTAAGACACCGAATCGAGGGAGAAGATCATGGTTTATTAGTTGCTCACCCTGATATTATATTTGAGTTGATTAATAAAATAATAGAGTAATAAGTTAAAAACAAATAGCAATGGAGAATCTAAACATGAGATATATATTCTATTACTTCTCTTTTTTTGTTGATTTTTATTAAAATAGATTTAACATGTTTTTTAGAACTAACTCAAAAGGAATATAAAGAACAACGAATTTTTAGAACACATAGTAGTAAATAAAACAAATAATGGAAGATAAATTTAATTTACAAAGATTCATTGACGCACAATCAAATTCCTATGAAAGAGCTTTAACAGAAATAAAAAACGGTAGAAAAACTAGTCATTGGATGTGGTATGTTTTTCCTCAATATCGTGATCTTGGTAGGAGTAGTATCTCTATAAAATATGCTATTAATAGCAAAGAAGAAGCAACTAGTTATTTGAAAGATCCCATACTTAGTTTTCGTATTTTAGAGATTACAAAGGCACTTCTTTTAATTGAAAACAAATCTGCTTATGATATTTTAGGTAAGCCAGATGACTTAAAGTTAAAATCATCAATGACCTTGTTTGCCGCTATTCAATCTGAAAACGATTTCTTTAATTTAGTTTTAGAAAAATATTTTGAAGGAAATAGGTGTAGGCGCACATTAAGTAATATAAAGAAAAAATAAAACGACTGTATTTGTAGTTGTAGAGAATCGTCTATTGTTTTTTTATTCTATTAAAGTTATTAGTGGTATCTATTTTTTTAATAAAAGTCGGTGGAAATAAATTTTTAAAGTTTTATACAATGATTACGGAAACCCGTAATCATTGTTGCTTATATATAAGTACATTTGATTCTTAAAAAAATGCTTTTTATATAGGTTTTTGTGATTTTATTTGTTGATAAATCAATATATTTGGCTTAAAAAAAATGCATGGCAATAAACTACAAAACTCGAAATAATCCGGAAAAGACTGACGATAAGCAAGAGGTCGGTTTTAAAATCATCTTTTTTGCATTAAACTTTCTCCTAGTCCCATTCAGTGCTATAGCAACCTATAAAGGTTACAGAGGTTTTCTTGACGAATATTTAGCAATTGTTTTAGCTACTGCAACGGGTTTATTGTTCTTTGGCTTGAATTATATTATAATGGAAAGGCGAAAAAAAGGGGAAAGCCACTTAAAACAATCATTAGGTTTTTTACTACCATTATTAATTAGTTTTTTCGGAAACTTCACTTATTTTTATGGAAATCAAATGGAGGGCAGTCTTTTAAATAAGGATTTAACCGAATACAAAACGACGTTTAAAAAAACTTATGAAAGTGCTGTTTCCGGATTAAATAACTCTACGGGTATAATTGATCTTGAAACAAGGCTTAAAGGAGAATTGAAGCTTTTAAAGTTTCAAATGGAAACACCTCCAAGGGGATATGGTAAAGAAGCTAAAAAAAAATGGGAAGATATCTCTCAACTGTTTAGTGAATATAATTCCAAATTTAATGCTTCATCACAATCAAGTATGACTAAAATTCATATTAAGAAATACATCAATTTTGAAAAAGCAGCAATGAGTTATTTTAATTCGTTAAAAGATTCGAAAGAAAGTGAAGTTAATACTAAGTTAAATGAGCTTACTTCTTTATATGAGCCTGTGAATATAGTTGCGGACTCCCTTTTGAAATCAGCTAATGAAGCACAGTTAAAAATGGGAGGTGTTGATATTGTTAAGAAAATTAAAAGCGTTAATGATGATATTGGTCAAAAAGCCAAAGGATTTTTACCAACTTTCACTTATGAGGAGGTATCTGATTATGAGGCTGTAAATGCTAAAAATATAAAATCTGTATTGGATAGTGCATTCGTTAGGAGGGATAATAACTCTGCTACGGTTTTTTCAATAATTATAAGTTTAATAATTGATTTAGCAACATTAGGGTTTGTTTTTTTAGCACTTTCTTACAACAAAGAAAGAAAATACACATCAACAGGTCCAAGAAGTTTATAAAAAATAATTATGGCTAAGAAAATTAAAATACCAATAAACCGAAAATCAATTCATGAAATTGATGTGGAGAAACCGAAAGAAATTATTATAGATACTCCAGAAACTTCAAACCCTTTTGATTTTAGTGATAACGATTCGGTAGATCCCTTCGAAGATACCGAACATTCTCAAAATACATTTCCTACAGATGATAATCCTTTTGGGGATAATGAATTAGATGAAGATGATGACTATGTGTTTGAAGAGCAACCTACCTTAGTAACATCTGAGCCAGCTACAACAGTATCCATGGATCTAGAGATAGATCCTAATATGCCATATTTCTTTGTATTTGGTAATTCAACTGCGGGTAAATCGGCAATGCTATCTGGGCTTTTATATTATATTCAAACCTCTAGAATAGGGCAATTAAGGTCGCTTAGTTTAAATGAACATAATCATCATCGAAAAGGAGACTATATTTTAAGCGAAATGACTAAAAAGGTTAGGAAAGGTGAGTTTATTGCTGGAACTCAAACTTTAGATCCTACCGAATTTGTGTTTCCAACGGAAATTAATTTAGAGTTTCAACCTAGTGGAAAGCCCAGTATGCCTTTTTGTTTGTTGGAAATGGCAGGAGAAGATCTTAGTGAAATTGAATTAAGAGATGAAGGTCGTTCTGGAGGTGATTTTGATGAGCGTATTAATGCATATATGAAACATCCTGAATGTAACATGATTTTTATTTGTGTTGTAGATGTGGATACGCCAGAGAATAGTGAAGACTTAATAAATCAATTTTTAAAGCATGTCCATAAATTAGGGCATACTCATAACCCTGTTTTAATTACTGTTAATAAATGGGATAAAATTGAAGATGAATATGAAAACGTAAAGGATTACTTAGAGGCAAAATTACCTATTCTTACTAATAATTTATTTGATGATAATAGAGAGATGGCCTATATGAAGTTTTCTATTGGAGATGTAATATCAAATTCTGAAAGAGGTGATACTTATAAGTTTATACCTGAAGACTCAGAAAAACTTTTAAAATGGATGTATTCTACAGCAACGGGTATATCGTTAGATCAAGAGGTTAAAAAATCTACAGTTAGTAATATTATTCAATCACTAAAAAAACTATTTTCAAATGAGTAATATAGGATATGCGGTTTTTGGAAGTCCTAAAGGTATTTCGGTGTTATCCAATGGCTTGTTTAAAGAATTAAATTTAGATAAATCTTTATATTTAAATAGCTCACATGTTGTTCTAGAAAAAGGAGAACAAGTGTTAATGATTAGACGTATTCCATCTAGCTCTCAAAATTTAGATAAAAAAGATGCGTTGCTAATTGTACTTTATGAAAATGCACTTCAATATGGTGAAAATAGATCTGGAGGCTTTGTTGGTAGTGCAATATGTTTTAAGAACAAAATGCAAAATTCCGAGAAAATGGTTTCTGGACTTCTGTATTTATTTTCTAAAATGAAAGAAAATGTAGATGCTGATAATCGTTTTAAAGCTATTGACTCATCTAACTGGAATGTTAAATTACCAGACACCAATAAGGAGTTTGGTATGTTTGAAGAGAGTAAATTAAATTATTCTTCTATTTCTACAACTAGTAAGAACCTAGTGGTAAAGTTACATAGTCTAGAAAAGGATGCTGTTTCTCTACTGACTAATTTTTCTTTAAATAACTCTTATCATTCAGTAGATTTTATTTATGCCAGTATTTCTACTAAGGTTTTAAATAAATTAAAAGCTAATGGTTTTTTACAGATAGATTTTAGCTCTTTATTTAATTACGACAAACACTTAGGTTTTTATAAAGACAGACTAATTAATGCTGAGGAAAAGTTTGGCTCAATTAAAAAAGAAGCAGTTACTCTTAAACGTAAAATTGATGTTGAGACTAATGAAGTAAAACGCTTAGATAGTCAGATAATCTCAAGGAAGACTGAACTTGAAAGGTTAGATAAAGAAATTAATAGAGGTAATGAAGATTTAACTCAAGTTAAAAATAATACTAGAAATGCTTCTAGAGAGCTCAATGAAGCTAAACGTTTAGTGAATAATACTTCTAACAGTAGGAATACATTAAGTGAGAATCAAAACTCTAATAAAGTTAATGAGCTAAATGACATAATTAGTAATGCGGCTAATGTATTAAAACCAAATTCTCTAAAAAGTAATGAAAGTATAGTAAAGAGTTATTTTGAGAAACTACCAGGAAATATAAGGAAGAACACTATTCGTAACATTTCAGTATTTTCCGTATTATTAATATTCTTATCAACTTTTGTAGTCTTATTTATACTTGAAAAAGGAGATTCAAAAGATTTAAGTAAGCAAAATAAAAAACTTAATCAAATAATTTCAAAGACAAATAAAGATATTAAAGAGGAAAAAGAAAAGCTAGAGGAAGAAGAAATAAGGCAATTAAAAAAGATAGATAAAAGTAGTTCTACTTCTGATCCTATTGAGTTTAAAAAACTTGCAAAAAAAATATTAGAAAAACATTTAAAAGGTAAGACGAGTTCTTTAGAAGAAAAATATATAAATAAACATATATGGGAATTTTGGGAGTTTGATTATACTAATAAGGATTTAGTTGGAAAGTTGAAGCCAAGTTCTAAAAATACATTTTTTGTTACGCTTAAAAATGAAATTAAACCACTTAATCCGTCTTTAAAATGGCAGGGAGAAGGGAACTTAGATAATGTTTTAAAACTATATATTGAAGATAGAGATGATAATGATATATATCAAAAAATGGATCCAAAAATTTTCGAAACATTAAAAGGTTCAGAAGTGTTAGAACATTTTAAATGGATGATAGAAAAAGAGAATGGGGAATTAGATAAATTAAAAAAAGGTTCGAAAATAAAACTACCATTTTTCAAAAAATAAAAACAGCATATGAACAATATTGGCTATGCAATATTTAAAAAAACGTCAAACCTTGTTGTAGATTCAAACGGTATGTTTGAAGAATTGCAGTTAGCTAATAATGTTAATTCAATTATTGATAATTTAAACCAATTAAAAGGAGTAGAGGAAAAAGTACTCTGTTTTAAAAGAATAAGTAGTAAGTTAGGGACTGTAGGTTTAAAAGATGCGTATTTAGTAGTTTTACTAGAACGTGTGAATAAAAATAATGAAAGCTTTCTTTTAGGTAGCGCAATCTGTTTTAAAGAATTTCAGATTAATGAGAATAAAATAATTGATGGTGTTAAGTATTTACTAAGTCAGTTGCAACGTAATTTTGAGAGTAACTTTGATGTTGAAGATGAAAATTTGGGAGTAATTTTACCCAGTACTAATAAGGATTTTAAGATATTCAAAAATCAAAAGCTATCTCCTAATAATTTAAAGCCTTCTATAATAGCATTTGATGAGGTTTCAATTTCTAATAAGGGAGTAAATACATGCCTAAATCAATTTTGTAATAACACTTCATTCGGTAAAATAGAATGTTTATTGCTAACTCCTTCCACAGTTTTACTTAAAGAGTTTGGTTACGAAAAGTATCAAAGGATAAACATCCAAACCATATTAAACCCAAGGACATCAATTCAAAAGAAGGAAGTTTTAAGTTCTAGTACTGCTGAAAATCTTAATTTTAAGAATGAATTAATTAAGGTTACTTCGGAAAAAAACAAAATACAGAAAGATAGAAACCTATTTAGAATTTTGACATTTTGTTTTTTTATTGGAGCACTCGTTTTTGCTTTGTTGTTTATTACTAAAAATGGAGGAGAAACGAAAAAGGTAGTTAATAGTTCATTGTTTCCAATTAACGATGTTGTTTATATCAGTCATAGTAATTATAATGTGAATGTTAGAAGTACTCCTGTTTATGATTCTAATATTAATAATTTAAAAACGACATTATCTGATGGTGATAAAGTAGTGTTATTAGGTTTTGATAAAAAAACGCTTTGGGCAAAAATTAGCTACAATAGTGGAAGTGAGACGGGCTATGTTTCAAATCGTCTTATTTCAAAAAACATTGATACCGATAGAGTTAGGGTGATAAATAAAAAAGCGTATATAAATGGTGCTTCATATTCATATATACCATTATACTCTTCCCCAAAAGAAATAGGGAAGTCAACCCCTAATGTTTTGATATATTTAAAAAGCAATGATGAAATTTTTATTAAAAATAAAGATTTAAAACTAAATACTTATAGTGTTAAGGTTGAGGGGAACAATGAAATTTATCACGGCTATTTGGAGAGCCAGAATATTAAATATTACTAAATAGAAAATTCTATAAAATATGATCGAATTAATTCAAAATACAGGAATTCAATTTATAGAAATTCCATTAAATATAGATGAAGACGATAATTTAAGTAGTGAAAAAAGTTTTGCTGAGGAAATTATATATGATGAAGAGGGTAAAGAAGAGTCGGGCTCTATACTTTTTCCCTATAAATGGAACGACCAATACATAGATTTCGACTCCATTAATGCAGAAGCCATTGATAAAAATGGAAATGTAATTCCTGATGAAATTCGAGAAGATTTTATAAAAATTATTGCAAAGAAAAATATTTATAAAATAAGAGGTAGAGAAGCTTTTGACATTTATACAGGTCATTGGATTCCGATTCCATATTTTAGAACAAGAAACGATAAATCTAAACCATTTCATGCAGGACCGCAAGACTGGTGTAGAATGTGGTTTGGTGAAGTAGATTTAGAAACAAAAAAAAAAGAAAACTGTACACATAAAATTGTACTTGCATTCGATACAGAAACGTCTAGCAATGAACAAAAAAAATATTTAAAACCAAATGAATCAGATGCGACTCCTTCTGGTAACATTAGATTTAAATGTGTAATAAAAGAGCGTTTTTTTACTTCTTTTTATAGTAGGGAAGATATTGATACTTGGTTAACGAATATTTATGACTTAAAAGCTTCCAATACTAAAAACTATTTTAGGCACTATGCAAACTACTTTGTACTACTTGATATATTAGATAAGGTAGGTGGTTTTCCAGAAATAGCACTGTTGACAGGAGAAAGAACTATAGATACTAGTCTAATATTAGACATAGGTAACTCTAGAACTTGTGGATTGCTTGTAGAAACAACTTCTCCCAAGGCAAATTCTACATTTGACTTAACATCATCCAAGAAAGTTCAAATACGAGATTTATCGATACCATATAAAACTTATGCAGAACCGTTTGAAATGCAAGTGGCTTTTGCTGAAGAAAAATTCGGAAATGAAGCGAGTGCTTTTTTTAACGATGTTTTTCAATGGCCAAGTCTTCTAAGGGTTGGTAAAGAGGCTGTAAGGTTAACTTCTATTTTTGAGAGTGAAGACTCTCAAGCAACAATGAGTAGTCCTAAGCGCTATTTATGGGATTACAGTGAGTCTAATTTACCATGGATTAAAGTAGATAAGGATGGTTATATTGGGTATAGCCAGACTCAAAATTTAAAAAAAGCGGCATTATTCGGAATCGCTGAATATCTAAATATTGATGGTTCTTTAAATGAAAGTGGGTTTCCAACAACAGAAAGCAACTATTCTAGAGCATCCTTAATGACTTTTGCTTTAGTAGAGATAATATATCAAGCCATTTCCCAAATTAATAATCATAATTTCAGAAAGGATATGGGGAACTCTTCTTTTCGAAGAATTCTAAAAGATATTGTTATTACTTGTCCAACAGCAATGACGTTGAAAGAGCAAACTTATTTAAATAAATCATTAGAGACAGCTGTTTTACTTGTAAAGAAACAGTATCCAAATATTATTCATGAACAATTAAAAATTCATCCAAGTGAAAACGAGGAGTCTTTTGAAGAGGAGCAAAAATATTGGAAATATGATGAAGCAACATGTTCTCAAATCACTTACTTATATAGTGAGTTGGTTGATAAATTTAAAGGTAAACACGAATTATTTTTTAGATATAAGGGGAAAAAACGAAAAAACACGTTACACCCAGATAAGGAATCTGTAACCATTGCAAGTGTAGATATTGGGGGAGGAACTACTGATTTGATGATTTGTAATTATCAAACAGATGCAGATTCTGAAATACCAATTATTAAGCCAATTCCTGTTTTTTGGGAAGGCTTTAATGTTGCTGGAGACGATATTGTTAAACGAATTATAGAATTTGTTGTGCTTCCAAGTATAGAAAAGAGTTTAAAAGAAGATGGAGGTATTAATGTAGATGAAACACTCAATTATCTTTTTGGTCAAAACTTAGGTAATCAGGCTGCTACTCATAGAATTTACAGAAAACAATTTGCAAATCAAATTGCTACTTATTGTGCTTACGAAGCGATAAATCACGTTATGAATAATGCGATAAATCGGAAGAAGAAAATAAGTGATATTTTTAAATCATATCCAAAACCAAAAAATAATTTAATTCCCTACATAGAAGAAGTAATTCAAAAAAAGTGTGCACTTCCTACTTTTAACTTTTTAGATGTTTTAATAGATTTTGACACTAGCTTGATTAATTATGCCATTGCAGATATTATTAAGCCTGTAATAGAACAATTGACGGCCTTAATGGGGGTTTTTGATTGTGATGTTTTATTGTTGTCAGGAAAGTCAAGTAACCTAGGAATTATTAGAGAATTATTTGAAAAAACACTTGTATTAAGCCCAGATAAAATTATAAATTTCGGAAATTATAAATTTGGAGATTGGTATCCTTTTGCAAATTTCGGTGAAGTAAAAGATCCTAAAACAACAGTGAGTGTAGGGGCTTTAATAGCTTTTCTTAGTTCTATAAATAGATTAGATAAGTTTAGAATAGATTTAAGTAGGTTATCTGAAATTCAATCTACAGCAGAATATTTAGGGGTAATGAGTGATGATTTTTCACGAATTAAAGATTCTAAAATCATATTTGAAAAAAATAAATTTGAAGGTGCATTTAAATTTTTTGGAGCACCGATTTCAATAGGAATGCGTCAGTTACCTTCGGAAGATTGGATTGCAACTTCCTTATATGTTTTTGGTTTTAAAGATGATCTTCATAAAGAACTATTAACGAAAGAAGATTTTGAGTATCCTTTTACTATTACCATTAGCAGAGATGAAGAGAATAAGGAAGAGTTATTAATAGATGATATTGCTATCGTAGATAAAAATGGTTATGAGGTTGATGGAGAAAGCTATTTTACACTGCTCTTTAAAACGTTACCTAGTGGTCTAGAATACTGGAAAGACAATGGATCATTCTTACTTAAAAATTACACTGATGAATAAATTAAGAATTAATCCAAGAGGGAATAATAATACACAACAAAATGAAAATTTGAAGAGTGGCAATGATACTTCAAAGGTATCATTGGAAAATGTTAGCGAGACAATCGATTTTTTTTTAAATAAAAATGAAAAGGAGTTTACTAAGGATGATATTCAGACGTTTCAGAATCTAAATCAACAAAATACTGATAAGTATTTAGAGATTTCAAGAAGAGTTATAAATAAGTTATTTGCGATTTCAAAAGTACTTGTAGACAAAAATAATGAAGTTATAAAAAATGTAAAACAAGAAGATTCTTTTGAAATTGTTTCTCGCTTACCTAAAAGCTTTGTAGAATTAAATTCATTAATTGCAGAAATTGTAGAAGATAATTATGAAGAAGGATTATTGTTTTTAACTACATTAATAAATGAATTAGTTATTGTAGACGTAGAACTACAGAAAGAACAAATAAGCATTGAAAACCTATATAATTTACTTAGTGAAATGCTTAGGAAATTACAAGCTTATAGTATTACACAGCAAAAATATATTTATAGATCGATTGCTAATTCAATCAACCTAAAAACTCCAAACTATAGTTTTATTTCTCCTGAAGATGGGAATTTTGTAGATCCAAAATTTCACAAAAACGTTTCAGGTAACGGTCAAAGAATCTTAAGAGGCTTGACTTATATTCTTTTAAGTACAGAAAATGACGAAGTTTTAAAATTTGGAAACGTAAAAACCATCTAATTATGCAAAGTATTAATAACAGATTTAAGGACATAAATTCGAAAACTGAAAAAGTAGTTTCAGCCCTTCAGGATGGGATTAAATGGATAGATGAAAATGGAGATATCGCTACAAGAGAAACTAAAATAAAGTTATTACAAGAAACTAAAAGAAATTTAAATAGGGTAATTCAAGCTACTAATAAAAGACCTTCAGTGGCAGTTTTTGGGCAAAGTCAGGTTGGTAAGTCGTTCTTGGTTAGGAGTTTAGCTAAATCTCCGAAAACTTCAAAATTAGAGGTTTTAAACTCCATCACTCAAGAACGAATTGATTTTTTACAAAAAATAAATCCTCCAGGAGGAAGAGAGTCAACCGGAGTTATTACTCGTTTTTCAACAAGTAAACCAAACAATGTAAAAAAGGAATATCCATATAAAGTAGAATTATTAAGTCAACTTGATGTGGCTTCAATCATTATCAATGGATATTTAGAAGATATTCAAGATTATATTGATGAATTAGATAAAGAGGAAATTTTAGAGAAAGTAGCCTCTTTTAAAGCAGAAAATAATAATGTAAATGTTTCAGATTTACATGAAGATGAAATTTATGATTTTAATGATTACCTTACTAATAATTATAAAGATAATTACCGTATAAAATACTGTGAAAGTATTGATTTTTTTAATGATTTAATTCTACTACTTCCTAAAATAGCCCATAATAGAAGGTGGGAGTTGTTACATTTTTTTTGGGGAAAAAATGAATTTCTTACTAGTGTTTTCAATAAATTAAGTGACACTTTAAATGTGGTTGGTTTTTCTAATATTGCTTACGTAAATGATAAAGCAATTATTAACGGTGAAAAAAATCCGCTATTTGGCAACACAACAAATATTTTAGATGTAGAACGTGTAAAAGAAATGTTTCATACAGCTACTTTAGAAGAACTTTCCGTATGTAATGAAAAAGGAGAATTAAATAATGTTGGAGTAAGTGAATTTAGCGCCCTTATTAAAGAATTGCATTTTGAAATTCCAAATGACTTTCTTGAAAAAGAGGAGAAAAAGTTTCTATTATATACAGATATATTAGATTTTCCAGGAAGTAAAAGCAGAGATAGGATACCTGAAGTAGTATTCAACTCTAACAAGGAAAATGCAAAACTTTCGATGTTTGTAAGAGGTAAAGTTTCTTATTTATTCTATTTATATAATAGAGATATTGGAATTTCAACCTTATTATATTGTATGGACAATGAGCCACCGTTAGTTTCTGAATCTCCTGGATTGTTAGATAAATGGATAAAAAGATATATTGGTAATAACCCTGAATCAAGAAAAGAACACCAAGAAAAAGTATTAAGACTGCTTAAATCTGAAAATATTGAATGTGAGGTAAATAATATTTCACCGCTATTAATTGCGATGACCAAATTTAATGTAGAACTCAATGGAAAAGGCGGTGCAGAAGTATTAAATGATCCAGATTCCCATAACTCAAAATGGTACGCTCGTTTTAAAGAAAACTTCAGTAATTATATGAGTAAACCTGTTCAGGATAAATGGACAGAAAATTGGTCTCATAAAAATGAACCTTTCAAATTTATATTTCCAATACGAGACCCAGGTTTTTCAGGTGCTTTCTTTCAGGGATACGAGCCTGTAAATCAAAAAGAAGAAATGCTTAGACCTGAAAAAGTAGGGATTATAAATGATATGGAAACATCATTTATGAATTCAAAAATAGCAACTGATTTTATTTTTGATAAAAAGACATTGTGGAAAGAGTTACTTACACCAAACAAAACAGGTATAGATTATTTATGTAAATATTTGGAGCCGTCTTCTCACCCCATAAATATGTTAGCTCAATTACATAATATTTATGAAGATGCTGTTCAGAAAACTCTAAACATATTAGAAAGTGAGTATTCGTCCGGTAATATGGATGAAGATTTGCGACAAGCTAAAATAAAAGGAGCAATGGCATTTACTTCGATTTTAAGTCTTAATAATAATTTTGATAGCCCATTAAGTAATTATTTAAAACAAATAGCAACTACAGAAAATGAAATTTGGCGATTACTATATGAGTTTAAATTTAATATTCAAAAGGAAGAGGTAGAGGAAAAAATTGATTATAATAAAGTTAAAGCATTTCTAAATCCCCTAGGTATTGATTTAGATAGTAATACCCCTAAAACCGTTGTTAAGCAGGAATTGTTAGACTTTTTTGAAGTTGGAGAGGAAGATTTAAACGAAATATTAAAAAGTCAAATAGGAGTAACAATTGATGATCTATTATCAACAAAATTAAAAGCAAAAAATACAAGTGAAATGTTTTCTGACGTAGTATTGAATCATTGGTCTAATAAACTAACTTCAATACGTTTTAAAAATGATGCAAAACCTAAAAAAGGGAATAATGAAGTTTTTAATACAATCTTTTCAGAAATTTTAAAAAGCAATTCTAAAAAAAATATAAAAAGGGAAATTATTTTAATAATTGATGAAGAGTTGAAAGATGGTCTTACTAAAGAAAAGTTTAATTTAATATCAAGTTGTATTACAAGTATATTAAATCGCTACGTGTTTTCGGCAACATGGTTGTTTAGTAATCAGGAGGATAAACCTATTCAGAGACAAAATAATTTACCTATCTTTTCTAATGAATCGACTTTATATGATGGTAATGTCATAACAAAGCAAGTATTGAATGGAGCTTCTAAAAAATATATTTCAGAATTTTCTCTTGGAGTTAAAGAGTTATTTAAAGAAAATGTAAAAAAAGAATATGGTATAGATAGTGATTTCAATACTGCACTAAATGCTGAATTGGGGGGAGTTATTAATAAAATTCAATCACTTTAAAGTTTTTATATAATGCAAAAAGAAGAATTTGAATTTCAGAAATTTGGAAAAAGTAGTTCAATTTTACCATTCATAATAGCAGCTTTGGTAATTTTGACTGCGGTGTTCTTATTAAGAAATTGCAATTCTCCTAATGAGTTTTGGAATGGTACAAATCCCAATTATGCTCATAGAAAACCTGTGTTTCCAGAAAAACCAAATTTATTAATTCCTATTGACACCTTAAAAATAATAGTAAGACCCGACGATCCCTTAAAGAGACCAATAATATCAAATTTATTAAATGTATATGTACAGGATACAACGGATTTAAAAGTCTTTTCTCAAAATGTAATTAGTAATTACATTAAAGATTCTTTAAAAGTAACCTATTATGCCGATGCATATAAACGTGTACAGTTTGAGGTTCCTCCAAGTAGAAGAATAGGCCTAAAGGCACAAATTAAACAAGATTTTTCATTAGTTAAATTTGTGTGTTATGAATCCATTTTAACCTCTAGTCAAACTAAAACAGATCCTGGGTTTAATAACCCAAATTATGATTGGTTTTACAGTCAAATTGGACTTTTTAAGGCATGGAATCAAACAATGGGAGACCCTAGCATCAAAATTGCTGTTATAGATGATTCCTTTGATCCAAATCATAAAGAACTTATAAATCAAATAGAAAAACCTTGGAATGTATTTGAATATTCAAATAAAATAAGTTCCTACAATAATAAAATGATTCACGGTACTCATGTTGCAGGTACAGTTGTTGGAGAAATTAATAATGGTATTGGAATTTCAGGAGTTGCGCCTAGGTGTAAATTAATACCAATTCAAATTGCAGATCATAAAGGGATGATGACAACCTCTTCTATATTAGATGGTATTTTTTATGCATTAAAAAATGATGCGGATATCATTAATATGTCATTAGGAATGAATTTATCTTATGCTTTTGGAAATTTAACAGAAGAGCAACAGGAAGCGTATGCAAAGACAATTTATATAGATGAAGCCGAAATGTGGAATGAAGTTTATGAAATTGCAGAAAAGGAAGGTGCTATTATTGTACAAGCTGCAGGAAACTCTTCTGTAGTTTCAGATTTAGATCCTATGAAGAGGTCAAAAGTCTCCATAATTGTAGGTGCAACCGATAGAAATGAAAAAAAAGCACAATTCTCTAATTATGGAGAAGGAGTTGATATTTATGCACCAGGTGTTGATATTTATAGTAGTATACCTAATCAGCAATTTAAACTTATGGACGGTACTTCTATGGCATCACCAATTATATCTGGATGTGTGGCTTTAATTAAGTCGATTGATAGAGATATTTCCTTAGAAGAGATTAAGAAGCTAATGAAGGAAACTGGTAAAAAGGTAAATGGTACTAACAATAAGTTAATTCAAATTAATCAACTTTTATTAAAAATGAAAGCATTATGAATATAGTTAATGAATCCAACTTAGGGAAAATAAAATCGGTATTTAATGATAATGCTTCGAATTCACATTATTATAAGATTATTCATAAAAAAATTCAAGGAGTCCTGCAAAATTTGGAGTTTGCTAAGCCAATCATACAAATTAATAAAGGTACAATTGTATGGCAAGCAGACACTGATGGACCGTATCTTAATTACACTTCGTTAGATCAAGAAGGTAAACAGTATATTGATGAGTTAATTCAAGGTGCACTTAATAAATTGGCTACAACCCTAGAAGGTATTTCAGATAAGGGGTTCTTAGAAAATATAATAGAAATACCAGATGAAAATGCTATTTTTTATACAAAAGATTTAAATAATAATATTAGTATTATTCTTACGGAATGGGGGTATACAAAAGATGAACATATAAAAAGAGAAGGTGTTTTAAAAAAGATATTCTCTGCAACTATGAAATCATTTATTATCAAATTTAAATCCAATAAGAATGAATTCTTAGAGGGTATAAATGCTGTGATTTTATCAGAAAATTTAAACTTTCAAGGAACTTCGAATAAGGAGGGGGTAATTAAGATAAATAACTTAAAAAAAGGAAATACAATAGCAATCAGTAGCCCTGAAAAAAGTTTTCAAGAGGTGAAATTAAAATTAAATACAATAGAAGAATATGTTATAGTTGTCCAAAGAAACTATACTTTAACCTTTAACATTATTAACTCGAATGGTATAGCTGTAGCAAACGAAAATTTTTCATTTAAATCTGAGTTATTCAAAAATAGAAAATTCAAAACTGATTCAAATGGGGTGTATGAATTTGAACATCCTGAAAAAGATGGAGATTTTCAAATATTCTCAAATAAGGGAGATGAATTATTGTATTCAAATTTACCTAGTGAAAACAAAACTTACACAATTACATACGATTTACCCATTATGGAAGAACCAATCAATATAGAAAAACCATTATTGGAAAGAAATATTGAATTAGAGTTTTTAAATAGGAAACGTAAGCCTATTGTTAATCAGCCAATTGATATTTATGGCTTAAATGGAAAAACAAGTTATACAACCGATACAAATGGTATTGTCTCTATTACTTCTCTAAATAAAGATATTGAGTATGGAGTTTTTATGAATTATAAGAAGACCAGTTGGAAACAAGAGTTTAAACATACAGATAAAAGAAAGTATACTTTTATAGTTAAGCAGAAACGAATTTTATGGTGGTGGTTGCCATTCGTCTTTTTTTTTTTACTCTTACTACTTATACCAACTGAAGTTGTTCACGATTATACAGTAATAGATAAAAAAACTAAACAGGCTATTGATTTAGCTGAGGTTTCAAGTTCTGAGTTAAGTGTTTATCAAGTGCAGAGTAATAATCATAAAACAGATAGTCTTGGAAAATCGTCTATAAAGTATGGTAAATACCCTTTGTACAAGCAAATTTTTAATAATCAATCTACAGATATATTTATACAAAAACCAGGATATGAAAGTTTAAATGCTAAGGTCTCTTTAAGTTATTTTAATACACAGGAGAGTATTATATATCTCAATAAATTATCTCTACCTGTGTTTGTAGAGCCAATAATACCTTGTGGGGGAGGTGAAAATTATAACAATACAGGAAATCAAATAAAACGTTTTGATTTAGGAGAATCTAATGCTGATTTTTTGTTTGAATACTATAATGATACTGCCTTAGATATTATAACAGTGTATTGCGATGATGGTACTGCATTATTTAAAGTTGATACTGTAACAAACACTTCATCTTTTCAGGATTCAAAAATAATTAATGCGCCATGTAGATATATTTATGTAGAAGTGGTTGGACAAACTAATTGGGGGATTAGAGTAAATTGTCCAAGATAATTTTTTTAATTATTATTGACTTTAAAGAACTAAAGGTGTTATTAACACTTTTGAAGCTCTGCGCATTTTGATATTGTTAGATTTAAAAGATAAATTTGTTTCATAGTTAAAAATAAATTTAAATGACTTATTCCTATATTGATAATTTTTTTCTTGTACTCCAAATAATAAGAAAAACATGGTACTCCCACAAGAAGAGTTAGCATAAATTGTTTTCTTGTCTCTAAGTCTATGCAGCTAAGTGCGACAAACAAAAAGAGGTGCATCTAATTAATTTATAATTGCAGCTTGGACTATTCAATATTTAGGAAGATGTAAAGAAAAATAGGGAATTCTTGAAATCGCTAAAAATCTTAGAATTTTTGATTTAGTATCGATTCAAGAAATAGTTGTAAAAGATCCATTAAGAGTTCATGCAGTAGCCAAAATTATACGCTTACTATGACAGAAAAAGAAACGATTATAAAATACATTTTTGAAATGAATGCGGACGCCTTATCATTAATCTTAGATGATAACAAATCATACATGGATGTTTCAAAAGAAACCTTTATAAATAAGTTGAAATCTAAATTTTCAGATCTAAATAATCAGGGAATAACTCAATTTGCAAAAGTTATTAAAGGATATTGTGCGGGCGGAGATCAGTGCAAGAAAAAAGGCTGTGGAGGATATTTATTTCTTACAGAAGACAATCAGTCTCTTAATTTAATATTTGAGGAAGAAAATGATATAGTAATTGATATTTATAGATGTTCAAACTTTCATAGTGAAACACCTGTTCTAGTTAAACGAGTAATTTTTTTTTGTTTTAAAGAGTATGAGAAAGTAAATTATGTCCCCTCTAAAAGGCACTTGTTTTTACAATCAGAGATTGAAAGAATTTATAAGGAATTTAAAGAATTTAGTAATGATGTTACACTGATCGAAGATTTTTGTATTTGGAGTGACAAGGTTGCAGTATTTTATAGTGATATTCAGATATTTGAAAAGATGAATTTCATCTCACCTTATAGTCTTTTAGGATTAATAAGTAGTAACTCATACATTAAAGAGTTATGTACTTTAAATCCTTTAGCAAAGAAAGCTTTAGAAGAGTATAATAATTTAGACCTTTCAAATAAAAAAGAACTGATTAAATGGGTGCTGCAGTATGAGGAGGATGCTGTATCCTATGGGGATTATGAAAAAGTAGATAATTGGCAAGTTAATAACCTTATTTTGCATGGTTGCGATGAAAGTGTTGTCTTAGATTGTAAATTATATGCAGAGACTTTACAGTTTAATGATACTCATGAAAGACAGTATAATTTACTTTTTGAAGAATATAGAATGACTAGTGCAGAATATAGAGAAGAACTAGCTAAAAATGAAAATTTCCAATTCGATCTTAGAGATTTTGTAAAATATAGAGGTATTGATATTTCAGATGAAAGCGATTTTTAATTATTTAAGTTTCGGACCATAATTACCAATTTAATCGCAGTGTGATATCTAAATTAAAACCTAATAATTTCTATAAAATGAGAACCCAAAAATTATGTTATTTAGCAATTATCTTAATTTCTTTATTATTTATCGAATGCAATAAGAAGGCTAGGAATTCTAGTTTAAAACCATCGAGAAAAGACACTATTAAAGAAGTGCATCAGAAAGAAAATATTGATTATGAAGCAATATATGACGCTCTTGTAGAAGAGTATAAACCTGAAAAAATTACAGAAGAGGAATTTCTTAACTTTAAGAAAAAGAGTAATTATATTAAGGAGATAGAAGCATACGATGCTAAAAATTCAGTTGAATTTTTTGGAGGAAAAGAGAATGAGGAAAATATTAATTACGCTCCAATTGCAACAAGAATAAATGAACAAGAATATGGAAATAACACCATTCTGTTTGGAGATTTAAACGGAGATCATAAAAGAGATTGCATTATTAGTGTTTTTAGATCTAATCATTATGATGAGGTAACTTTCTTTTATGTGTTTATAAATAGGGGAACAACTTTTAAATTAGAAGACGTAACCAATGAAACCGAAATTTGTGGGTGTAAAAGCAATTTTTGGCCAAATATATTTAGATATCAAAAAATAGAAGACGGTTTTTTAAAAGGAATCTCTACGTGTCATTATAACGATGCGCATTGTTGCCCGTCTATATATTTTAAAACAAAAGTTAAGTTTATTGATGGAAAACTACAGTTTTATAGTACAAATTTTGTAATGGATGAAGGTATAAAATACAGACCAACACCTAATTTAGATTCGATTATTTTTAAGAAGAAAGATTTAAGAAAGTAAGATAAAACAATGAAGAAAAAAGTACATGAATTAAGATTATATCTACAAAGGATTTATCGTCTATCAATAAAGATTAACAAGCATGAAGAAATAGTTTGGAATCATTTAAAAAAGGTACATGCAGAAAATGATTGGAAATCTGGGATTTATGAAAAAGATAAGTTTATTGAGACTTTTTTTAAAACGGATAATACAAAATCATTCGCTTTTAGTTATTTTATTTTCGATTCTGGCTTTCATTGTATGTCTAGAGTGATAGAAAAATTTCCGACAGAGATCACAACAGATTTATTTATTCTAGCCTCTCATTTTAATAATATATTGAATAATGGAGTTGTAAAAGTAAATGTAAATAATCAATGTGTGGAGTATCATATTAACAGTGATCTTTTAATCAATTTGTTGTATCCTGGCGAAATAAATAGACAAATAGAGCGTCATTTTTCTACTTCAAAAGATGTTTTTTATGCATTTCAAAGGCTTATTATAGAGCAAGAAGCACCCGCAATTATAATTGCAGATTTATTAAAGTCTAAAGAGGTAATTGATGAGAAGAAAGAGTAATTATAATATCAATAAAATATAAATTATGTTTAAATCATTATTTAATAGAACAAAAAAAACTCAAGAAAAATCTAATACTCAAGAAAAGTTTAATGAACATAAACATTATTTTTCTTTATTAGTAAAATCATATTTAGTGAAAAATGGATTTATTCAAGAGGAAAATTTAACATGGAATTCTGAAGTAGAAGAAAACATAAAAAGAATTCAATCTGCATTGTCTTTTGAAGATAATATTGAATGGGTAATTATTGAAGAATGGAATTTGGTTTTAAAAGAGAATAGAAATATAATAATAGAAACTTTCCTAGAAACATTTTATAATAAATTCCATAATTACAAAATATCTAAATATGCACCAGATTATGTACAAGAAAGAAATATAAAAATTGAAAAAGCGTATGATTCATCGATAGAAACTATAACGAGAATTCAAGGATGGTTAGATGATAAATTATTAAGATCTAGAATTGAAAGTGACACATTGAGTACAAATGAAAATTTTTCTACAATTAAAATGTGTAGTACTCCTTTTTGTATCATTTCATTAGGTTCTGACACTTTGGGAAGATATAGTATTGTTTACAGTCTTGATCATCGAATTATCCAAATGATATCCAATGATTTTACAAGTACATTAATACGTAGAATTTATGAATTTACCTCTGGAGAAATGGAGTCATTTGTTGCTATTGGGTCATTGTATGAAGATTGTTTAACGTCGTTTAATAATTTATTAAAAAGAACTGAAATAGAAACAAATCATAAAGTCATAAACAAAGAACGTAATAAAGAAAAATCAATTGAGGATATGTTAAGTAAAATTGAGTTAAAGGATAATTTAGATTAGGGGGCAAAAAAGGGTTTACTAAATAAAAGAAAATAAGAGAATGACTAAAAAGCAGATTTTTTATTAATTTGAATTTATTTCAGATTCTTATCTTTATTGGTTTTTGGTAAATTGAGATATTGAAACAAATAGGGGGTGATAAAATTTAGTTCTATTTTGACACCTTCTTTAAATTTATATGCTACAAGAAGTTCTGTCCTCTCTATTTTATATTCCTAATTTATTTTTGTTTTATTGTTGAGATATTACTGTTTAATAATTCATAAAATAACTGTAATAATTTTATTAAAAGTATTACAGATGTAAAATTAGATTGTTTTCATTTTATTCCCCATAAGCTATAAATGTAGTTTTATAACTCATCATTAATTTTGAACTTCTGTTTTATTAAGACTTAAATCAGTAAAAAAATATTTATTTTTGCAATCTAATATGAATGCAGAAATCGTTTATCAGGTAGTTAAAGCACTTTCAGTAGAGGAGCAAAGATTGTTGTTTATTAAATTGAACAAAGAATTTGATAATGTACTTCCATCTAAAAAAAAATGCAAAAAAAAACTAATTATTAGTGATGAAGAGGCAATAGCCTATTTGATTAAAAATGTGTTTTCTAAGAGTAAATTAATCAAAAAGTAGATGTTTATATATCAATTGTATGTAGACTGATTGCAAAATGAAGTTTAACTATTTCTAAAATTATTTTTCACAATACTGGAATATTTCAATTACTAAAATATAAAACTTGTAGATGGTTCCTTAATAATAATCTAGTTTATATTTTCTTTGAAAAAGCCTACTTTGTTTTAAATAATATTATTACTACACCCTAATAGGTATAAATATTGTTTTTAATTAAATTTTACACCCTAATAGGTATAGTTATCGAATATTTCACTACATTGTACCTATAAAGGTATACTATGATAAACTGGGATAGAGAAAATAACATCGCCCAATTTGTAAGGGAAAGGCGTAAGAAAGCAAAACTAACACAAGTAGAGTTGTCTGACTTTACAGGGGTCGGTTTGCGTTTTGTACGCGAACTAGAACAGGGTAAAACAAGTCTAATGTCAGACAAAGTAAATCAGGTACTCTTATTTTTCGGACACACATTAACTCCAACACCTATAAGCGATGAGACAAGGCGAAATATGGGTAAATAATACATTGGCAGGTGTTTTAACTGAAAATGACAATGATTATAGTTTTGAGTATGAAAAAACATACTTAGAAAAAGAAAATGGCATACCAGTTAGTGTAACGCTACCATTACAAAAAGAATCTTTTATATCAGAACAACTATTTCCTTTCTTCGATGGTTTAATCCCTGAAGGTTGGTTATTAGATATTGCACACAAAAACTGGAAAATAAACCCAAGGGATCGAATGGGATTATTACTAACCACTTGCAGAGATTGTATTGGTAATATTAGCATTATAGAAAAAGTATGAAGTATTGTTTAGCCTGTCATAAAAAACTAAATAAAGGAGATAATAATTATCACCAAAAATGTCTTGCCAATTTTTGGCAAGAAGATACACCTGTGCTAGAACTAGATTATGAGTTATCACAAATAGAAGATTTAGCAAAAGAAAATGTAGCACAACGTATTATTGTAACAGGAGTACAACCCAAATTATCGTTAGGTTTTACGGAAGAGAATGCTCAAAAAAGATTAACTATTGTAGGGGCTTTAAATGGAAGATATATTTTAAAACCACCGTTTCAATTATATCCACAAATGCCAGAAATTGAGGCTTTGTCTATGCTGTTAACCCAAGCTTGTGGTATTGCAACAGTACCTTTTTTATTAATTCCTTTAAAAGATGGTTCGTTAGCCTATTTAACAAAACGTATAGATCGAAATGGAAAGGGAGAGAAATTCCCAATGGAAGATGCTTGTCAATTTACCGAACGCTTAACGGAACATAAATACCGTGGTTCTTACGAGCAAATAGCAAAAGGTATTTTTAGGTATACACAAAGCTCTTTACTGGAAACCGTAAAGTTTTATCAACAAGTGATTGTATCTTTCCTGATTGGAAATAACGATATGCATTTAAAGAACTTTTCTATAATAGCAGAAGATCATAAACATTATGAGTTATCACCTGCTTATGATATGGTAGCTGTAAAATTATTGATACCAGAAGATCAAGAAGAATTGGCATTAAATCTTAATGGGAAAAAACGAAAACTGAAACGTGAAGATTTTAATGAGGCAATGATAAGAGGTCACATACCAGAAAAAGCTATTGAAAATCTTTGGAAACGTATCGAAAACGGAATGAAAAATTGGAAGGAACTTATTAATAATAGTTTTTTAAAAGAAGAGAATAAAAAACTATTATTAGAATTAGTAGAAAAAAGAAGAAAACAACTTGAATTATAGTTTTAAGTTGCTAAAAAAAATAATTGCAAATGAATATATTCAACGTACATAATCAAATTATAAGTGATTATAAATCGTATATTAATAGTTTTTTATTAATTAAAGATCAAAGAATAAAAGAAAAAGTTGAAAAAGAGTTAGAAGAAGGTCGACTTTGGCCTGAGCCATTAATTCAATTTAATCCTACATTCGAAAAAGGGACTTCAATTAAAGAATTAGCAGATAATCATATTGTAGATAATAGATTAAATGATTGTTTTAAAGGATTTGATTTATACCGTCATCAAGTAGAAGCTATAAAAAAAGGAGTTAGTGGAAATAGTTTTATTGTTACTTCTGGAACAGGTTCTGGTAAATCATTGACTTTTTTAGCTACAATTTTTAGTGACTTATTAAAGAATAATTATGCTCCCGGTATAAAAGCTATATTGGTTTATCCAATGAATGCTTTAATTAATTCTCAAGAAGAAGAAATAAAAAAGTATGCCGAAAACTTTAAAGAGAATACAGGTAAGGAATTTCCGTTAACATTTGCAAAATACACGGGGCAGGAATCTGGTAGTGATCGAATAGACATTAGAGATAACCCGCCAGATATAATTCTTACTAATTATATGATGCTTGAGTTAATTATGACAAGAGCTTCAGAAAGGTTAATGCGCGACTCTATTTTTAATAACTTAAGCTATTTGGTTTTTGATGAATTACATACATATAGAGGTCGTCAGGGAGCAGATGTATCTTTATTAATTAGAAGAATTCAAGCTTCTTCAGTTAATGAATTAATTTGTATTGGAACTTCGGCAACTATGGCAAGTGGAGGTGCTTTGTCGGATCAAAAATTAGCAGTAGCAAAAGTAGGGAAACAAATTTTTGATAAAGAGTTTAATGAATCTCAAATTATAGGTGAGTATTTAGAGAATACAACCATCAGTAATACTATAAATTTTAAAGAAGTAGCAAGGGGTTTAAAAGAGGATATAGATCTATCAGGATCTCCAGAGAAATTCATTAATGATCCATTGGCTATTTGGTTAGAAAATAAAATTGCATTAAAATTATTAGAAGATAAAACGACAACAAGAGCAACTCCAAAAACTTTATCAATAATAGGGCAAGAATTATCAGAAGATACGGGTCTAGAGCAAGAATTATGTAAAAGTAAATTAGTTGATTTTCTTAAATGGGCAGAGAATTTAAATGAGGAAGCTTCTAAAATGAATAACCGTAAAAGTTATTTACCTTTTAAATTTCATCAATTTATAGCGCAAACAGGTAACGTTTCTGTAACCATGGAAATTCCTGTTGATAGGCAAATAACGCTAGAAAATACGTTGTATACTAGAGATGACGAAACCAATGAGGAGCTTTTTGTGTATCCTGTGCTATTTAGTAGATATTCCGGCCATGAATTTATCTGTGTAAGAAAAGATTATAAGAATGGTCTTTTAACACCTAGACACCCTAGTGATTTACCAACAAAAATAACAAAAACGTCTTTATCTGGTAGTAAAGCTTTAGGTACAAAAAAAAGACAATTAGGGGCGTTAGATTTTCCTGATGGATATATTTTATTTGACAATAATCAGCCAGTTTGGAAAGATGATGATGTTTTTGATTTACCTGAGAATTGGAAAAAAAAGAGTGATGAAAGAATAATTGAAAATTTTTATGAGTCTAAGGTTCCTCAAAGAATTTGGATTGATAAAAAAGGAAATTTTTCAGAAAATGAAGATGCTTCTAAAACACAAGCTTGGTTTTTACCTTGTCACTTATTATTAGATCCAACATCAGGTGTAATCTTTGATTCAAAAGTTCATGAGTTTACCAAGCTAATGAGATTAGGAAATGAAGGGAGAAGTACTGCAACAACGATAACAGCTTTAAGTACAATAAAAGCACTAAATCAAGAAAAATTAGACCCAAGTTTACAAAAGTTATTGAGCTTTACAGATAATAGGCAAGATGCTTCGCTTCAAGCAGGTCATTTTAATGATTTTATTTCAACCGTTCAATTAAGATCTGCAATATATTATGCGCTTTTAGAGAATAAAGGAGGATTAAATGCTAGTAATATTGCAAATAAGACTGCTGAAAAATTGGCACTGAAAGAGGTTGAATACGCAAGGCGACCTTCTGAAAATCCAAAATATCCAGTTGCTAAAAATATAGAAATGCTGGAGGAATATTTATTCACCCGCATACTTTACGACCTAAAACGTGGTTGGCGTTACAACACTCCCAATTTAGAACAATGTGCATTATTAAATATTGATTATAACACATTAAAACAATTGTCGGAAGATGATGAAGAGTGGGAAAACATTGCGTTAATGAATACATTACCTGTTTCAGATCGAAAAGATGTATTAAAACAAATAACAGCCTATTTTAGAACTTCTTTTGCTTTAGATCACCGTAAATTAGAGGACAGTAAAAGAATGGAATTGGCCAATGAAATAAAGGATAAGTTAAGGGTTGATAGCAATTGGTGTTTAGATGAAAACGAGCCAATTGATGCTCCTGTTACTTTAATTCCGAGAGGTGTTGGTAAGTTGCCTTATGGCGTGCAGACTGCAGGTTGCGGACATTTAAGTGCTTTAGGAAAATATTTCAAAAGACTATTTAACCAGCATCAAGGTGAAATACCTTTTAAAGGGGATGAATTAACCGACTATATGGTGAAAATATATGAGGTAATGTGTGGAGCTAGAATTCTTACTCGTTCTGAAGTTAAAGGAAGAAAAGGTTCTGTAACTGGATATCGCTTAGATCTTGATCAGGTTCTCTGGAAATTAGGGGATGAGAAAAAAGTGGAATTAGACAAAGTTAGAATTAATACAATTTCTGATCTTGTAATAAAACCGAACACTTATTTTCAAGACTATTATAAAATCAACTACGCAGATTTAAATAAAAATATTTATGGAGCTGAGCATACAGGTCAATTACCTTCAAGTGACAGACAAGAGAGAGAAATAGATTTTAGGTCAGGAAAAATATCAGCACTATTTTGCTCACCAACAATGGAGTTAGGAATTGATATTAGTAGTATGAATGTGGTGCATATGCGAAATGTTCCACCAGGTCCTGCAAATTATGCGCAAAGAAGTGGACGAGCAGGAAGAAGTGGGCAAACGGCATTAGTGATGACATACTGTTCAAACAATTCGCCTCATGATAGAAATTATTTTGACAATGCTACAGAAATGGTGGCTGGTGTTGTGGCAGCTCCAAAATTAGATTTATCAAACCAAGAGTTGATCATTTCTCATTTAAATGCATATATTTTTATGGAGTTGGGCTTGTCTCAAGTAAAAACCTCAGTTGCTGAAATTTTAGATTTATCACAAATAGATGAATTTCCTATTAGAGAAGATATCGAAGCTTTTATAAAAGAACAGATTGAATTGAATCAAGGCAAATGGATCATTCAATTTAAAAAATCCTTAAAAAATATACTTCCTCAATTAGAGGAAAGCAACTGGTATTCTGATAAGAAATTAGAAAATCAAGCTAAAAAATACTTTGAGATTTTAGATTATAGCTTCCATCGTTGGAGGGAGTTATACAGAAACGCAACGAAAATGATTAATAGAGCACGTATGATTATGGATGATCCTACAATTAGATCAAGTGCTCAAGAAAAGAAAAATGCTAATAAAGACCATTTTTTAGCACAAAGACAAAGAGAACTTTTATTAAATGATTCTCGAAATCACAACTCACAATCAGAATTTTACATCTTTAGATATTTAGCTGCAGAAGGTTTCTTGCCAGGGTATAATTTTACACGTTTACCAGTAAGAACATTTATTGGTAATAGAGATAAAGGAGAATACATTTCTAGACCTCGTTTTATTGCATTAAAAGAATTTGGACCTAACAATCTTATTTATCACATGGGAAATAAATACCGTGTAAATAGAATGATGTTAACGGATTCTGAAAATTTATTACATAATTTAAAAATTAGTAAAACTACGGGATATGTGTTCTTGGATGATGAAGGAACTAGTATTAATAATGACCCGATTACAAATGTTGAATTAAACAATGAAGATACTTTAGAAGTCAAGCCCAATTTATTAGAATTAGCAGAAGGCCAAACAAAGCTAATGGAGCGTATTTCTTCACAAGAAGAAGAACGTGCTTCATCAGGTTATGATATTGAACAATATTTTTCTTTTGCAGGAGGAATTAGAAATACGCAAAAAAGCCAATTGACTTATAACGGAGAATTGTTATTAGAATTACGTTATGGTCCTTCGGCTAGGTTATTGCAAATGAACCGTAAATGGAGAAGATCTAAGCCTGGAGAAGAAAACGGATATAATATTGGATTAAATACAGGTTTTTGGAAAAACCCTTCTGAAGAAGAAAAAGAGCCGGAAAAAGATCCTATTAGAAAAGTACATGTATATGCAACAGATACAGCAGATGTTTTATACATACAACCTGTAAAAACATTAGGGTTAGATGAAGATGGTGTTATTACGCTAACTTATGCTTTAAAAAGAGCTATTGAGAAAATTTTCCAAATTGAAGAAAGCGAATTAGGTGCTTGGAATATGGGGTCAGGAGAACATTCTAATATCTTGTTATACGAAGCTGCTGAAAGTAGTTTGGGAGTACTTTCTGAATTGATTAAAAATCCTGAAAAGCTAAAAGAAGTTTTTAAAGAAGCCTACAGAATCTGTTACTACAATCCTGTTACATTAGAAGATGAAAAACCGGATGCTTTACGTGCTTCTTATGATGATTTACTTTCATATTACAATCAAAGACATCATAAAGTAATAAACAGAGAGTTTATAAAAGAGCCTTTAGAACTACTTTTTAACGCAACTATAGCAGTTGGTAAAAACGAGCAAAGTACTTACCATAAGCAATTTGAATTTTTAAAGGATGCGTATGATAAAAGCTCATCAACAGAATTAAAGTTTTTAAACCATCTGTACAACCAAGGTTTGGCACTACCAGATAGAGCTCAGGTTAATTTTAAAGACTATTATATTTCCGCAGATTTCGTGTATGATAATCATGATAATGGTACGCAAACATTTGTATTTATAGATGGTTCTGTGCATGATAAAGAATCGGTAATAGAAGATGATCAGAAAAAAAGAGGTTTATTATCAGATGCAGGTTACGATGTAATTGTATGGAGATATGACCAACAATTAAATGAGTTAGTAGAAAGTAGAAAAGATATTTTTAGAAAAGTAATTGACAATGAATAAAGAACATAAACCAGGGACTTTAATTGATTACAGAGGGAGAAGTTGGATAGTAATGCCTTCGGACGATAAAGAGATTTTAAATATAAAACCGTTAGGTGGATCAGATCACGAAATGACAGGTATCTTTTTACCTATTAAAATCCCTGGGCAAGAAATTAAAAATACAGAAATAGCGTATCCAGAGAAAAAAGATATTGGTGATTTCCAGTCTGCTAAATTATTATTTCATGCTGCAAGATTATCTTTTAGAAATGCAGCAGGGCCTTTTCGATGTATGGGAAAATTATCTTTTCGTCCACGCTCGTATCAAGTAATACCATTAGTAATGTCGCTGAAACAAGACGTTACTCGATTGTTAGTTGCAGATGATGTGGGGATTGGTAAAACCGTAGAAGCTTTAATGATTTTAAAGGAAGCTATGGAACGTGGAGAGGTAGATCGTTTTGCGGTGATTTGTTTGCCTCATTTGTGTGAACAGTGGCAGTCTGAATTAAAAGACAAACTAGATATTCAAGCAGAAATTATTCGTTCGTCTACAATTGCTGGTTTAGAAAGACAAATACCAGATGATAGAAGTGTATTTCATCATTATCCTTTTCAGGTCATCTCTATAGATTACGTGAAACAAGATTCTAAAAAAGGAATTTTCTTAACAGATTGCCCTGAATTTATCATTGTAGATGAAGCACATACGTGCACACTACCTGCAGGAGCAAAATCTAAAACGCAACAACAACGCTATAGTCTTTTAAATGATATTGCTAAAAATGAGAAAAGACATTTGTTGTTATTGACAGCAACACCACACAGTGGAAAAGATACAGAGTTCCGCTCTCTTTTAGGCTTGCTAAATCCTAAGTTTGATGCGTTAGATTTTGAAAACATTACACAATCTCAAAGAAAAGAGTTATCCAAATATTTCGTCCAAAGAAAAAGAGCCAATATTAAAAGATGGTTGAATGAAGATACTCCATTCCCTGATAGAGAAACAAAAGAAATAGGGTACACGCTAAATACAGCCTATAAAAACTTTTATACAGAAGTCTTAAGCTTTGCCCAAGGAATCACTAAAAAAGGAGAAGAAAACAAAAAAGGAGCTGCACATTATTGGGCTGCTTTGGCATTGTTAAGAGGCGTAATGTCTAGCCCTAGAGCAGGTCTAGAAATGCTAAAAGTAAAAAGAGCAAAACAAATTACTAGCGAGATTATTCAAGATGAAAATCCATTATTAGATCCTCAAAATGAAGACTCTGATGTTTTGGAAACCGATTTAATGGAGCAATTAGAGTTGCAGTCTGAAGATGTAATTACTATTGATAATTTAATTGCACAAGTAGAGCAATTAATGACCTTAAAAAATGATAACAAAGCAAAATTTGCTACGGATCAAGTAAAAGAATGGGTTGCAAAAGGTGTTTATCCAATCATTTTTTGCAGATACATAGCAACTGCGAAATATTTGGGAGATTTATTAAAAGATGCTTTACCAAATAATGTAGATGTGCAAACAATTACATCTGAATTTGCAGATGAACAGCGTAAGGAAATGATTGATGCTATGGGCAAAAGCGAGAAACGCGTGTTGATTGCAACCGACTGTTTATCCGAAGGAATCAATTTACAAGAACATTTTACAGCAGTATTGCATTACGATTTACCTTGGAATCCAAACCGTTTAGAACAACGAGAAGGGCGTGTAGATCGTTACGGGCAACAAGCAGAAACCGTATATGCATATTTGTTATGGGGAGAAGACAACCCTATAGATACGGTAGTATTAAAAGTATTGATTAAAAAAGTTAGAGACATTCAAAAAGCAACGGGAGTTTCTATTGTTATTGGAGACGAGAATAAATCTATTATGGACTCGGTGTTAAAAGAAGTATTATTAGATCCCTCAAAAGCAGCCTTTAGTGATAATCAAATGGCCATAGATTTTGGAGATGAAGTTTCTAACGCAAATAAAATAATCACCAATCAATTAGAACAAGCAAAAGAGAAGGCAGAAAAGTTGCGTAGTATTTTTGCACACGAAAGCATCAAACCAGAAGCTATTGAAAAGGAGTTGAAAGAAGTAGATGAAGTTATAGGAGATGTTACTACTGTAGAAAGTTTTGTGGTACAAGCCTGTAGAACGCTTGGAGCTACCGTAAGCAATGAAAAGTCAGGCTATGTTTTAGACCCTGTGAATTTACCTGAGCATTTAAAAAGAACTTTGCCAGAAGTACCTCAAATTCCATTAAGTTTTGTGTCTCCAACACCTAGAGGAAGAATCTATATTGGTCGTAATCATAAATTAGTAGAACAATTAGCGCAGTTAATGATGTCTTTGGCTTTTGAGCCTAAACAAGGGGTCAATCATATTGCACGTGCAGCCGTAATTCAAACAGATGCTGTTTCAGCTAGAACTACCATTGTACAATTTAGAGT
The DNA here is from genome assembly GCF_023555435.1 of Polaribacter sp. Z014. Taxonomy (NCBI): domain Bacteria; kingdom Pseudomonadati; phylum Bacteroidota; class Flavobacteriia; order Flavobacteriales; family Flavobacteriaceae; genus Polaribacter; species Polaribacter sp. Z014. Next base: position 38,688 of record NZ_JALCZP010000023.1, read on the forward strand.
TAGAAATGTAATTAAAGAAGTGAATAGAAATAAAGAGGTAATTGCAGAGGAATTATATTTATGGGGCTATTCAGGAAAAGAAGATGAAAAAGAAATTCTAGATTATCCAACCTGTAAAGGTTTGTTAAACGAGGCAAAAAGTGCCGTAAACATTTCGCACGAGCGTCAAGAACAAATATTTTCTGAAGTAAAAGAAACCTATCAGTCTTTAAAAAGTGAAGTACAAACTTTATCGGAAGAACGCGCCATGCATTTAGTAGAATCTCATGGAAGGTTTAAAGAGCTAGTTGGAGGAAGAAGGTATGAAGCTGTGCATCCTGTTTTACCGCCAGATGTTATCGGAATCTATGTATTAATGCCAAAACCTAAAATGCTCTAGACTATGAAATTTTCAAGCATCAATATTCAAGGAAATATAGTTTCTTCAGAGATTTTAGATAAAATCCGTTCAGAAGAAAAATTCAAACATCAATCACCAGAAGCTTTTGGTTTATCCCGTACAGCATCTTTAAGAGATGAAATAGGAATGTCTTGGGCGATCATGAGAACGCATTGGCAAGCCTATAAAAAAAGACTAGAAACTTTACCTAAAGGAGATACAGGTACCACATTAACCAGAGAGCGTTTAATTATTCCTTTGCTAAGTGAGTTGGGTTACGAAGTCCATCGTCAGAACGCGCAAATAGTCAATGGTAAATCGTATGCCATTAGTCATAATGCTACCAATAAAGATCAGTATCCAATTCATATTATGGGGTATAATGATCATTTAGACAAGCGTAGAGATTCTGGTGGTCCGCGTTTATCGCCTCATGCATTGGTACAAGAGTATTTAAATAATACCGAGCATTTGTATGCTTTAGTAACCAACGGAAAGCAATTACGATTATTACGTGATGCCACGCGTTTGGTGCGTATGAGTTATTTGGAGTTCGATTTAGAACGTATGTTCGAAGAAGAGCTCTATGCCGATTTTTCACTGCTATTTCGTGTGCTGCATGCCACACGAATGCCAGATAAAATAGATGGTGGTTCAGAAAGTGTTATAGAATACTACCATCAAGAAAGTATGGCTTCGGGTACGCGTATTCGAGAAAAGCTAAGTGAAGCGGTAGAAAACTCTATAAAAACATTGGCAAACGGGTTTTTAGAAAATGCTAAAAATACGGAACTAGTCATGTTGTTTAACGATAATAGCATTTCTTCTAGTCAATATTATACACATCAATTAAGGTTGATTTACCGTATTCTTTTTCTAATTGTTTTAGAAGAACGTAAATTAATTTATCCTGATGATTTAACGGAAGATCAACAACGTCTAAGAGAAGTCTATTATCGTTATTATAGCATAGAGCGTTTGCGCACATTAACAGAAAACAGAGTGTATGTAGATGCTGATAAATATGATTTATGGGAAAGTTTAAAAACCACTTTTTTACTATTTGAAGAGGAAGACTACGGAACCAAATTAGGTATAAAACCATTGGGAAGTGGTTTGTTTGCTCCCAATGCCATTGGTATTTTAAAAGAGCAATTTTTAAGCAATGGGAATCTAATAGAAGTTTTAAAACGATTAACAACCTTTGTAAACGAACAGAAAATATTAGTTCGTGTTAATTATTCCGATTTAGATGTTGAAGAATTTGGTTCTATTTACGAAGGCTTGTTAGAATACGATCCTAAAGTAGAAAAGATAGGAAGTGTATACCAATTTAGTTTTGTAAAAGGAGACGACCGTTCTAGTTCGGGTTCGCATTACACGCCAGAAGAATTGGTAAAACCTTTAATAAAACATTCCTTAGATTATATTATTGCAGATAAGCTAAAAGAAGAAAACCCAGAAGAAGCATTACTCTCTATTACAGTCTGTGATGTGGCATGTGGTTCTGGACATATATTACTCTCCGCAGCTCGTAAAATAGCCACAGAATTGGCAAGTATACGTGAAGGTGCAGAACAACCTTCGCCAACGTATTATCGTGCAGCCATGAAAGATGTAATACGCAACTGTATTTACGGAGTAGATTTAAACCCATTAGCTGTAGAATTGTGTAAAGTAGCCTTGTGGTTAGAAGCACACAACCCCAACGAGCCTTTAAACTTTTTAGACCACCACATTAAATGTGGAAATGCTATTGTAGGTTTAGCCCATTTTGAAGAATTACAAAACGGTATTGCAACCGAGGCTTTTAAAACCTTACCAGGAGACGAAAAAGAGTTTGCAGCAACGCTAAGAAAGAAAAATACAGCAGAACGCAAAACCAAACAAATTAGCACCTTCGATACAGAAAAAGAAGATGTAAACTTACAAGGCATACAAAAAGAATTTACAACGTTTGTGCAATTGCCAGAAACGACACCTGAAGAAATTACAGCAAAAGCAGCAGCTTATAAAAACCTAACAACAGATGAAAAATGGTACCGTTTAAAAAATTTGGCAGATTTACAAGTAGCACAGTTTTTCATACCCAAAACCGTTGAAAATAGAGAAAAACTAACCACGAATGAAAAGTATAAAACTTATTTAAACTCTGGTGCACAAATTATAGACCGTGGAGCTGCATCTGCAATGGCAGTAGAAAAGCGATTTTTTCACTGGTTTTTAGAATTCCCACAAGTGTTTAGTAATGAAGGTTTTGATTGTATTTTGGGAAATCCTCCGTATTTGGGGGGTGCTAAAATAAGTGGACATTATGGACGGTATTTTTTGAATTTTCTTTTTTCAAGTTATGAAGGGTCAAAAGGGCAAACGGATCTTATTGCTTACTTTTATAGAAGAATATTCGATATTTTGAATAGAAAAGGATTTCAAGGTTTAATTACAACGGAAACAATATCAAAAGGGGACACAAGGTCTTCTTCACTAGAAATAATTCTTAACAATTTTGGTGAAATTATCTTTGCTATTAAATCTATTAAATGGCCTGGAGAGGCAAATGTACAAGTTGGATTAAATGTGATTTCTAAATCTAAGCATCATGATATTCAAAAAGTATTAAATGATAAAAATGTTGATTTCATTAATTCATTTATTTCAGATCAGTTAGAGTTAAAACCTTATAAATTATTATTTAATAGTAATACAATTTTTAAGGGAACAGATATATTAGGAACTGGTTTTTGCATAACACAAGAAGAAAAGGATTCCATTTTAAATGATAAAAACAAGAGTATAATTTTTCCTTATATCAATGGTTCCGACCTAAATAATAATGTTGATTTTGAAGGGTCAAGATGGATTATAAACTTTTTTGATTGGAATGAGAAAAAGGCGAAACAATTTCCAAAATGCTATAGTATAATAGAGAAACGCGTTAAGCCTGAAAGAATGCTTAATAATCGTGAGATTTATAAAAGAAAATGGTGGCAGTATGGTGAAAAAAGAGTAGGTCTTTATTCTTCTATAAAAAATATAGATTTTTGTTTTGCCGGTGCAGCATCCTCAAAATACTTAAATATTGTTCGGTTAAAATCAGAACAAGTTTTTTCAAATCGTCTTTTTATTATAGCAAAAGATGGATTTGAATTTTATGCTATATTCCAATCTTGTTTAAAAAATGTTTGGTCTTGGGAATATGGAGCAAAACAAGGAGGAAGCACATTAAGCTATTCAACTAAAGATTGCTTCGAAACTTTTCCTTTTCAATATTTGAATAATAAAAAAATAGATAGTTTTGGATTTCTTCATCATGAGATTCGTTCTAAATTTATGAAACAATATAATATTGGATTAACTGAGTTTTATAATAAAATTCACTCAAAAATTGATTCAAATTTATTTGTAGAATTTTTAAGTATTCAAGAATCAATGGATAAAGAAATTTTAGCAACTTACGGTTGGCAAGACATTAATTTACGTCACGATTTTTATGAGGTAGACTATTTGCCAGAAAATGATAGAGTCCGTTATACCATTCACCCAGAAGCTCGTAAAGAAGTTTTAAAACGTTTGTTATTACTAAACCACGAGCGTTTTGAGGAGGAAGTTTCCAAAGGTTTACATAAAAAGAAAGATGTGGTTGCTTTTTACCAACAAAAAGGTACAGAAATACCAGAAAACACGGTGTTTAGTGATGGTAAAAAGAAACCTGTGAAAAGAAAAAAAGTGACTAAAGTAGAAGAACCACAAGCACAATATGGCTTGTTTAATGCAGAGGTTGCTGTAGTAAAAGACGGTAGTAAGGTCACTATTAAAAATGAAGACGGGTCTTTATCTAAATATCATATTAGTAAAACAGCGGTTAAAGGCAAATTTACAGAAGGGTTTAAACAAATAGCTACAAGTTCTACGTTAGCAGAAATTATGTTGGGTAGAAAGGTGAATGATAGCTTTTCTTTTGGAGGAGTTAAGTATGTTGTTTTGGAGGTAATTTAATAAATATAATATGTCAGTTACAAATAGTCCTAAAATGGAAAAGCAAGTTATTGATATTGTTGGTTTGTGTGTTGAGGTTTTAGCTAGTTTAGCCCAAATAGGGTATGAGAAAAAAGGGAGTGTTTCAATTGAACAACTTATTTTTCCAATGAAAACTAAAAGAAAAAAGGACTATGAAGAAGAATCAGAAGATAGAATTTCAGAACAAGAATTGCGACAATTGTTTATTGATAAATTTAAAGCTAAAGCTTATCCAGATTTATACTTTTCAATAGAAACACCAACAAAAGCAAAGTATAAGTTCGGTGAAGCAGACAAAGGGACAGAGCAAGGAGAAGAACTTAAAAATATTAAAGTTGATGAAAAAGGACAATCTGCATTGCTTGATATGTGTGTTTTTAAAAGTGATGGAAAAGACTATAATCGAATTTTAAATATAGAATTTAAACACGGAAATGCTCCACTTAAAGACATTGCAAAAGATGTTCTAAAGCTAATGCACGAAAAAGAAAATGGTGCTTTTATCTTTTTACTTGATAATACCAATAAAGGATCCCTTAATAATATACGTGAGGATAAAATGGGCGTGTTAGATAAATTGTCTAAATCATTTTCTGAATTTTATAATAGAGATAACAGTAATTGGAATGGAGACAGTGAAAAATGTATTCATTTAATCATTCTTTCATTAGAAAGAAAAAAGAATTCAAAAGGACCTGCTTTAATACATCAAATACTTGTTAGAGAGAGGTTTGATAGTTTAAAACCATTAATTACAATTAATGAAAATGGAGAAGGGAATATAACAACGGTATGCAAAGCTAGTGGATGGCAAATTGTATCGAATAAAGAAAATAGCACCAACATCACAATTAGCAGAAAACAAGATTAGCAGAAAAGTAGGAGGTGTTTTTGTTTTTGGTGAAGAGAATTATGAAATAAAAGAAGTGATATAAAATAGCAGAATTGAGTATCATAAAATTAAATTGCTAAAAAAGAGATTGAATGAATATAAAAGCTTGTACTACAGATAGATTTAGAAAAACATACAGAAGTTTAAAAAAAAATGAGCAAGAACTTGTAGATAAAGGAGTCGATTTATGGTTACAAAATCCTGAAAATGGTTCTAGTAACTTTGAGAAGTTAGGTTTTATGGGAGGTAATATTTTCTCAATAAGACTAAATAGTGCTTGGAGAGTGATCATGGCTAAATTTGATGATGTATATTTTTTATTACATACCGGTGGCCAACATGATAAAACAAATGAATGGGCAAAAAATAAAACCATAGACAGAAATAGTACAACGGGAGCTATTCAGATTTACAATGTAAATGTAGAGGAAATAGATCGTCAAATATCTAATAGTAAGCCAGCAGAAGAAATTAAGGGAGCTTTTGAAAGCATTTCTAAGGAAGATTTAATGATTTTAGGAGTTCCTGAAGATTGGTGCGAAACGGTAAAGAAAGTACAAACAGAAGGACAATATATGAATTTGTGGGATGTTTTACCAGAAGATGCCTTAAGTAACCTAGAGGTTTTGTATGATAATAGTATCGATTTAAAAATTTTACTAGCTCAAGTTAAAAATGATATTGAGCAAAAACCAACCGATGTAATAGAACAAATTAAAATTCAACCAGGGTTTCATGTTATTGGAGAAGACACCAGAATATTAGACGCTATGAATGAAGATATTAGTGTGTTTCGTTTTTTCTTACATCCATCTCAAAAAACATATACAACTAAAAATGCCAAAGGCCCCTTAAAACTTACGGGTGGCGCTGGTACAGGTAAAACAGTGGTGGCATTGCACAGAACAAAGTATCTTTTAGAAAACTTAAAAGCAGCTGATAAACCTATTTTATTTACAACGTATACCAAGTATTTAATAAAAAACATTCGATCTTTATTTGCTTCTCAAGGCATTAATGAAGAAAAATTAGTGATAAGCAATCTCCATCATTTTGCACTTAAATATGCGCAAGAAATAGAATTATTTGACCAAAATATAAAAATGGTAACACAACAACATGAACTCAAAAAATGTTGGAAAGATTTTGTTAAAAGAAATCCAGAGGTAAAATGGGATCCAGATTTTTTAAAATTAGAGTATGAAGAGGTAATTCAAAAATATCATATCACCACACTAGATGCTTATTTAAAAGTAAAACGTACAGGACGTGTAGATGCTTTGGTGGTAAGTGATAGAGAAACGGTATGGAAAGCTTTAGTAAGTTACGAAGCGTATCAGAAATACACGAAGAATTATACCTTTAATGATATCATTTTTCAATTAAACAAATATTTAGAATTGTGGCCAGAATACAGACCGTTTAGCCATATTATTTGTGACGAAATTCAGGATTTTAATAATCTTGAGATGAGGTTATTAAGAAATTTGGTGGAAGAAAAAGAAAACGATTTATTTTTATGTGGAGATCCTTTTCAGAATATTTACCAAAGAACCTTACGTTTTAGTCATTCTGGAATTAACATCCGAGGTAATCGTAGTTCTCGTCTTAAAATTAATTACCGTACTACAGAAGAAATTAGACAATTTGCGGTTAAGATGTTGGAAGGTTTTGAATATGATGATTTTTCTGGTAAAAAAGCCTCGTTTGAAGGAGATACAAGTGTTTTAAACGGAAACGAACCAAGTTATGAGCTGTTTGAGAATAATGAAGAATTTTATAAATATATCTTAGACTATATTAAAGGAAGTTTTGGCGAATTAGGCTTGCATGAAATATGCATAACTGCCCGAACATCAGTTGAGGTTCAGAATATTTACAATTTTTTAAGCGCGTCAAAAATTCCTGTTAAAAACTTAAAAGATATTGAAGATGTTTCTGAGACAGAAAATCATATTGTAGTCTGTACCATGCATGCCTTAAAAGGATTAGAATTTAAAAATGTAATTGTAGCAGGTTTTGATAAAAAGACTTTTCCGTATAAACCTAGAGGTTATAAAAATTGGAGTGACCAAGAAAAAGAAGCTTTCTTAAAATCTGAACATTCTTTATATTATGTTGTTTTTTCAAGAGCAATTTCACAGCTTATCGTTACTGGTATTGGAGAAAAAATTCAGTTAAATTAAAGAAAAGAGAAACTGATGAATACAAGTATTGAAAAACATAATTGGACAGACTGGAAGGATTTTCCAGATCCAAGAAAAGGAGATTATGTATCAGCTCCGTTTGGTTTTGGATTGTATCAACTAAAGAATTTTAAAACAAATGAATTCATCCTTTTTGGGATAGGAAATAACTGTGCTTATAGAATGAGTTCTCTATTGCCAAAACCTTTTGGTCAGGGAACAAGAAACAATGAGGCAAAGAGGGATTTTGTTTTAGAAAACCTAAAAGATATTAAGTATAGAACACTTTCTTTTACAGATGTTGAAGAGATGAAACGTGTTGAAAAGGAAATAAAAGTTTTAAAAAGACATCAATACAATACTTAAATTTCATGGCATTATTAGAAGAGACAATTCAGCAATTAGGAAGACCAGCCATATTATTAGGTAACGGTATTAACAATTTAGAAAACTCTTTTTTAGATTGGAAATCTTTATTACATAAATTAGGTGGAGAAAACTTAAATTTTGAAGGGCTGACCTATAATGAAATGTATGATTTTATAGAGATTCATAGTGCCAATGCTAAAGAATTAAAACTAAAAGTCTGTGAGTATTTACAATCTCCTCAAAAAGAAAATTTACATCCCCATTTACAGTTTTTAAACTTAGCGCAAACGAATAACTGTCCAGTGCTAACAACAAATTTTGATTTAGCTTTAGAATCAGCAAAAGATTTAGAATTTTTTAAAACTAAGAATAAAGGGTTTACAAGGTTTTATCCTTGGGATAGATATTATGGACAAGAAGAATTATCAATGCCTACAGAAGGTTTTGGTGTATGGCATATTCATGGTTTAACCCGTTATCACGACAGTATTAGATTAGGTTTAACGGATTATATGGGTAGTGTAGAAAAAGCCAGGAATTGGATTCATAAAGGAGAAAGCCGCCTATTTAATGGCAAAAATCAATCTTATTGGAGAGGAAAAGATACCTGGTTACATATTTGGTTTAACATGCCCTTAATTATTGTGGGTCTAAAATTAGAATCGCAAGAAGTATTTATTAGATGGTTGTTAATTGAAAGAGAACGGTATTTTAAACAATTTCCGGAGAGAAGAAAAGAGACTGTATTTATGAGTACAGGAAGTGATCTGAAAATTAATAATTTTTTAGAAAATTTGAATATTATACATAGAACAGCTCATAATTATAGAGATTTATATAACTAAAATAGTTCCCCCATTATGAAAAAATTTGAAGTAGCTTTTAAAAATGGTTTACTAATAGATAAAGAAACAGGTAAAATTTTAACACCAGTTCCTTTTAGTTCATTTACGATAGAAGGTTTAGAAGAAGGTTTTTTATTAGAAGATGATCAGTCCAAATTTGTCCCGCTATCATCAGAAGAAAAAATAAAAAAGTTACACCAACAGTATAAAGGTTTTGAGCTTGAAAAAATGGCTTCTAAAGGAGCTGTTTTTTACTACAAGATTGGATTAGGAAAACCTAGTGGAGAAGATATTGCAAAAGAATATTTATTTAATGCAGTATTAGAAGAAGATCTATATATTAAAACTAAGAATGGTTTAAAGTGGACATTTTGTAAATGCAGATGCCAAACTAATAAAGTTATAGAAGGTGAGTTAGGTTTAGAGTTTCAGGTGGTTACAGCTAATTCTTTAAGTGAATTGTTTGCAAATGTGGTAAGCACTTATTTTAATAAAAAAAGAAGTACAGCTTGTAATGCTTTTAAAACATTTTATAGTTTAGGTAAAGACGATTCACCAAGTTTAAAATGGATTAAAAGTAGAAAGAATACAAAATTAGATTTGTTAAGAAAAACCCTTATAATGGGGAAGTCGCAGAAAGAATTATTGGATAAATTGAAGTAAGAAATTAAACAAAATGAAAATACTAAACATTTTAATAACCCCAAGTTATGAATCTACTAGAGACGCAATGGGGTTTTCAGAAGAGGAAGACTACAATAGTGATGCTGTATTATTTCAGCAAGGTTATAATATGGATATTCTAAAATTAGAACCTGGAGAAGAGTTTACAATAAGTGATGATTTTAAAGGTCAAGTAGACTGTGAAGAAACTCAATATAAATTCATAGAGTTAAAAGAAGAATGGGAAGATGAACCTGATGATTGGGATGAAGATTATTACGAAGAAGGCGACCCTATAGATTTGCTTCCAGGTAGATATCATTTTTTAGAAGATGGGATTACAATTAAAGAATTGTCTTAAAGTGTATTGAAGGAATTGCTTTTAAGTAAAGTTAATAATAATCTGACTTTTTATGTATTTCTACATATTTATATTAAACAGAAATATGAATAGTATAATTAAGCAAAGAATAAAAGAACTTCAAAATGAAGTAGTAGAATTAAGAAAAATAATAAGAGTTTTAAATTATGATATTTTGTTTCGTAATTTAATTATTACCGAATTAAGGCAGTTGCATATAAACTACTATTGTTATAACGGTATAAATAAACTAAATGAGATTGAAAGATTAGAAAAAATAATAGAGAAAGGGAATAGTTTGTTTCAATAAAAATGAGCTAAGTTAAAAGAGTACAAAATTAGAATTAAAGTTGTGTGTTAGGTATGAATAATTTAGAAAAAGACATTAATAAAGTATTTCAAAATCACTATGATTTTCACAGATCCATTGGTGCTGATTTTGTAAAAAGTGATTCAGGACATATCAATCAAGTAAGTGCTGATTATCAAGGTAGAGTTTTATATGAACTTTTACAAAATGCGTTTGATAGAGCCGAGAAAAAGATAATAGTAAAAGTAATAGGTAAGTCTTTATTTGTTGCGAATGATGGTAAACGGTTTACTTATAATGCAGAACACGATTATATAAATGGAGGGCGTGTAGGAGAAAAATTTGAACGTTGTGATTTTCAATCTTTATGTTCAATATCAACATCCAATAAAACGGCAAATGAAAGTATAGGGAATAAAGGAGTGGGTTTTAAATCGGTATATGCCTTGGGTAGATATGCTAATATTTATACCAAAGGAATCATCAACCCTAGTACTGAGAAAAAAGAGGCTGAAATAGCATTCCGCTTATATGATATTTTTGATGATGTAGATACTATCCCGAATGATTTTATTGAAGAAATAAAAAAACATATAACGAAAGCTATTGGAGATGTTAAGCGAGAATTTTCTGATAGGGGGTTACCTGGTTATTATTTTCCTTTACAGTTAAATGAAGAAAATAACAAAGTATTTAATAATTTTGATAAAGACATAGTGACTATTATTGAAGTTCCTTTTCAATCAAAAGATGAAGTAGATAAACTTTTAAATGAAATTGAAAGTATACATTTTGGTTTTGTAGGATTAAAATATGAGAACGACTTTGATATTAAATTTGAAACTGAAGAAAGTTCTTTTATTAAAAACACTTCAACAACCGATGAAACTTTATTTTCAGCAAAACTAGATACTGCTAAAATGCAATTATTAGCAGAAAAAGCAGGTGTAAATATTAAAGAGCCTGAAGTTGCTATAAAATTTAAGAATGAACCTTCAGGGTTGTTTTATAATTATTTACCTACAAAAAAAGAATCCCCATTTAAGTATGTTGATTTTCATGCTGATTTTCATACAACAGTAGACCGAAAGGATATTAATTTTGATGGAGATAAAGTAGGAGCTTATAATAGAGCATTATTGGAGGCTTGTGTTGAGCTGTATTTTAAAATGATAAACAATTCTTTATCAATTAATAAACAAGTCTCTCTTAATTTACGTTATATAATTGGACCAGGAGATATTGTTGGGCTAAAAGAATTTAATTGGCATTTGTTGGAAAGTAACAATGCTTATAAAATTTTTAAGACTGTGAAGTCTATTTTATCAATTTGGAATTATGAATATGATAAAGCATCTAATTTGTTGGCAAATTTAGCATTACAATTTTTTAATAATAAAAGAGAAATTAAAGAACACGAAGTGTTTTTTAAAACAATTACTGATTTTATTAATTATTTTTCGAGAGATGATGGAGATCGTTGGAAGTGGCCAGATTTATTTAAAGAATGTTTAGCAGGTAAACTTCTAAATGAAAATGTTCAATTTTTGCCAGGAATTAATTTAAAAGAAGGAGATATAATTATATATCAAAAAAATGAAGATAAAAAAATAGAACTTCCAGATAGTATTCCTATTAAAATTACAAATTTTGATATTAAAGATTTTAAAATTAAAGATAAGCTTACTATAAAAGACTATACCCAGTCAAATGAGATCTTAAAATATTTTAGACAATGTTCATTTTCAGGAGTATATAGTAGAGAAACAATAGGTGAAGAAAACCAAAAACATATTTTAAAAAGTTGTTATGAGTTATACCTTTCAAAGGATAAAAAGAAATATTTAAGTTCTCACCGTTATGCTACTGCTTTTACAACAGATTTAAGGAAACAAAATAGTACCAGTAACCAAGCTAATTTTAATATTTCAACACTGTTTTTAAAACAGATTGATGGTAAATATAAACCAGCTCAACTTTGTAAAAAGACTGAATTAGATTTAGAATTTTTAGATTTTCTAGAGGCTTCAGAAGTGGATAATTGGTTGCGTTTTATGGGAGTTTCTACAGAAACGAACACTCGGTTTTTAGATTTAAATATTTACAATCAATTAGGTGATGGAGTTCGTCAGTTACCAAAACTGTTAACTAAGGGAGAACATAAAGAAGAAGTATCTGGAAAATTATTAGAGAACGTACGTATATTAAACTCTAATAAAAAATTAACACATCCTTCAGTTATAAATGACAATAATTATAGCTTTTTAGAAAATATAAGTAATAATAAGCTAAAACCAGAACTTGATAATTTACTTGTTAAAAATTATAATGATTTTCCTAATCAATACTTAAAAATACTTAGGGAAAGATTGGAACCACTTTTAGCTACTAATAAAAAGAGTATTATTCAGTTTTATCAAAATGTTTTTGAAGTATTTGCTTTACAAGATTGGTATTTAGTTATTAAAAATAACAAACTCAAATGGATACAAGAAGATAACTTTCATATATTAAGCAATAAAGTTGATTTTGAATTGTGTGCAAAACAATTTCCTTCAAAAGCTATTTTAGCATATTATTCAGGTAAACTTAAAGAAAGTTTAAAAGAAAAACTTGTTAAATTAACTAAAGGGAAAATAAAATCTTCTAATGTAAAAATAAACCTTGATTTAAAATCTATTTTAGTAGAAAGGCTACCTTTTATTTTAATCAATTTAAGCTATTCTAAGAATTCAGAATCAGATTACTTATCCGAAAATGCTAATCTTTCAACTTTACAAATGAAATTTGAAAGTATGTCCATTTATGAATGTGCTATGCTAACTCAGGAATTGAATTTTGAAAAGCTTGGTAGTGATGTTTCTCCTAAATCTTATGCTTATAATGAAAATGAACTTTTTATTTCTAGTACTTCTACAAAATCACAGCAGATACAAGGTGTATGTGATTTTCTTTTCAATAATATTAGTATAAAAGATCAAGTAGAATTAATTGTTTTTCATAAAGAATTAGATGAATTAAGAAAAGAAACAGACATAGTTGAACTAGGAGTAATCAATAGAAAGTGGAAACCCGATTATCAAGAAAAGTATGTTGAATTTCAAACTAAAATACTTTCCTTTTATAATAGAAATCTAGATAGTAATGTGTTTTGGTATAAATACAATGAAGAAGAACAAAATGAATTTCTTATTGAACTGGATAAAGCTAATAAAATAAATGAATTGGAAAGTCTTATTTTACAATCAATAAATGAGTATGAGGACTACTTTGATGGGTTTCAATTAGAAATAGACTATTCTCATATTATTGTAGATATTGCCTTTATACAAGCGTATATAGATAGTGCTCCGTTAGAAGAAAAATTTGAGAAAAAATTGCTGGGTTTAATTAGAAAGGCTGAAAAGAGAACTTTAGGTATTGAAGATGAGATTCGAGAGTTAAAAAGTGATTTCCCTCATATATTTGTAGTAAACGGAAATGAAAATGAATTAAAGACTAAACAAGACGAGATAAACAATGTTCAAAAGATAGAAAATATCTATGCAAAGTTAAAACTAGGAAGGGTTAAGTTTTTGGAACATAATAATTTGGTTGGAGCAAATAAAACAAATATTATACTACCTATTAATAGTAAACAAATTATTTTCCAGGGTACTGCAGACAAGTCAGAAAATAATTTGCAGTTAGAAATAACAGGTGCTTGTGGGGAAGTAGAGGTTTTGATTTGCTTAATAAATGAATTTATACAATTAAATAAAGAAGAACGAAAAAAGGGTATAAAAGCTATTAAAGACGAATTATCTAAACATATGAGGGATACTAGCTTTTTTGATAAATATGCAGAAGATTGTATAGAAGTAATTGAAGATACGGCTAAACTTAGTAAAGCATTAATACCTTTATTTTTTGTTTCTAGAAAATATAAATATGCCAATTTTGATCTTATTACTTACAGGAAAGGATCTCCTACACTAATAGAGGTTAAGACAACAAGTAATATGAAAAGTAAAAGTTTTTTTATTTCTATAGCAGAGGTAAATAAAGCAAGAGTTCATCCGAATTATGAGATTGTAAGAGTTACTCCAAAATCAATTATTTTTATGGGAAACCCAATTAAAAAAATTAGTAAAAAAATACAAGAAATACAAACCGATGGATTTACGCTTACACCACGTAATTTTGAACTTATTATAAATTAGGAGATAACCTTATTTAAATATAAAGTAAATTACTGCTTACCGATCCAAGGATTAAGTTTATTGCGTAATTCAGTTTCAATTTGTGTAATGATAAATTGTTTAATTTCTTTAGTACAATTAGCTAATTCAATAGGTAATTCCCAATAAGAAAAACTTATGTTTTCTTTGTTAAAAGAAGCTCGTCCTTCTAATTTTAAACTGTAAGTAGCTGTTTTTCCTTTATGTGTAATATGTTCTTTTATTCTTGCACCTAATTTTTCTGATTTTCCGATATAAAAGACATATTCAGTATCAATTTTTATCTGATTGTATTTATTAAATCTTTTCTGTACAATTTTGGGGTAATTATTATATCCGTTTTGAGTCCAATTTTTAGTTAACGTTTTTAACGTGTATGCTTCTTTAGGTTTTATATAAAAAATATAAATTCCAAAAGTATTTTTGATATTTATAAAATTTATTTCATCAATAGAACTTTGCTTTTCTTTTAATTTATTTTTTATTGAATCTAAGTTCTGCTCTGAAACTATATTTTCTTGAATATTTTTCCAGGCAATATCTAATTGAATTATTTGGTTTGAAATTGTCTCCATATTATTTAATCTTATACCCTTTTTTAAACTCACCACAAGTATCAATTTTTCTTTTAATAGCACTTGGTTTTGCAGCTCTTATGCCTTGTTCATTTCTTGCAACACCAATACT
>NZ_JALCZP010000024.1:0-40974 GCF_023555435.1 Polaribacter sp. Z014
TTTTCGTCTAAACTCCATTTCTTGTATTTCATATCTCAAATATATTAGTTTTGAAATTTAAAATAGCACTCCGAACTTTTAAGGGGCTAAACTAACAACAACAAATTCTAATCATCAATTTAGAAAACATAAAAACCTAATTAAAGACCAAGTTCCTACTAGACCAAAACAATTATGGGTAAGCGATATAACATACAGTAAAACGGACAATGGACACAACTACCTAGCAATCGTTACAGATGCATATTCTAAGCAAATTATGGGGTATAATCTCGATAATCATATGAAGACATCACTTTGTACAGAAGCGCTGGAAATGGCTATTAAAAATAGAAAATACCCTGATAAAAAATTAATACATCATTCTGACAGAGGTTTTCAATACTGTAACCCGAAATACACAGCCTTTGCTGAAGAAAATGGCATAATGATGAGTATGACAGAACAATATGATCCTTATGAAAACGCAATTGCAGAGCGAATTAATAGAACTTTAAAATATGAATACGGACTTAGAAACTGTATTAAAAACACTGCCATTGCTCAAGAAGTAACAAAACAAGCAGTATATATTTACAACAATTTAAGAACCCATTTTAGCTTAGAATTAAGAAAACCAGCAGAAGTACATTTAAACCCAAACATCAAATACAAATCATATCGAAGAAATAATGTAAATTTGACTGAACTAACAATTTAAAAACAAAAATAGTTCAAAATATTTTTTGCCTTCTAAACGGCTAAAAAAATAGTTTGAACGGTATAAATTATACCTAAAAAAAGGTCAACCTATATCAGTATAATACATTATGGGTAAGCGATATAACATACATTAAAACGGACAATACACTATTTTATAAGTAATAATTCCGCCTCTGTAAAAACACCCGTTTTTGGTGTTTTACTTCTCAAAGATTTAATTTGAGAAGTGCTTATATTTTTACGAATAGAAGAAAAATCACTTTGTAGATACTGAATTAGATTTTGTATGTCTTTATCAGAATAATCAGGATTATTATTTAAACCTGGCATTGTTGCGCTCAATTCATATAATTTACCATTAACATGAATAGGTCCTGATAAACCATGTAAAAGAACCAAAGCAAGTCTTTCTGCGGATTCTGAAATATATTCTGATTTTTGAAAAGGAGGTGCTAAATTATCTATTCCTTGTCCGTTTTGTCCGTGACAAGTAGCGCAAATGTTATCAAAAATCTTTTGCCCCGCTTTAATAGATTTTTCTAAACTCTTTTTTAGTTTTTTATTTTTCTTTTTACCCTGGTTCGTTTTATTATCAATCGTAGCAGTTATTAATTCCTTTAAAACTAGATGTTCATTCTTTTTGTTTAAGAATTTTAGAAAACTGATTTCATTTGTTCTTAAACTACTTATTATTCCTTCTAAAAAAACTCTATTTTCTTTATATTTAATAGACAAGGTTTCTAACATCGGAAAAAAGGAATCCTTATTAATTAATGTCCAATTACCTAAAGAATTAGTAAGATACAAATCAATTAAAGAATTATTTTTTTCACTTAATAACTCAATTGTTTTTAAAAATGTAGGGATGTATTCTTCAGAAGCAAAATTTTCAATTAAAACTAACGAATGAACAATTAAATCCTTTTCTGTTGAAGTAACCAAAATATTATTTAAGTATGAAAAATTTAGAGCTTCAAGACCATTTAAAGTATGAAGTGCATGCAACTTTGCTATAGAATTACCTGAACTGATCAAAAAGTCTTTTAACAACGGAATAGCAGATTGATCGTGTTTTTTTACTAAAATTTGTTGTGCTCTATCTCTATGCCATCCGTTTGGATGTAGAAATAATGCTATTAACTCTCTGTTATTTAAATTATTGAAATCTGGAATTAAATTGCTAATTGTATTTTCTGATGACACCTTTAAAATTCTCCCCATCCCAATAATTGTATCTAACTTTTTCTTAGCGTAATGATTTTTTAAATACGGGGTTAAAAAAGCTTTGTCTTGCAAAATTCCACGATGCATGTCTACAATATACAGGTTTCCGTCCGGACCATTAAATAAATTTACAGGTCTAAATCCTTCATCTGTAGATGCGATAAATTCTTTTTTCTCTATTGCTTGTGTTGCAGAAATATCATAAGAATTAAAAGAAAGAACATTTCTTTTGATAAGATTTGCTTCCGGAGCACAAACAAAACCATTTTCTAAATATGTTGATGGAAATTTATTTCCTCTATAAATAACAGGACCACAAGCAGAAGTTATATTAATAAGCAAACTATCTTTATCTAACCTCCCTTTTATATACCCACGATTTACAGATGTTGCATGCAAAGGATAAACACGTTGAGTTGGTGTTAGTTTTTTACCTAAAGATGCTTTAGTATCTAAATATTCGTTTTTAGAATTTGTATTAGGCAATACAAGATCTCCTTTAAGCTGAATTGAATTGTTATTGTAATACAACCTGCCAAAGTTGTCTTTAGAAATACCCCATTGTCCTCTAAAAAAAGTTCTTTCTTTTATCCATTTATCACCACGTTTTTGATATCTAAAATTAGACTTTGCATTATAAATCCAATTATCTAAATGCATCATCAATCCGTTTGGTTGATGCTCTATATTACCACCGTGAGTGTACTGCCCATCTACCAAGGTTTTATTTACTGGCTTATCATTTTCAATATCTACAAACCACAAATTAGGTGGTTCTGCATATAAAAGTCCGCCGTAAACATGAGCAATTGCTCTTGGTACTATCAAACTGTCTAAAAATACTTTTGCATGATCTGTAACGCCATCATTGTCTAAATCTTGTAAAATAGTAATTCTACCATTAGGCATATCCTCTCCCGTGCCTTCTAAATTCTGCATATAACCACGCATTTCCACAACCCACATACGTCCTTTGTTATCAAAATCCATAGTAACCGGAGCTTCAATAAATGGTTCTGAAGTAACCACTTCTAACTTAAAACCGTTCTCTACTTTATAGCTATCCAAAGATACTTTGGGTTCATCAAATTGTTTATTATTACATGCTATTAAACAGAATAAAAACAGGAATGTAGAAATTTTAATTATACTTTTCACCTTAGATAGTTTAGAAATTTTTTTAAAGAAAAACGAAGATAAGTAATATTGATTTAAAAGTTAACACAGTTACTATAAGCAAGACAACTTTGCTTTTTTTAAAGCAGGCTACTAAAGGTAGATTAACACCTTAATTACCAACAATATACAACAAAAAATAAGCTCTAATTAAATTACAAATAACAACTAAAGCTTATAAACATATGGTTTTATCTAAAGTACTTATGGCTTTTTCTTAGGAAATAAGCTTCTTATTCTTTAAATTCACCTAATTAACAACAATAACTTTTTTCTAAATTTAGTTTTAGTATGCACTCAAATATTTTCTTTATAAAAAAAATAATTCTGATACTTCTACTGGGGGTTTATCAAACTACAATAAGCCAGAATTCTTTTTATTTCGATCATATTTCTACAGACAAAGGATTGTCTCAAGGAGATGTTAATGCCATTTATCAAGACCCTAAAGGTTTTATGTGGTTTGCCACACACGATGGTTTAAATAAATATAATGGTTATGAGTTTACCATATACAAACCAGACGCCAACCTAAAAAACAGTATAGGTAGTAATCTTATTTATGCAGTTACAGGTGATGAAAAAGGAAATTTATGGATTGGAACAACTGGTAGTGGTCTAAACTACTATAACAAATCTACAGGAGGGTTTACACATTTTATTCATGATGAAAATAATAAAAACAGTATTACTAATAACCATGTAATTAGTATTTATAAGGATAAAAAAGACCAACTTTGGGTAGGTACTGCTGATGGACTTGATTTGGTAGATTTAAAACAACCTCTAGATTCTTTAAAATTTAAGCACTATAAGTTAGGTGATAACAAAATATCGAATAGCCTCGCTACAAACAAAATTTATTCCATTTTTGAAGATAGTCAAGATCAAATATGGATAGGCAGTACTAAAGGCTTGTTTAAACGAACTAGAGCTAAAAACGGAGAATTTTATTTTAGGTCGGTAAATAATCGTATTAATTTAGTGAATTCTCCAGTAAATTGTATAGCAGAAGATAGTAAGGGAAATTTATTTATAGGTACTGGTAATGGTTTGCATGTTTTTAAGGCTAACTTTAATAAAAATAAGGTTTATAAACTACAAAATGGTTTTTTTAACGGTCTTAAAGTTGATAAAAATGATAATTTATGGGCAGGTACAAATAACGGACTCTTATATTTTGAGAATAAAAAAAACACGAAAGATATTTCACTAACCAAACGTTTTGTTTATGATCCTAAAGACACCAAAAGTATTAGCAAAAATATTGTAAAAACAATTTATATTGATAACACAGGCATTCTTTGGATAGGTACAAATGGTGGTGGTGTTAACAAAATGGATCCTGAAAGAAAACAATTTAAACATATTAAAAAAACCTTAGATACTAAAAGTCTTAGTTATGACAAAATTAGATCTATTTTTGAA
Organism: Polaribacter sp. Z014; assembly: GCF_023555435.1. NCBI lineage: Bacteria > Pseudomonadati > Bacteroidota > Flavobacteriia > Flavobacteriales > Flavobacteriaceae > Polaribacter > Polaribacter sp. Z014. The sequence continues at coordinate 4,531 of NZ_JALCZP010000024.1, forward strand.
GACAGTAGTAATAATTTATGGATAGGTACAGAAGGCGGCGGTCTTAATATCCTTTTTAAGGAGAATGATAATGGTAGTTATGCAAATTTTACAAATCTACAAAAAATTAAAAAACCATTTGCTATTGCAGAAATTACACATAGAAACAGCCTTTTTGTAGGTGCAGAAGATACACCCGGTTTGTATGAAATAGACCTCGATAACCTAAAAAACATACAAGAAAGCGATATAAAACCGATACCTGAAATAAGTTATAGTGTATTTTCTATACTTGAAGATAGTAATAAAAACATATGGATTGGTACCTATAGTGGTGGTGTACACAGATGGCTTCTAAACAAAAAAACAGGAGCATACACCAAAGATGTTTTGTCTTATAGGAGTACAAATAATACTGGCCTTTCTAGCAATATTATAAGAAATATCTATGAAGATAGTGATCATAATATCTGGTTTGCTACTTCAAATGGATTATGTAAATTAAAACCTACTGAAATAGAAAAAAATAATCCAAAATTTGAAGTTTATAAAAATGATCCTAAGGATAAAAATAGTATTTCTCACAACTATATTTTAGCCTTATATGAAAGTAAAAAAGGTGATTTATGGGTAGGAACTTTTGGTGGCGGATTAAATAAAATGGAAACCAATGAAAAGGATAATACGGTTACATTTAAAACATACACAGAAAGAGATGGACTGCCAAACAATGTAATTAAAGCAATTTTAGAAGACGCTGAAAATAATTTATGGATATCTACAAACAAAGGGCTTTCAAAATTTAACCCAGAAAACAACACCTTTAAAAATTATGATGTTAATGATGGTTTACAAGATAACGAATTTCAAGAATTAGCAAGTTTAAAACGTAGAGATGGCGAAATGCTTTTTGGCGGTATAAACGGGTTCAATGCTTTTTATCCAGAAGATATTAAAGACAATCCGTACAAAGCAAAATCTGTAATTACCAGTTTTTCTATTTCAAATAAACCAATTAAAAGGGGCGAAGAAATTAATGGGCACATCATTTTAAAAGAACCTATTAATGAAACGTCCGAAATTAATTTAAAATATGACGAAAATAGTTTCTCGTTTGAATTTGCAGCCATTCACTATTCCGCTCCTAATAAAAATAAATTTGCTTACAAATTAGAAGGTTTCGATAAAGATTGGGTCTATACAAACGCAACTAAACGTTTTGCAACCTATACAAATATGGCTCCTGGTGATTATACTTTACTATTAAAAGCATCTAATAATGATGGTATTTGGGAAAATAGCGAAACCAAATTACATATTAATATAACACCGCCGTTTTGGAAAACTACGCTAGCCTATTTTCTATATATCTTTTTAATTCTAGCCATATTCTTTGGTTTTTGGCGCAATACTGTAACGAAAGCCAGAAAAAAACATGATTTAGAATTAGCTAATTTAGAGAAACAAAAAGAAGAGGAATTACAACATATAAAATTAGAATTCTTTACAAACATATCTCACGAATTAAGAACACCAATTACTTTAATAAAAGGTCCTTTAGAGTATTTACAGAAAAAAGGTGCAGCTGTGAAGCCAGAGGTAGCCCAAGAACAATTTGGTCTTATGAGAAAAAATGCCAACTACTTACTTAGTTTGGTAAACCAACTATTAGATTTCAGAAAAATAAATCAAGGTAAAATGCGATTGGTGATGCGTAATAGTAATATTTCTGCTTTTATAAAAGAAGTGGCAGAGCCCTTTCAATTTTTATCTCACAAGAAACATATTAAACTAAGTTTTAATACGACAGATCCGTTATTAAAATCTTGGTTTGATCACGAAGCTCTTGAGAAAACAATCAATAACCTACTCTCCAATGCTTTTAAGTTCACTCCCAAAAATGGAACTATAGATGTGAATATAACCAACGAAAAAGTCGCCAATGGTATCGTAAATAAAGAGTATATTATTATTGAAGTAAAGGATTCTGGAATTGGAATACCTAGTAACAAATTAGAAGCTATTTTTGAAAGATTTAATACTAAAAAAGATGCTAATAAGAACAATAATCCAGAAGGGATAGGTATTGGATTGTCTTTTACAAAAAGTTTGATAGAATTGCATCAAGGTACAATTAAAGTATCTAGCGAACCTGGTCAAGGAGCATTATTCATAGTTAAAATCCCCGCTAATAAAGAGGCATACGAAAACCTGCCTGAAATAAGTTGTAAAGAAAGTACCGATCTAGATTATGTAAGAAGATCTTCGGAAAATGAATCTTTTGCAATAGATTTAGATGATGAAACAACTGATGAAAGTATTTCTAAAGACAGATCTAAATCTCCTGTATTGCTAGTGGTGGATGACAATAAGGATATTAGAACATTTATAAAACAAGCCTTAGGAGATGACTATACCATCTTTGAAGCAGAAAATGGTCAGGAAGGATTTGAAATAGCAAAAAAAATAACGCCAAATATTATTGTTACCGATTTAGCCATGCCTATAATGGACGGATTACAGTTGTGTAAAAAAATTAAAACAACCAAAACAACAAGTCATATTCCTGTTTTAATATTAACGGCTAAACTATCACAAGAAAGTGAATTAGAAGGTGTAAAACTAGGTGCAGATGATTATATTAGAAAACCTTTTGATATTGAATTATTAAACTTAAAATTAAAAAATATTCTTCAACAAAGAAAAAATTTAAGAGTCCGTTTTAATCAAGAAATAACATTACAGCCAAAAGAAGTTACGGTAACATCATCTGATGAACGTTTTTTACAGCAAGCCATAGAAATTGTAGAAAAACACATGATGAATACTGATTTTAGTGTAGAAATGCTTGTAAAAGAAATGGGGCATAGTAGAAGTAATCTGTATCTAAAATTTAAAGAAATCACAGGGTTATCTTCTAGTGAATTTATACGAAGTATTCGATTAAAAAGGGCTGTACAACTTTTTGAATCTACTGATTTATCTGTAAAGGAAATTATGTACATGACTGGTTTTAACACAGCTTCTTACTTTGCTAAATGCTTTAAGAAACAGTTTGGTGTAAAACCTAGTGATTATGTTAGAAAACCAATAAAGAAAGCGTAATTTTTTTTTAAAGAGAGTAGAAAATTAAGATCTCTAGATTTGAAAGTGAAAATGTGATTTGCATTTTTGCAAAGAGTAATTTCAATCTGTTTTACCTTATAATCGCTCTAGCTTTTACTCTAACAGATAATCTTAATTAGGTACCCATTATAAAATCTATTAGCAACAATTAGAAGGAATCTAAGTATCTATTGCTAGCCTTTAGTAATGAATGAAGACAACCATAAACTTATACATTCATTAACCAAATTTATTTTATATACGTTATTACATGCAGTTAAAAGGAAACAATGTTTTTTAGATTAGGTTAATACATTAAATTCTTTTTATAATTGTTTTTTTTGGTGTTTTCATTTATGTCTATAAAAATAAAAAGGAGCATATCTAACAATAGATAAGCTCCTTTTCCAATCAAACCCAATTCAAACAATATTTTACAGTGTTAACTCCAATACAAATGCAAAGTTCCCTGGTTTTTCTTTCGGCATTGTAACCAACAAACCTTTATCACTTTGAGACCATTTTAATTTGGCATCAGAACCTAACATTTTTACTTTTGATATTTTATCGTCTTTTGTAATCGACTTTATTAAAACGTCCGCATTTTTTGGCCATTCCATCATAATAGCAAAGATTTTACCCTCTTTTTGTGTAAATCGAATATCCTGACCCGTAAAAGCTTTGTTTTTTCCTTCTGAATGATGACCTGTACCAACTTTTGTTGGCCCTTCTCCAAAAGTTCTCCAGTATTTTGTATCATAAATAGCTTCTCCATTCATGTCTAACCAAGCTCCCATTTGTAACAAGATTTCTTTTTGATCTTCAGGAATTGTTCCATCTGATTTCGGTCCAACATTTAAAAGTAAATTTCCATTTTTAGAAACAATATCAATTAAATCATCTATTAAAGAATTTGCTGTTTTAGATTTCCAATTAGTAACATAAGACCATGAGTTTTTACCTACAGAAGTATCCGTTTGCCAAGGTAATTTTCTTATTCCTGGTAATTTACCTCTCTCCAAATCGTACACAACAGTTCCCGCTGGGAACGCCTCTTCATAGAAATTTTTATCTTGTAATACAACCTCTTTCCCCCATTCTATTCCTTTATTATAGTAATATGCTGCTAATTTAGGACGGTATTCTCTCCATTCTGGAGTGTCTAGCATAAAATCAAACCAAAGAATATCTGGTTGATAATTATCAATTAAATCTTTTGTTCTTTTCCACCATAATTCTTTAAAAGCTGCAGAAACTGGCTCATTAATGTCTTTCCCTTTTGCCGAATATAAATCTGCATACGCAGGATCTGTAGTATCAAAATGATCTTTTTTATTGTAGAAAGACCAATTAAAAGCATAGTGAGAAGAAGCTCCCATAATCATTCCTTTAGCACGACCTTCTTTCATCAACTCTCCTAAAATATCTTTTTTAGGCCCCATATTAAAAGCATTCCAACGTGTTGTGTTTGATTTATACATGGCAAAACCATCATGATGATCTGCAACAGGAACCACATATTTAGCACCTGCTTTTTTAAATAAATCTATCCATTCTGCGGCATTAAATTTTTCACCTTTAAACATTGGTATAAAATCTTTATATCCAAATGATTTCTGATCTCCAAAAGTTTTTTGATGATGTGTAAACTCTCTAGAAGGCCCTTTTCTTTGTAATTTTAACTGCGCCGTAAACTGAGCTGTATCCATATACATATTTCTAGGATACCATTCAGAACCAAAAGCAGGAACAGAATATGCACCCCAATGAATAAAAATCCCGAATTTCTTATTATTAAACCATGCCGGATCTTTATAATGTTTTTTTATAGACTCCCAATTAGGTTCATATAACTCTTTTGTGGTTGCTGTCTTAGCAACAATTTCTTTTTTTTCTGTTTTACACGAAGTTAAGACAGTACATACAAATAAAATTAGGATGTAAATTTTAAGATTCATTCGGATTTATTTTATAATTAATCAATACTGCAAAGAATGCTCTTTTTAGATTATTTTTTATAATTAAATGATTTATTTTACAGAACAGATGGTTAATTGTCTTTTTTTTTTCTTTGTTTAGTATTAAAAAACTTAAATGACCATCAGAATTTAAAGAAGTAAATTAAATATTTTTTCCCTTGATTTTAAACACATTTACATCAACAAAATATTTTTATTCTAATAAAAAAGAATGAATTTAAATATCAAAATTATTAGAATCAACTTCGGTTCTCTTATCCTCTACTCATTTCCAAAATAGGTAGTTTTTTTCACATGAAAAAGCATATAAAATTTGGTTTTCACAAACGGATTATTACAATAGATTCTACTTCTTTTAATCATTCAAAATAAAAATCATAAAGAATTCATTTGAGGACTATGTATGATAAAGATTCACTCAAAATACGTTCAAATATAGGTACTATTAACGACCAACTTAATAACATTTGTTTGATTGAACAGTCAAGTTCTAAAAACCTCACTTTATTTTACCAAACACAGCAGTAAACCTTACTATATATAGCTTCTTATCTAAAAAAACATAAACCTTTTAAGACAAATTAACTTATATTTTATGAATCAAACACAACTTAATTGTACTAAAATATTTGATTACATATTTCAAACCTAATTATTATTCCAATTCACGATATGATGCCTACAATTAGACATCTGTTCTCTTTTTTAACATAAAATTATCATAAAATTGTAGTATCTAAATTTAAATAACTAAAATTATGAAATTAAAAGAATTCTTGAATGAAAAATCTAAGACCTTTCTTGCAGTTTTTATCTGTACGTTAAGTTTTAGTTTTTCACAAGCCCAAAAAATAACGGTTAAAGGTTCCGTTACTGGTGAAGGAGAACTTCTACCTGGCGTATCTATAGTCATTAAGGGAACCAGTAATGGTACAACTACAGATTTTGATGGTAATTATAAGATTGTTGCAGCTCCAACAGACATGTTAGTTTTCAGTTATATGGGATATGCTACAAAATCAATAATAGTAGGATCCAAATCTAAAATTAATGTAACCTTAAAAAATGATACCTCAGTACTAGATGAAATTGTAGTAGTGGGTTATGGTACTCAAAAGAAAAAGGAACTAACAGGTGCTGTTTCTCAAATTAAATCTGATGAGATTATGAAAACTGCAACATCCGATTTAAGCTCTGCTCTTCAAGGACAAATTGCTGGGGTAACGGTTGTTGCCAGTGATGGTGCTCCTGGATCTGAGGCAAACGTAATGATTCGTGGTTTAACATCTATTAATGGTGGTAACAAACCCTTATATGTTGTAGATGGTATTCCTTTTGAAGGCGATCCTAAATTAAGTACTAGTGAGGTAGAAAGTATAGATGTACTAAAAGATGCCGCTTCTGCTGCAATTTATGGTACTCGTGGTGCTGCCGGTGTAATTTTAATTACCACTAAAAAAGGGAAAGAAGGTACTATGAAAATTAGAGCAGAATCTTACTATGGTGTACAAAATATTACTTCAAGTACATATATTATGGATGCAAACGACAGATTGTATTCTCACTTCTTACAATCTTGGGCTGTTAACGGAAATGTATACGGAAATACTTGGCACAGTGCTGAACAAAACCCTACACAGTTAACCAATAACACTAATTTAATAAATTATGTTACTAATGATTCTGCACCAATAGAAAACTATAGTTTAACATTATCTGGTGGTCAGAATGGTTTAACATACAATATTGTTGGGAACTTTTTCTCTCAAGATGGTACTGTAATTAACTCTTCATACGAAAGATTTAACGTTAGAACAAATGCTCAAATGAAAAAAGGAAATTGGAATGTTACTAGTGGATTATCTTTTAGAGTTGAAGATAAACAAAATGGACCTTGGGGAATTTTAAGAGATGCATATAGATACCAAGCATTACAAGTAGATTTGGAAGATAACTTAGAATCAATTGGTGATGCTGGAGACGGAAGTAGCGCTAATAACTTATCTTATTTAGGTAGAAAATTATTACAAGAGGATAATGAAGAAAGACAATATTTTGATGGTAATATTAGTATTGCATACAATTTTAATAAAAATTTAAAATTTACTTCAAGATTAGCTGCAGGATGGGAAAATGCTACCAGAAGAGTTATTAATCCTGAATTTATTGCTTATGACTGGGAAGGTGAACCATTACCAGGTGAACAATCTAAAATTTATAATTTTAGCTCAACTTCAAAAAGATTTTCTTGGGAAAATATTATAAACTATAAAAAATCTTTTGGAAAACACAATTTTAACTTTGTGGGTGTTTATTCTGCTGAAAGATATAACTACACGTCATTTTATGCACAAAAATTTGACATCAATAGTAATGAAGTTACTGTATTAAATGGTGCTACCGGAGATTCACTTGCTGGTTCAGGAACCGGACAATGGAATCAAGATAGAGAAAATACACTTATTGGTATGTTAGCTCGTTTACAATATAACTATAAAGGAAAATATTTATTTAGTGCTAGTGTTCGTAGAGATGGATCTTCAAGATTTAAAAGTCAACCTTGGGGTGTTTTCCCTTCATTTTCTGCAGGTTGGAATGTTTCTGATGAAGACTTTTGGAAACCTATTAAAAATACTATCAGAAGCTTAAAAATAAGAGCTAGTTATGGTACTACAGGTAACCAAGGTATTGCAGATTATGCATATTCACCAACCATCACTTTAGAAAATGATTATGTTTTTGGTAATGATGCTGATCAAAATTTACAATTAGGAGCCATACAACAAGGCTATGCAAATGAATTAGTATCTTGGGAAACTTCTATTTCAAAAAATATTGGTTTTGATATGTCATTTTTACAAAATAAATTAACGTTTACTGGAGATTATTACCAAACAAACAAAGAAGACATGTTATTCCCTGTGTACTTACCACCTACCGTTGGTGCTGGTTCTGGAAATGATTCTTCTGTAGTTTTAAATGTTGGTGATATGGAAAACAACGGTGTTGAATTTGCTTTAAACTATAAAAGCAGAGGAAAAGTAAGTTGGAATGCTGGTATAAATTTCACTAAAAACACCAACAAAGTAACCAAAATGACTGGTGCAAATAAAATTATTTACTTTAATGATAGTAATATTGCCGGTTCTAGTAATGATAGAGACTATGTTTCTGTATTAGCAGAAGGTTATGAAGGTGGTGCATTTTTCTTAATAAAAACAGATGGAGTTATTCAATCTGAAGAAGAATTAGCAACTTATTTAGGCGGATTACCAACAAGTACTGCAAAAATTGGAGATTTAAAATTGGTAGATGCGCTAACAGTTGATACTAATAATGATGGAATTCCAGATGCAGGTGATGGAGTTATTGACATTAATGACAGACAATATTCTGGTAGTGGTACTCCTGAGTTTGAAATTGGTTTTAACACCTCTGCTAATTACAAAAACTTTGATATTTCTGCACAATTTTATGGTGCATTTGGTGGAGAAATAATGAATGGTAGTAAAGCGTTTGCATACCAATACGGTAACCACCAAGATCAAGTTTACCAATGGTCTCCTCAAAATCCAACATCAGAAATTCCTGTGTATAGAGGATCTCAAACACATGATAACGTAAGAGGATTTAGTGATTTTTGGTTAGAAGACGGAACATATATTAGATTACGTAATATATCTTTAGGATATACTTTACCTAAAACACTAGTCGAAAAAATGGGGATGACTAAATTAAGAGTATACGTAGCTGGTCAAAATTTAGTAACATGGACCAAGTATACAGGGTACGATCCTGAGGTAGGAAACAACGGATTAAGTACAAGAGGTATAGACAAAGGTACATATCCGGTAAGTTCTCAAGTAAGAGCGGGTATTCAACTAGAATTTTAATCTAAAAACTTTATTATGAACGTATTAGACACAAAAATTCAAAAAAAATATTTAAACATGAAAAATACAAGAATAGGCAAACTAACTTTAATATTGTTATTTACTTTAGCAATTGTTAGTTGCTCAGATGATTTTCTGGATCAAACAAATCCAAATGAATTATCTACAGATAGTTTTTGGAAAACTGTAGGAGATTTAAACACCGGTTTGGTGGCAACCTACAAATCGTATGGAAGTGACAATAATTATAAATTATTAGACGAATTAGTTAGAAGTGATTTAGCTTGGGGAACTGGATACCAAAGACCTTTTAACACAAATGAATTTTATTTACAAAATTTTAACGAAGCTTCTAAAAGCCCTGGTGATAAGTGGTCTCAATTATATACAACCATTTTTAGAGCCAACCAAGTTATTGAAGCGGTTGACAGATTAAAAGGAACTTTTAGCAGTCAAAAAGATGAAGATGAAGCTGAAGTAATTGGCGCACAAGCTAGATTTTTAAGAGGTTTTTCTTACTTTATATTAAGTACAACTTTTAACAATGGTAAAGTTGTAATTTGGGAAAAAGTTCCAGGTGGAGAAGATGGTTTTTACAGAGATGTAAGTCCTGCTCAAGACGTAAAAGATTTTTACCGTGCAGATTTAGAATATGCAAAAACTAAATTACCTGCAGTTTGGGAAGCTAGAGAAAAAGGACGCGCTACAGCCGGAGCTGCAGAAGCCGTTTTAGGACAATCTTACTTAGCTGATAACGATTTCACAACAGCAGCAGAATATTTTAAAAACGTAATTAATAATTATGGGTACGCTTTAACACCTAATATTGGTAGTAACTTTACTACTATGGATGAGTTAAATGAAGAATCTATATTAGAAATTGTACGTTCTACAGATTATAAAAGTGAATTAAACCAATGGGATTGGAGAGACACAGGAGCTTCTTCACTTCAACAACAACTTACTGGTGTTGGAGGATGGTGGGGTGGTGTTGCCGCTAACTGGTTAATTTTAGAATACAGAAATGATCCGTTAGACTATTCAGATCCTAGAAATAAAGTTATTGAAGAAGATGGTACAGAGCGTTTTAGAAAATTTAGTTTAAGAACTTCTTATTCTGTAGCAATTGTTGACGATCCCGATTTAGAGTACTATGGGTATAAAACTACTGCAGAAGCTGCTCCGTTTAACGTTAAAATGACATGTTTCTGGAGAAAACATACCAATTGGGATTTAGGGGTTGAAAGTGAACAAGCCCTATCACCAGGTAAAGTTAGAAGTGGTGTAAACCAACGTTTAATAAGATTGGCAGAAATTTATTTACAATACGCAGAATGTTTGATAGAAATGGGTGATGTTGATGAAGCTATGATGTATATTAACAAAGTTAGAAGACGTTCTGGTGTTCAATTATTAGGCCTTTCAGGAACTGGAGAATACCCCGCAAATGACCATAATGATATCTCATACGATGCTACAAGCTTAATGGATCACTTAAGATTTAAAGAATACCCATTAGAATTATCGTGTGAAGGCCATGGAGCTACAAGAAATACAGACTTAAGAAGATGGGGAATTAAAAAACAACGTTTTATGGAACTTGCTGCAAAAAGATATACAGCAACGGATTATCTATATACAAAAGAAGACGGAACAACTGCTACACGTTGGGGATCAATTGTTGTAGGTGTAGACCCAAGTGACCCTACTGCTGATGATGGTTGGAATGAATACCAAGAAGCAGCTGCAAATTATGTTGAAAGCGAACACGCTTACTGGAAAATACCAAATAGCGAGGCAATTACTAATCCAGTAATTGGTGAAAACTAATCTTATAAAGATTTGTTTAAAATAATTTTTATATTTAAATAAAATGAAAAACATGAAAAATAAATTTATAATAGCGTTCGTATTTTTAGCAGTCTTAATTGGTTGCAAAGATGACGAATATGATGCGCCAAATTCATTCTCAGATTTTGGATTCTATACAGGCGCAGGGCAACAAAGCGACACATTGGAATTAAATATTTCTAATTACTTATCATTCGCAGATTTATCTCAAGGATACATAGAACACAACTGGAGTATTAATAAAGGAAATAATTTCCTAGAAGGTCCAATTGCTAGTAGAGATTCAATTTTTAATGAATTTATTATTTATGATGGAGATACTATTACTGAAGATAAAACAGTACATGTTTTGTTTAATAATCCTGGATATCAAAAGGTAAGACTACGCAATGTATTTAAAGATTCTGTAGCCTTTAGAGGAAATAGTTTTCTGCGCGATGACTATATTAAGGCAGCAGTAAAGGAAGGTGATCTTTGGGTTCTTGATACTACAATTGTAGTTAAAGTATATGCTAAAATTGTACCAGAAATAGAAGTAAAACAATTTGGTGCTACTGTAGATCATACAACTACAGATACTATTTATGTAGAGGCTGGTGACAAAGTTCAGTTTATAGACAAAACAACTATTGGAGAACCAACAGGTAGATTTTGGTCTATCAGTAAAACATTGGCTCCTGGAGCGGTTGCTTCAGAAGGTGATGTAGTTGCTTCAAGCAGTGCAGAAGTTGCTGATATTGTATTTAAAAAGTTAGGTGATTTCACAGCAAGTTTAACTGCTAATAGAACAGGTCAAAATACACCAGGAGCTTCTACAAAATACGTTTTAACAACTCCTTTTAAAGTAATTCCATCATCACAGCCTTTTATTCTTGCAGGCACAATTGCAGAGCTAGAAGATGAAACTATTAGAATTCCTTTTAATGGTGAGTTTGTGGAGTTTGTGGATAAAAACTCTTTCTTTGAAGTAAAAGTAAATAACGAATTGTTTAATATCGCTTCCGTTTCCATTGACCCTACAGACGCCACTTTTTTACTCATTAACTTGGAAGATCCAATCTATCAAGACGATGTAATTACGGTGTCATTGTTACCAGGAAGTGGAATTACATCTACAGATACTAGAGAACCAGTAGTGTTTACAGATGAGGTTGTTAAAACATTTTCTGAGGAGTATTTCCTTTCAATTGGAAAGTTTGAAAATACTTTAGGAGTGGATTGGACTAAACCTTTCCTTAATGAATCAATTGAAGCAATTACTGAAGTGCTTATTGTTGCTCCACCAGTTGGTACTGCATCAGCTGTTAGCCCAACAGGTAACGTTATAAATTTAGCTCTTAATAGAACTAAAGCTGGTACAATACAAAATAATGTAAGAGCAGAGTCCGTTATTGAAGCAAACTTAACTCCAGGAGGAAAGTATATAGTAAAATTTAAATATTTTGCAAGATTAGGTTCTCCTAATTTTTTATTCCGATTTTCAAATTTAGGAGGTGGAAACCAACTTAATTTTAATCCTGCAGCCGGAGTTGCTGAAAATGTAGATAGATGGAAAGAAGGTGAACTTGAATTTACCGCATTACCCACACATTATGGTAAATTTAGCATATTGTCTGCTTGGGGTGCTTATGCAGACTTCTATATTGATGATATAGTTGTTGTATCTAACGAGAAAAGACCATAACACCATGTAATAATTTAGTTAAAAGTTCTTTTGTTTACTCGAGAGTACTGAAAACTAGAGCTAATTTAGACAAGATGCTTTTTTAGCATTTAAAAAGAAAGCTTGTAACGGATTAATTAATAATTCTGTTACAAGCTTTTTTTGTTTTTACAGTATTTTTAAAGAGCTTGCAGCGACTTAAAAAATCATATTTAAATAAATAGCATAGATTAAATTATTTTTTCCTGAGTAGGCTTCATAACCGACTACAGTTTCTACTTTCCATCAATTTTTTATAGCGTCTTCAATTAACGCTTGTAATAGAGGTCATTCTCCTTTTTTTCCCAAAGTTACAATTGCGCTGGTAATAATTCACTCCTCGTCATTGCAATGTGCATTTTGTATCCAAAAAAACTTAGAATCTTATTGATATGTGCCCAACACGTGCATCTTGATCTTTGGATACCATATAAAGCTCAAAAGTATCTCCCATTGCTTCTTTTAGCACGTTGATTTTCTCCCCAATCATAGCGTTCTGGTACTATTTAAACATTATTGTAAGTAACGCTGTAAAGTCCCTAATGTAAAGAAATAAAAATGGGAAATTTTTTAAAAAAAATGGATTATTAATGAGTACGTTGTCTTAAAAACTTACTGTTTATTAAAAACCATCAATAATTTACTACTCTAAAATGCTTAAATATTTTCTATTGTTAACGTTTTTTTTAGAGCATCAATTAACGTTATAAGAACTCCTCTCCTTTCTTAAAAGACATTTCTGAAATTATTATACTTTTATAATCATTGGTGTCCAATTAAAAGTCGTTATGGTTTTAGAAACATTAATAAAGTATCAGGTTTCAAGAGTTTTTGAAAATGACACCTTACTATTATAATTAATAAAAGAGAGTTAAATGAGTTGTATTTTTGATTTAAGTTACTCCTGTTTGTCAGTTAATTAGAATCAAGTCTTGATTATAAAAGCAACGAGGTCTTTTATCTGACAATAATGTTATAAAATAATAAAACTCTGTAGAAATATATCTTATTTTATATAAAACATATTTCTACAGAGTTAAAAATAAACTCCTTGCAGTAATTACTAGACTACTTTACTCCTTTTGCCTTATGCTGTGCCATTCTCCATGTTTTAAAACCACGTATATATTGATAATCAGAATTCATATATTCATGAGTTAATCCCCAACGTAAAATTTGTGTAGGTTCTTTCTCATTATCTGCAGTTCTATCTAATCCAATAGCATGTGGTGCTCCTTTTATAACTGATTTTATATCAAAATTAATTCCATCTGGAGACCATTGTACTGTGTTTTTTTCTGGACCATCAGTAGTAATCAAAGCAGCAATTCCGCCATTATAAGGCCAAACGCAGATTTCGTGTCCACTGTTAGAAATAGGATTGTATTCAGATTTTACATAAGGTCCTTCAGGATTATCTGCTATAGCAACACCATGTCTTATTTGTCTACCTCCAAATGTAATTGCTTCTCCCATTTGTTCACCTTTATAATACAAATAGAATTTATTATTAAAAGGAATAATGCAAGGATCATGTACTTTATGACTGTCAAAATCTCCTTTCTTTTCTACTGCAAAACGGTCTTGTTTTTCACCTTTCCATACTCCGTTATCTGCCGGACTTAAAATTGGTTCTTTACTTTTAACCCAAGGTCCATTTGGTGAGTTAGACCAAGCCAAACCTACTTGATTTTTAACTCTTACACTATAAGGATTCTTTACGGTTTGATAACATAAATAGTACTTCCCACCAGTTTCCATAATTTCTACAGTAAACACAGATCTATCATCATATTCTCCCGCTTCTCCCCTAGCCACTGCTAATCCTTCTTCTTTCCAAGTTAAACCATCTGTAGAAGTTGCGTACCAAATATCACATCTATCCCAAGGGAAAACTTTGTCTTTTACAACATCGCCACCAAAACCTTGCGAAGGCCCAACACTTCTAGAATACCAAACATAATACTTACCATCGTACTTAATTAAGGCACTTGGATCTCTTCTGACAACACCTTCTTCATAGGCTAAATCTCCTTTTAAATCATACACAGAATACTCAAAAAACCATTCATTACCCAAATCTGTTGGCCATTTTAAAGCTCTTTTAGAGGCTGCACTTAATTTTTTCTTATTTGTAATTCCTAAAAAATCTTGTTGCGCATCTGTAATTTCAATTTCTTGCGAATTGGAAATTGATTTTGTTTCGTTTTTACAACTAATTATACTCATTATTATAATTGAGCAAGCTAAATAAATTCTTAATTTCATGTTTTATATTATTTTATAATTGGTCTAAATGTTCTTACGTAATCTACTAAATATTTATTTTTAGATTGGTCTGAAAGTTCAGCATCTGTAGGTGTAATTGGTGGATTTTGACTTGATCTCCAATCATGGTCTTCTAAATCTATGATTAGAAACATTTCTCTATCCAAGCCTAGATTTTCTGGATCTTGAATCTGTTCTTTTCTTATTTCACTTACTAATTTTCCATCATAATAGATATCAATAGTGTTGGCATCTTTCCAAAAAGCACCGTAGGTATGAAACTCTTCTCTCCAAGGTTTTCCTTCTTCATTATTATGATGATCTTGTTTATTTATATCTTTTATAATTGTATTGGTTTGTTCGTTTCTAACAAAAACATGTGTATTAGAAGAAGCATTGGATGCAAACCATTTTTCATCCTCTCTGTCTCCACCGTAACATTCTAAAATATCTAATTCACGTTTGTCATCATCACTTAAAAACCAAAAATTAGAGGATAAAACTTGATTCGCTATTTTGGCTCTAACTTCTGTATATATGGGGTATATAATTTGTTTTTTTGATGAAATTACACCACAATACACTTTGTTGGTTCCCGGTTTTCGTGATGCACTTATTACTAAATTACCATCTTTAATATCAGAATTATTTGTAGTCCACTCTGTCAATCCAGGTCCTTTCCATCCATTAAAATAAGTGTCCTTCCATTTACTTTGAAAGTCTGTGTTTTTTCCTACATAATTAAATTCATCTGAAAAATCTTTTAAATATTCCCAATATTCATTGGATTCTGGACGATTATTATCTAAAATGTTTTTTATTTTATCAACTTTCACATCCAACTCTACATCTAATCCCGCATCTTGAGAAGATGCACAAGAGACTGTTATTAAGTGAAGTAAAATAAATGAAAATCCTTTTATTGATGTTTTAAATTTCATATTTATTGAATGTTTATTATTATTGTTTCCGATTGTATTCCTTCTGCAGACGCAGTAATTTTTACTTCGCTACTTTTATCTTTTGCCTGAATTATTAAAAGAGTTCTACCTTTATAAGTTGTACCAATATTCGACTGAAATTTCTCTACACTTTTTTTCCATCCATTATCAATACCTAGTAATTTTGCTTCCCCTTCAATTTTAAAAGTGATGTTTCTATTATCCGTTTTCACAGGATTCCCTGCATTATCTGTTAATTGAAGTACAATATGGGCAACATCATAATTATTTGCTTTTATATTTTTTTCTTCTGATGATAGTGTAATTTTAGTTGCTTGTTTAGCCGTTATAATCTCTTCTGAAATTTCTTTACCGTCCTTTATTCCTTTGGCAACCAATTTACCTTCAGTAAACGGAATTCCCCATTTATAAATATGGTCTTCAAAATCAGATAATTTTTTCTTACCTAGAGATGTATCATTTAAAAACAATTCAATTTCATCACAATTAGAATAGATTTCTACAGAAATCATTTCGTCTTTTTTGTAATTCCAATGTCCGTTTACGTCTTGCCATTCCCACAATGCATGTTTCCATTTTTCTGGGTCTTTCGCAACAATATTTCCCTTTCTATCAATTTTATTCAAAGATTTTTGGATATTTTGAGTTGCAATATGAATATGTGGTTCATCGTTCCAAAGAGTTTTCATCATATGATAAGAACCTTTTGTAAATCCTGCTGAATTTAGCATTCCAGAAGGTTGCACTCTAACAGGCCAAGGATCTCTAATTTCTCCCATATAATCAATTCCTGTCCATAAAAACGTTCCAGAAATAAAAGGACGCTCCATAATAGATTTCCATTCGTGGTATTGCGCTAAATTTTCTGTTCCCATAATAGGTTTATCAGCATAATTTTTATGTCCGTAATCATACAAAACCCGTCTATAACTGTAACCAACAACGTCTAATGCATCTGTATAACCAGATAAATGACTTGCAGATGGTAAAATTAAATTAGCCGTAACAGGTCTTGTTGTATCTAATTCTTTGGTCCATTTAGACAGTTTCTGAGCTGTTTTACCAATATCATATTTCTCTGTTGGCAGTGTTGCTAATTGATGCTTTATTTCTTCTATAGAATATGGTGGTTCTGACCAAAAGTAATTTCCGCTCCAACTCATATTATTAAAGAAACCGGTAGCTTTTGCGTTTCTAGGATATGTCCATTCAATTTCATTACCAATACTCCATTGAAAAATAGAAGGATGATTTCTATGACTTAACATAACATTTCTTAAATCTTTTTGTGCCCATTCCTGAAAATGCTCACCATAACCTCTTGTAATATAGTCTGTGCTTTTAGATTCATTCTGATTAAAACGTTTGTCTTTAGGATTGTCCCATTCATCAAAAAACTCATCTTGTACTAAAAAGCCCATTTCATCACATAAGTCTAAAAACTCTGTAGATGCAGGATTGTGAGAAATACGAATGGCATTTGCACCACCATCTTTTAAAATTTGCAAACGTCTTTTCCAAACACCTTTTGGTACTGCTGTACCTACCAAACCACCATCGTGATGTAAACAAACACCCTTTATCTTCAAGTTAATTCCATTAAGAAAGAAGCCTTTATCAGCATCAAACTTTATGGTTCTAATTCCGAATGAAGTTGTATAATTTTGAATCGATTTTCCATCTTTTTCTACCGATGTAATTGCTTTATACAAATGAGGATTTTCTATGTTCCATAATACAGGGTTTAAAACCTTAATATTCTGTATAATTTCTGTTGATGAATTTTTAGGAATTTCAATTTGAGAAACTTCTTCTGCTACTCGATTGTTATTTGCATCAATAAGTACTGTTTTTAAGATTGCTTTTTCATCCGAAGAAAAATTATTTTCAATATTTATTTTTACGTTAACAGTAGCATTTTCTTTGGATACTTTAGGTGTCGTTATAAAAGTTCCCCAAATAGGAATGTGCAATTTATTTACAGTAATTAATTTTACATTTCTATAAATTCCTGCACCGGTATACCATCTACTATCTGCAAAACGTGAGTGATCCACTTTAACTGTAATAACATTGTCTTTGCCATTTTTATTTAAATAAGGCGATAAATTGTAGTAAAAAGGAGAATATCCATATGGATGAACACCTAACTTTTTACCATTTATATAAGTTTCAGAATTGTTATAAACACCATCAAAAAGAATATAGGTTTCTTGGTTTTCGTTAGAAGAAACATCAAACGTTTTTTTATAAAAACCATAGCCTTTACCTTTTAAATAGCCGGTTGCAAAAGCATCCTTAACCATAGTAGAATCAAAAGATTGTTCTACAACCCAATCATGAGGAAGATTTACTGCTTTATAGTCTTTATCTAAAACTGTAGCTATCTCTTTATTTTCTTGTGATAAATAAAAAGACCAATTTAAGTTAAAATCCGTTTCATGAATTTCATCTTTCACCAAATCTCTATCACAATTATAGAAAAAGAAACTTACTATAAATAATAATTGAAAACACTTTCTCATTTTAAATACACTTTTATAATTAATTTTTGAGTTAAAACTAGTACAATAGTTCTTAACAACAGTTTTTATCAACTTGACTAAAACTTTACACATTTGCTAATTATTAATTATCAAACTAAACAGAAATAAGGTAATTAATATCCATATTCAAAAAACCAAGCTTTACCTTTTTACATGTATTGATTGCCTAATAGTACCCTCTTTTAATTCTCTAAGACTATTGATTAAGTGAGTTTTCAAATCGATATTGCTTTTTTCTTAATTAATAGTGTAAATATAAATTGATGATATACTTCATTTAATAAGTGATGTCTAAAAATATAGAACAAATGGTTTTCATAAGCTATATACTATAAAATCATGCTTGTTTTAAAAGGTTCTAAAACAACTTAAACTTATTCAGTTGATAATTTCCTTATCTCTAAATTTCAGAAATCCATACGCAGTCACTTATTTATTTTAGGACTAAAATATCTTCAATAACCATCATTTAAAACATCTGTTATACTCAAACACCCATTTGTAATTATACCTATCATTTATATATTGGATATTTGTTAAAATTCTAACACAAATTTTAAGTATTCTAATTATGAAGAACATTTTAACGTTAACCCTATTTTTTATTTCTTCCCTCCTATTTGCCCAACAAAATGATTGGGAAAACCAAAATGTGAATCAAATTAATAGACTAGAAGCACATGCTACATTTTACTCTTATGAAAATGAAGATTTAGCGATTAAAAATGTAAGAGAAAAATCTGAGTATTTTAAAAGCTTAAATGGCGATTGGAAATTTAACTGGGTAGCAAAACCATCTGAAAGTATTGAAAATTTTGAAGGTGTAAGTTTTAATGCTTCAAAATGGAAAAACATCGACGTTCCTTCTAATTGGGAAATGCGTGGTTACGGAACACCAATTTATACCAATGCAACCTATCCTTTTTTTAGCGATTTTCCGTTTATAAATCATCATGATAACCCAGTTGGTCATTATATAAAATCGTTTACGGTTGATGAAAATTGGGATGAAAAAGATATTATTCTTCATTTTGGTGGCGTATCGTCTGCTTTTTATGTTTGGATAAATGGTGAATTTGTAGGGTATTCTGAAGACACCAGACTTCCATCAGAATTTAATATTACAAAACACATTAAAAAAGGAGCGAATAAAATTGCTGTAAAAGTTTTTAGATGGAGTGACGGTAGTTATCTAGAAGCTCAAGATCATTGGAGAATGAGCGGTATAGAACGAGATGTGTATATACAAGCAGTGCCTAAAGTAAGATTATCTGATTTTACAGTAAGAACAAAACTTGATAGCAATTACAAAGACGGTACTTTACAAATTAGACCTGAGTTTATTGCCAACATCAAAAATAAATACATAGAAAAAATTGGGCATTTTGGTACAAAACCATTACATACAACTGTAGATAATTGGACGCTTACTAGTAAATTATTAAATGCTGAAGGAAAACCTGTCGGGAAAGAAAACACCATAGAACTTAAAAAGTTTTTTGGAGAATCTTATCCGCAACGCGATAATGTTGCTTTCGAAATGATAGAAATACCAGTTACATCTCCAAACAAATGGACTTCAGAAACGCCGTATTTGTATACCTTATTATTTACCTTAAAAGATGATACCGGGAAAAACATACAATTTACAAGCACCAAAGTAGGTTTCAGAACCCTTAAAATTGATGAAAGAGGCCGATTTTTAGTGAACGGAGATCCTGTTAAAATGATTGGTGTTAACAGACATGACCACAACCAAAATAACGGAAAAGTAGTTTCTAGAGCAGATATGGAAGAAGATGTTAAATTGTTAAAACAGTTTAATTTTAATGCTGTTAGAACTTCTCACTACCCTAATGATCCATATTTCTATGAATTATGCGATAAATATGGCTTGTATGTTATGGACGAGGCAAATATAGAAACACATGGAGTTAGAGGTAAATTATCTAACGAACCATCTTGGGGAAAAACGTTTTTAGAACGTGGAATTAGAATGGTTGAACGTGATAAGAATCACCCGAGTATTGTATTTTGGAGTTTGGGTAATGAATCTGGAATGGGACCAAACCACGCAGCAATGGCGGGTTGGATAAAAGAAATGGATCCTACAAGATATATACATTATGAAGGTGCACAAGGTGATGCAACAGATGCTCGTTACAAAAACAAATTTGCTAAACTTAGTAAAGGGAATCCTACAGATCCTAAATGGGTAGATATGTTGAGCAGAATGTATCCACAGCCATTTGAATACAAAGCACTTATTGATAACACCAGTTTTGACAAAAGACCCGTAATTATGTGTGAATACGCCCATGCAATGGGAAATTCTGTTGGGAATATGAAAGAATATTGGGATGTTATTCATAATAATGATAGAGCTTTAGGTGGTTACATTTGGGATTGGATAGATCAAGGAATTGTAAAAAAAGATAAAAATGGAAAAGAATTTCTAGCGTATGGAGGCGATTTTGGAGACACACCAAATGATGGTAGCTTTTGTATAAACGGAATTATTGCCGCAGATAGAACACCAAAACCAGAAATTTACGAATGTAAAAAAGTAAACCAGCCAGTGGTTATAAAAGCTATTGATGCCTCTAAAGGTGCATTTGAAATTTTAAATAGACATCAAGTTTTAGATCTTGCTACTTATGATATTGTTTGGCAATTAGAAGAAAATGGAAAATCTATTTTATCGGGTTCTATAGAAAGCATTGCAACCAAACCAAAGGCTACTCGTAAAATAAACATCAACCTTAAAAAAGTAAAATTTAAAGCTGGTCGTACCTATTATATCACTTTTAAAGGAAAATTAAAGAATTCTACTTTTTATGCGGATAAAGGCTTTGTTGTTTTTGAAGAGCAATTTAACATCAATAATGAAGCGAAAGAAAAAGTAACAAAATCAAAAAAACATAAAGCACTACTTGTAACAGAATCCGATAAAAACATCAATATAAAAAATACAAAAAGTTCTTTTACAGTTGATAAAAATTCTGGTTATATCACCGATTATAGTTTTAAAGGTACGGCTCTTTTAAAATCGCCTTTAAAATTGAATTTCTGGAGACCAGAAACTGAAAATGATGCTGCTTACAGAAGAGCAAAAAAACAAACAAATGAAAGAGATTGGCTAACGGCTGCTGATCATTTTATAGTTGAAAACATTACAACAAAAACCGCTAAAAACGGAGAGGTAATTATAAACGTACACGGTTATATTAAAAACCCAAAAACAGCAATTAGTTTACAATACACCTTTTTTGGTAACGGAAAATTACAAGTTGCCTATGAAGCGGATATTGATGCATCTGCACCAAATATTCCTAAAATAGGAATGCAATTTGATATTTCTAATCAATATAAAAATGTAACGTATTTAGGTAAAGGACCACAAGCCAATTATCAAGATAGAGAAACTGGTGCATTCTTCGGACTTTATAAGGCAAATGCTACTACCATGAATTATGATTATGTTGTTCCGCAAGAATATGGGAATCATATGGGTACAAAATGGTTTTCTTTAGAAAACGCTGCTAAAAAAGGAATCCATATTTCAGGAAATCAGCCATTAAATTTTAGTGTATTACAATACTCCACAAAAAACATAGAAGAAGCAACACACACCAACGAACTAATAGACAGAAAGGAATTAACGGTAAATGTAGACCTTATTCAAATGGGTGTTGGTGGCGATAATACCTGGTCTCATAGAGCAGAACCACATGCAGAATATCTTGTAAAACCAAAAAAGTACGAGTATGGTTTTTCTATACAACCTTTAGACTAACAATGTACACCGTAATAAACACACAAGGTGAATTATAAAATGTACTAAAAGAGAATTATTACCAATAAATAGTGTACTAATTCTCTTTTTATGTTTAAAATACCGTTATGAAATAAATTGAACCTAATTTGGAAAGGAAAATAGTAAATTCACTTTTTTAAGAACAAAATTATTAGAATATGAAAAAAATTATAGTGTTATCTATTTGTATCTTGTTTTCAATAAGTATACATGCTAAAATTAAAGTATTGATTATAGACGGACAAAATAATCATGGTGTTTGGCCAATGTCTACAATTATGATGAAACAATATTTAGAAGATTCTGGTTTATTTACTGTAGACATTGCACGCTCTAATTATATTTGGAAATCTGAAGGTAAAAAAGAATATTTACCACTTGCTGGTGTTGGAGAACGTACGATTTCTAAAACCCCAAAGACAGACCCAGATTTTTGTCCGAAATTTAAAAAATACGATGTAATTGTATCCAACTTTGGTTGGAAAGCTGCTAGTTGGTCAGAAAAAACTCAGAAAAACTTCGAGAAATACATGAAAAAAGGTGGTGGATTTGTTTCTGTACATGCTGCCGATAATTCTTTTCCTGAATGGAATGCTTACAACCAAATGATTGGTTTAGGCGGATGGGGAAATCGTAGCGAAAAAGATGGACCTTATGTGTATTATACCAATGAAGGCGAATTGGTTAGAGACACTTCTACAGGCGGAAGTGGCGCTCACGGACCAAAAAATGAATTCCCAATAACCATAAGAGTTACAGATCATCCAATAACAAAAGGGATGCCTAAAGTTTGGTTAACCACAAAAGATGAATGTTATTCAAAATTACGTGGTCCTGCAGAAAACATGGTGATTTTAGCTACCGGAAAAGATGCTTCTGGTAAAGCACCTACAGATAGACATGAGCCTATATTAATGGCTTTAGAATACGGAAAAGGGAAAGTATTTCATACAACTTTAGGACATGATCAATTATCTTTTGAAAGTGTAGGTTTTCAAGTTTCTTTTTTAAGAGGTGTAGAATGGGCAGCAACCGGAAAGGTTACCCAAGAAATCCCTACAGATTTCCCAACTGCAACAAAATCATCCAAAAGAAAATTTGAACTAAAAAAATAACTAATTACAATGAAAACTATTACTACAATATTACTCGGTGTATGTGTTGCTTTTTCAGCAAACAGTCAGAAATTAAAAACAGGTCCGTCTAAAATGGTTTCTTCTTCTAAATGGGAAACGATGTTAGATAAAAATTTAACTAAATGGGAAGTTTGGACAGGGGTACCTGATAAATCATTAAAAAACATACCAGACACATACGTGGTACCTGCAGACGGAAAACCTGTTGAAGCTATCGGTTTGGGAGATCCTTTAGGTATATTTAAAGTTTCTGAAGAAGCAAACGATGCACTTGTTATGAAAATATCTGGTGAAGCTTACGCGGGTTTAACAAGTAAGAAATCATATAGCAATTATCATTTAACAATGCTGTTTAAATGGGGTGAAAAAAAGTGGGCTCCTCGTTTAAATGCAAAACGAGATAATGGTCTATTATACCATTGTCATGGAGAACATGGCGCTTTTTGGAATGTTTGGAAAAGTTGTTTGGAATTACAAATTCAAGAAGAAGATTTTGGAGATTTATATATTTTAGCAGGTACAGAAGCTAAAGTTCCTCAAACAAATAATCGTTGGGATCCTAAAAGTAAGACTATTTCTAAAAGAGCAAAAAGGTCTATAGATACGGAAAGTCCTCATGGAAAATGGACAAGAATAGATTTATATGTATTAGATGATACGGCTATTCATGTTGTAAACGGAGAGGTGGTATTAGCCTTAACAGATGCAAAAGATAAAAATGGAAATAAACTAACCTCTGGCCAGATTCAAATTCAATCTGAAGGAGCTGAAGCCTATGTAAAAGAGGTTTTTATACGACCAATAAAAAAGTTTCCTAAAAAAATTAGAAAAGCAGCTGGATTTTAAAGAGAAAAATAATCCATAAAATTTCACCTAAATACTTTCTAGGAAAGTGTCAATATAAAATTAGCATAATAATTAAGGCCTTTGAGTTTATTCTCAGAGGCTTTTTTTTATGTACTACTTATACCCTATTCAGATTTTATAAGGTAAATTCACCTTATAAACTTCCTTAAAAAGGGTATTTGTTCTACTCAATAGATCGATTAAAATAATTCCTAATCAAAATATAAAATCTATTTAAACAAATACACACAATACCTAAACAATTACAAATCAACAAATTAAAAAAACAACTTTAACCTTGTCAAGTTTTTGTCAAGTACACAAATATTCATCTTCTAAATTAAAAGTTATATTTGATTTGTCATATTTGTAAATTATATAGATACTATTTACAATATGATAATTAAAGTATATAAATTATAATAATTTAATAAACACCAAACTTTATCCATGACAAAACACAAACCTTAGTAACCAAATTCATTAGAACAAATTACCTAGAACAGAAAAACAATTAACAATTAACAACCTATTTATTTATGAAAAATAAAATTACTAAACTATTAAGCAGGAGTTTAGCGTTGGCCTTTATACTAACACTAGTAAGTATGCAAAATTCATACTCCCAAAAAACAATTACTGGGATTGTAAATGACCAAAACAACATCCCACTTCCCGGTGTCAGCATTCTTAAAAAAGGATCTAATTCTGGTACTACTACAGATTTTGATGGTAAATACACCATTTTAGCTTCTAGCGGAGACATTATTATTTTTTCATATTTAGGATATGCTCCACAGAGTATTACTATTGGAACACAAACAACTATTAATGTAAAACTGTCTGAAGATGCAAGTCAATTAGACGAAATTGTAGTAATTGGATATGGAACGGCTAGAAAAAGTGATGTAGTTGGTTCTGTTTCTCAAGTTACAGCTAAGTCATTCGAAAAACAACCTGTTACCCGTGTAGAAGATGCCTTACAAGGTAGAGCTTCTGGGGTAAAAGTTACAAGAAGTTCTGGGCAACCTGGAGGTGAAATTAAAGTACGTATTAGAGGTGTTAACTCAATTACGGGTAACAATAGTCCTTTAATTGTAATTGACGGTGTTATTGGTGGTGATTTAAGTACTATTAACCCTAATGATATTTCATCTATGGATGTATTAAAAGATGCTTCTGCAACGGCTATTTATGGTTCTAGAGGATCTAATGGTGTTATTTTAGTTACTACCAAAAAAGGAAAAGGAAAGGGAAAAATAAATGTAGATTATTTTGTTTCTTTTGATAATGTTCCTAAATATTTACCTACTCTAGGAGCTGCAGATTTTGCAAGAATAGAAAACGCTAGTAGAGCTAGAGTAAATTCTCCTGCTATATACACAGATCAGCAAATAGCAGATTTTGAAGCAAATGGTGGCACAAATTATCAAAAAGAATTATTGGGTCAACAAGGGTTTACTCAAAACGTTCAACTCTCTGCTAGCGGAGGTTCTGAAGATGGTAAAATTAATTATTTCCTTTCTGGAAACTATGTAAACCAAGAAGGTATGGCAATAGAAACTGCCTATGAAAAATATTCTCTTCGTTCTAATGTAAACGCACAAATTAATGATAAACTAAAAATTGGTTTAAATGTATCTTTATTAAGAGCAAAAACTAAAAACAATTTAGATCAATTTAATTTATTTGAAGGACGTAAGATATTTCAAGCAACTACTTGGGACCCAACAACACCAATTTATAATGATAATGGAGAATACAACCTATACTCTTTATACGGTGTGGCTAGTGGAACATACAACCCTATAGCAGACATGAAAGAATCAAACTTACAGAATGTTAAAGAAAGAGTTGACCTTAATTTTAATGCATCATACAGCATTACAGACAAATTAACTTATTCACTAGTAGTAGGTACTAATTCCATAAACACTACGCAACAAAATTATGTTGTTAGTACCACTTTACCAGATGCAACTTACAATGGTACAAAAACGAATAGCTATCAAGTTAGTAATGTTGTAAATTGGGCAAATACTTACGGCAAGCACAATATTTCTGCTACTGGATTATTCGAGTTTTCTCAAAATGAATACAGTCAAAATGGGTATTCATCTAAAGACTATATTATTTCAGGAAACTATTATCTAGCAGAATTAGGTAGTGCTTTTAGCGCTACAAATGCATATAATAAGTCTAGCATCCAATCTCTTATGGCTAGAGCTGCCTATGTGTACGATGAGAATTTATTTGTAACTGCCACAGTAAGAATGGATCAATCTTCTAGATTTAGAAGTAATCAAAATACGGGGTATTTTCCTTCTGTTGCTTTAAAATATAGCTTCAAAAAAATGAACTTTATTAGCAATAATGAGTTTCTTACTGATTTTGCTATTAGAGGTGGTTGGGGACAAGTAGGTAACCAAAACGTAACTCCATATGTAACATATCCTAGTTCTCAAATTGGCGGAACCAATGCTTCTTATCCTTTTACAGGAGGAACACCACAACCTGGTGCGATACCAGCTGGCTATGGAAACGAAGATTTAACTTGGGAAACTACGACACAAACCAATATCGGATTAGATTTTGCTTTTTTAAATGGAAGAGCTAACTTAACACTTGATGCTTACAAAAAAAACACTACAGATCTTTTATTAGATGTTCCTGTACCTGGTACAAACGGTGGTGGTGTCATAACTCAGAATATTGGAGAAGTTGAAAACTATGGTGTAGACCTCTCTTTAGGAGGTAGTGTTATTAGAACTGATAATTTTAATTGGGACTCTAATTTTAATTTCTCATTTGTTAAAAACAAAGTTGTTGATTTAGGAGGTGTAAATTCTTTACAAGGTTCTTTTGAAGCAACAGATGGTACACAGTCTTATTGGAATATCATTGAAAAAGGAGAACCACTAGGTCAATTTTTAGGGGCTACTTTTTTAGGTACATGGAAAACAGCAGAAACAACCGAAGCTGCAGTATATGGCAGAGCTCCTGGAGATCCAAAATATTTAAGAGATGATAATGGAGAGATTCTTTATCAAGCAATAGGTAATGGAACTCCTACAACATTTTGGGGTTTCAGTAATACATTCACCTATAAGAAATGGGATGTAAATGTATTGGTACAAGGAGTTCATGGTTTTGATGTTTATAATACAATGCGTGGTACTATTAATGGTCCTGCAAAAAGTTTTTTATCTCCAGATCAATTAAATCAATGGACACCAACAAACGAAACAGATATCCCTGCCGGTGGACAAACTATTATTGGTTCTACTAGGTTTGTAGAAGACGGAAGTTTTATTAGATTACAAAACTTAGCTATAGGATATACAATAAGTGATAGCAGCTATTTTGATTCTTTGAGATTATATGCTAGTGGTCAAAATTTATTTTTAATTACAGATTACCAAGGTTATGATCCAGAACTTACTTCTGCTGCTGCAGATCCAGAATCTAGAGGTAATGGAGATGTAGCCGCTGGTATTGATGCCGGAGCATATCCAAATCCTAGAACTTTTTCATTAGGTTTTAAATTGAACTTTTAATAAATAAAAACTGATAAAACTATGTATACAAAAAATAAATTTATAAAATATTTAAGCAGTAGCAGCATCACTATAATATTATTAGTGATTGCCGTTTCGTTACAAAACTGTGTTAACTTAGATGAAGATCCTACTAAATCGCAATTAGCTCCGGGGAAATTTTCATCCTTAGAAGATTTTAATCTAGGTGTAACAGGTGTTTATGGAAAATTACGTACTGCAGCACAATGGACAACCTTTAATGTTTTTGGTTGGGCTGGAGATGATATAACCACACACAAAGCTTTAAATAAAGCACCATTTAGAGAATATGATCAAATGAATGTTGCTGGAGACAATCCAAGATCATTAAGTAACTGGAAAGATGTTTATTCTATGATTCGTGCAGTAAATGCGGTTATAGAAAGTGCTCAAGGATTAGAAGTTGCAGATAAAGATGGTTACAATACTCTTTTAGGAGAATCTCACTTTATAAGAGGAACACTATTCTTACACATGTCTAGAATTCATGGTAGAATCCCTTTACCTTTAACCTCTACTCCAGATTTTGATATAAAATTAGCAACACAAATAGAGGTTTACGAACAAATTGAAGCTGATTTATTACTAGCAGAAAGTTTACTTCCTGTTATTTATCCTGATGTATTACCAGGAGCACCGCGTCCTAACAAAGGAAGTGCAGAAGCAATGTTATCTCGTTTATATATGAATTGGGCTGGTTTTCCTGTAAAAGACAACTCTAAATATACAGATGCCGCTAATATTTCTAAAAAAGTAATAGACAATCACGCTGCGCATGGTTTTGAATTATTAAGTGATTTAAATGATTTATGGAAAGTTGAAAATAGATTTAACGAAGAATCTGTATGGACAATAGCCTACAATAATCCTGCAGGCTTGGGTAATAGAAAATATGGTATTTTAGGATACCCTTCTGATGTACAAGGTGGTTGGTCTGAAGTTTTTGCTGAAGTTCGTTTCTTTGAAGATTTCCCAGAAGGTCCAAGAAAAGAAGCTACTTACAGAACAGATTTAGATTGGAAAAACTTTAAAGACCAAGTGCAACCTATATTTGCAAAAGTTGCTGGTCCTATAGGAGACCTTCCAAGTCAATGGTCTACAGATAGAAACGATTTTTATATGCGTTATGCTGAAGTTTTATTAAACTACGCTGAAGCATCTGGAAGAGCTGGAACAAATAGCACAGACGCCTGGGAAGCTTTAAATAAAATACGAAGAAGAGCGGCCGGAAATCCATTTAATACACCAGACCCAAGTGTAGATATTACTTCAGGTGATTTAGCCGAATTAGCATTTACAGAAAGAAAATGGGAATTTGCAGGAGAATTTTTACGTTATAATGATTTAGTAAGAATGGAAAAAGTTGCGGAAGCATTAAGTAATGAAGCCCGTACTCCATTAGATACAAATATTCCAATAGCAAACCCTGTATTAGGTTCATTATCTTCGGATAATTATTACGCTCCAATTCCTCAAATTGAGATTGAATTGAATCCAAATTTAGGAAATTAAATTTAAAATAATTTTAGAGTTAAACGGTAAGATACACTTTATGTCTTACCGTTTTTAATGTAAAAAACTTTTATTCATCTATTTTCATCTTTAATAATAAGAGTTTTTACGTAATTTTATATTGTACTAATTATACTGAAAAATAATGTCAAAAATTCATTTATCAAACAACGCTATTTTAGTTAAATCTTTATTTATATCAATACTCTTTTTATTGATTTCTTGTGAAGAAAAACAAAAAATAACGACGTCAGAAAAAACAGAAAAAAAACTATTTACAGAAGTACTATCCAAAGATTCTGGAGTCGATTTTCAAAATTCATTAATAGAGAGTCCAGATGCCAATTATTTTCAATACAACTACATGTATATAGGTGCTGGTGTTGCTACAGCAGACTTTAATAACGACGGATTAGTAGATATTTTCTTTTCTTCAAATACATCAGACAATAAATTATATATAAATAAAGGCGATTTTAAATTTGAAGACATTTCAAAAAAAGCCGGAATTATTAAAAGAACAGGATTTGATACTGGTGTAACTATAGCTGATGTTAATAATGACGGTTATCTAGACATCTATCTATCTAGAGGTGGTTGGATTGATGAAAACCATCAATTTGCAAACATGTTATATATTAATAATGGCGATTTAACCTTTACAGAGAAAGCAAAAGAATTGGGTTTAGATGATGAAAACAGAACCATAAATGCCATCTTCTTTGATTATGATAATGACAACGATTTAGATGTTTTTGTTTCTAATGCAGGAGATATTATTAATAGAAGTCAAACAGATGTTATAGATCTTTTAGCTTTACAAAAAGATCCAAAAACCATCGCTCTAAAAGGAAGCGATCGTTTATATAATAATGATGGTACTGGTCATTTTACCGATGTTTCTATAAAATCTGGAATCTTACCAGAAACTGGGTTTGGTTTAAACCCGCAAGTTGCCGATTTAAATAATGATGGTTTTTTAGATATTTATGTGAATAACGATTTTAACATACCAGATTACGTATATCTAAACAATGGAAACGGCACCTTTTCTGAAGGTAGAGACAAAGTAATGAAGCACATGGCTTTTAATACCATGGGCGGAGATATAGCGGATATTAATAACGATGGTCTTTTAGATTTAATGACTTTAGACATGAATCCGGAAGATTATATTCGTTCTAAAACTACAATGGGTATGACTTCTATTGAAAATTTTGAATCTATGACAAAGTCTGGATATCATTACCAATACATGCACAATATGTTACAGGTTAATAATGGCAATGGTACATTTAGTGAAATCAGCAAAATGGCAGGAATTGGAGATACCGATTGGAGTTGGTCCTTATTATCAGCCGATTTCGATTTAGATGGGCACAATGATATTTTTGTAACAAATGGCGTTTTTAGAGATGTAATTGATAGAGATTCTAACAATAAAATTTTAGCTGCTTTACGAGCTAAAGGAAGAAAACCTACCAAAGAAGATTTCTTTGAATATGCTAAAATGCTGCCACAACAAAAACTAACCAACTATTTCTTCAAAAATAATAGAGACCTCACCTTTAAAAACACTTCTGAAGAATGGAGTAACGGAAAACCAACTTTTTCTAATGGAGCTGCATACGCAGATTTAGACAATGATGGCGATTTAGACCTAATTATAAATAATATTAACGAACCTGCAACTATCCTAAAAAACAATGCTCGAGAAATAGAAAATGGTAACTTTTTACAATTTTCTATCAAAGGTCCAAACCATAATAAATTTGGAGTTGGTACAATTGTTAATTTATATATGAATGATGGAGCTATACAAACTAGGCAACTAATTAATACCCGTGGTTTTTTATCTGCCGTTTCTAATAAATTACATTTTGGTGTACAGAAAGATACTAAAATTAAAAAAGCAGAAGTAGTTTGGCAAGATGGTAAACGCCAAGAAATACAGAACCCTACTATAAATACAGCTATTATTTTAGAGTATTCAAACGCTACAAATACTGTCGAATCAAAAGAAACAAAATCACCTACTTTATTTTCAGAAGAAAAATTTAAGTATGCTCACAACGATCCTTATTTTAATGATTATCACAAGCAAGTATTATTACCACACAAATTATCTCAAACAGGACCAGCTGTAGCTAAAGTGGATATTAATAATGATGGTTTTGATGATGTTTTTATTGGTGGAGGAAGAAAACAAGCAGGGAAATTATTATTAAGTACCGCAAACGGAAGCTTTAAAACTGCTAATATTCCTGATTTTATTAAAGATCAAAACCAAGAAGATGTTGGTGCTACATTTTTTGATGCAGACGGTGATGGAGACCTAGATTTATATGTAGTAAGTGGTAGTTATGAATTTGCTCGTTTGCCAAAAATGTTATTAGATAGATTATATATTAATAACGGAAAAGGAAAATTCAGCAAATCTACAACAGCCTTACCAGACATGATTTCCGCAGGTTCTATTGTTATCGCTAATGATTATGACAATGATGGTGACCAAGATCTTTTTGTTGGAGGAAGAGTAATTCCTGAAAAATATCCGTTTACTCCAAAAAGTTTTCTTTTGGTAAATAATGATGGTAAATTTTTTATTGAAACGTCAAGTCTCGCAACAGATTTAGAGTTTATTGGTATGGTTACAGATGCCGTTTGGACAGATATAAATAATGATAATCAAGTGGACTTAATTGTTACTGGAGAATGGATGGGCATTGAAGTTTTCATCAATAAAAATGGCAAACTTATAAAAAGCAACGAGTATCCAGCATTAAAAGATGCCAAAGGTTGGTGGAATAAAATTTTAGTTTCTGATGTTGATAATGATGGAAATAAAGACATTATTGCAGGGAATTTAGGTACAAACTATAAGTTTCATGCATCTAAAGAAAAACCATTTCATATTTATACAAACGATTTTGATTTTAATGGTGTTCAAGATATTTTTTTAGCAAAATACTATAATAACAAACAAGTTCCTGTTCGTGGTAAAGGATGTACAGCACAACAATTACCGCATTTAAAAAATAAAATAAAATCTTACAATGAATTTGCCAATAGTGATTTAGAAGGAATTTTAGGCTCACGAATTAAAAGTGCTTTACACTATCAGGTAAATCAATTTAAATCTGGTATTTTTAAAAATGATGGAACAGGTAAATTTAAATTTGAGCCATTTTCTAATCATGTTCAAAAATCTCTTATAAATAGTATTATTTCTGAAGATGTAAATGGAGACAATATTAATGACTTAATTCTAGCAGGAAATAATTACATGTCTGAAGTAGAAACTACCAGAGCAGATGCAGGAACAGGTGTTTTATTACTAGGCGATAAAAAAGAGACCTATAAATACGTACCTAATATTTCTACAGGTTTATTTGCGGATAAAGATGTAAGAAATATGTTAATTCTAAAAACTAAAAAAGGAAAAAAATTACTAGTAATAAACAATAATAGCACGCATAATTTATATGCTATAAAGAGTGATTCTAAAAAATAAAAAGTACAACCATATTTAAAATAGCATATATTACAGTATTAATAACACACTAAAAAAGGTAATTTAAATTACCTTTTTTAGTTAATTCTTTAAATAAACTACAACGAATTGATATAATCTTCTAAGTTAACATTTCTTTCGAGACTCATTTTTTTACGAATCCTATGCCTAACGGTATGTACCGATTCTACAGAAATACCAAGCAAACGAGCCATATCTTTACTAGAAAAATTTAATTTAATTAAGGCACATATCTTTTGATCTCCTTGACTTAGTTTTGGAAACTTCTTGAAAATAATATCGTAAAACTCTTTATTTACATCTATAAAACGCATTTTAAACTCTTCCCAATTTTTATTATTATTCACAGAAACAGTTCTTAAAACTTTATTTATTTCATGCACTTTAACTTTATCTCCACCTTCTCTTATTCTAGTTTTTAATTCTTTTAAAAATTCGTCTTTTTCTATTAACTGTAAGGCAGAAGCCGCTAGCTCTTTATTTTTTAATGCTAAAAGTTCTTTTGTCTTTTCAATTTCTAATTCTTTTGTTTTTCTTATCAACTCTTTTTCGATACTATGTTTTTCTCTTAAATATTTAAAAAAGAAATAGCCTAAAAAAAGTAAAAATATAATAGACCCTATTAGTATAATTCTTTGAAGTCTAATAATTTTATCTTCTTGTTTAAACTGCTTTAAACGTTGCTCTTGTATTAACTTTTTTTGCTTTTCTTTTTTTAAACGATAATTGTCTTTAATTTCTAATAAAGATTGATTTATAGAACTTCTTCCATCAAAAAATAAGGCATCTAATTTTTTTGCCATATTTAAACTTTCAAATGCATTTTTATAGTCCTTTTTTTGCAAGTAAAGCTTTGTTAGTTTTTCATAAATTAAAGGAGTAAAATCTACATGACTCTTATTATCATTAGAAACTTTAATCGCTTTTCTATAAAACTCTTCACTCTTTTTAATATCTAACAAAGCAAGATTCATATCTCCTAAATAGGTGTAAAATAAAACAAGATATGTTGGTTGATTTTTTAAAAACCATGGATAAATATCGTCCATAATTTTAATCGCTTCTTTATTCTTATTATTTTGACTTAATAAAATTGCTTTTTCAAAATCTAAATACGCTTTACCTCTGTATTCTAAATGCGCCAAAGGTAAAATTTCGGTTTCTTTAGAGAAAAACATATAGCAACTATCTAGATAAGTACTCGCCAATTTTGTGTGTTCTAGCTCCCTATTTGTTTTTACTAAAGCATAATAATAAGGTACTAATTCCGCTTTTTTAAGTTGTAGTTTATTTACGATATTCTTTTGTAATTCTAGAGATTTTTTTAAATACTTAAAAGCATTTTTCTCTCGCTTATTATAACTATATATTCTACCTAATCGAATATAAAGTATAGACTTTAGTTTATCATCTTCCCTTTTATCATTCAAAATTAAAGCTGTCCATAAAGCATCATAAGAACTTGCATATTTTGCTGTATTTTCAAAAACATATGCTTTTTCTAATAAACTATAGGTAGCATTAACGGTATCTTTTAATTTAATATATTTTTTATAACTGTACTTAAATAAAGCAATTGAACTATCTGGATTCTGAAACCTCATTTCTAGACCTTTATTAAAAGCTTCTCCTGCATCTAAATTCTGAGAAATTAAATTAGGCAACCAAAAAATCAATAAAAAAAAAAGGTTTAAGAACACTTTTTTTAAAGGTAAGCCATTAAGAAAATTAATTATTTTAATCATAAATTATCATTAATTTTTAACGGAATTGAAGGTATAATATTTTTTTTATAAAAAGTAAATTATTAGAAAAAAGTAATACCTAGTTTATACACACTAACTTTTTAACTCCGTATTATCTTTATAATAATTATTTACTTATTACGTGTTTTTGTTTTAGAAAAAGAAGGTGTATTATTTGTCTTTTTTTTACTATCTGTCAAAAAAAGAATAGATTCATAAACACAAACAAAGCAAATTTCTCTTACAGACCAATATCTGTATCCATCAACATTATTTGTGCTATATTGATTTAAAAAAGTGTTTTGACATTAATAATTTCTGATGAGAACAAATATTACAAGTATGTAATAAATCTTTTTTATTTGAGCCTAATTATGACTTTATTTTACTCTTTTAAAACCATCTTTCTTTTTAATATCTGCACAATATTTCTTACCATCTTCATCCGTTTTAAATCGATTAGCAAACTCTAAAAGGTTTTAATCTTTAAATATATTCATAATAATAGCATATTTGTAGATGTTAAAGAGATGAACTTAAATACTGACTTCTAAACTTATCATTAAGTTTGCTTTAAGACATAGGAACATCAATAACCAATAATTTACTTTGTTTCGTAGCGTTTATAGATACTTGGTTTGTACCAGTTATCCCAATCGCATCTCTTTTTTCTAGAAGTTCATTGTCTATTGAAACTTCTCCGTCTATTAAGAAAAAATAAGCTCCATTTTTTAACTCATAGGTTGCCTTAAATTCCTTGTCCAAATCAATCATAGAAATATAACCTTGTTGATTTATAGGTAAAGAACCTTCTATTTGCTTGTTTTTTGGAGAAACTAATACTTGAAATTTATTTTTTCGTCCTGCAGCCTCAAACATTTTTTGATTGTAATAAGGTGTTACATTTTCTGTCTCTGGAATAACCCAAAGTTGCAAAAAATTAACGGCAGCCATTTTACTGTCATTAAATTCTGAGTGTGTAATACCCGTGCCCGCACTCATTACCTGTACTTCTCCTACTTCAATGGACCGTTTGTTTTCCATACTGTCTTTGTGAGATAAGGCTCCTGAAATTGGAATAGAAATGATTTCCATATTTTTATGCGGGTGTGTTCCAAAGCCCATTTTTGGTTGTACAACATCATCATTTAAAACACGTAACATTCCAAAATTCATTCTTTCTAAATTCTGATAACTAGCAAAACTAAAAGTATGATGTGATTTTAGCCAACCATGATTGGCAAAACCTCTTGTTGCTGATTTGTGAATTATTTTTTTCATAATGATATTTTTAAATTACGCTTCTAAATATACTTGCGTTTATAAGGTATTCTTTTCGTTTATAGACTCTCTTTTGCGTTAGGGATTGAGGCATTTGTTGGAGCTCATTTTCTTTTTCAGAAAATAGCGACTGCCGAAAGCCCGCCCCTTTTTAGGGTAACGCCCAAATATTTCTACCTTATTTTATCTAACAGATTACTTAAAACAGCGGCTTCTTCTTCTGTAATATTTTCTAAAAATGACAGGTTATTGTTCTCATCTATACTTGACAATAAGATTAACCCTTCTTTGCTTATTTTAACAAAAACGACTCTTCTATCTTCGTCACAACGTTCTCTTTCTATTAAATTTTTATCGCATAATTTATCCATTAAACGGGTGGCATTTGGAGCTCTTTCTATCATTCTTTCTTTCACAAGTTGTACCTTAATTCTATCTTTTGCTCCACGTAAAATTCTTAAAATATTGTATTGCTGTGGCGAAATTCCGAAAGGTTTAAAAAACTCATTCTCTTTGCTACTTAACCAATTTGAAGTGTATTTAATATTGATTAAAGCCTTTAACTTATTACTTTCAAATTTCGATTTTATGTCTTTAGAAATGTCTCCCATGTCTCAGTATTCAGTATTCAGTATTCAGTATTCAGTATTCAGTATTCAGTATTCAGTATTCAGTATTCAGTATTCAGTATTCAGTATTCAGTATTCAG
>NZ_JALCZP010000025.1:0-39725 GCF_023555435.1 Polaribacter sp. Z014
GAAGATAAAAAAGATGCAGAAACTAAATTAGGTAAAGTTATTTCTATGTTAGATAAGTTAGCTAAGAATAACATTATCCACAAAAACAAAGCAGCCAATTTAAAATCTAAATTAACAAAGCACGTTGCTGCAATGTAAGATTTTAAAAGCATTAAAACTTAAAAGCTCTGAATGAAAATTCAGAGCTTTTTTTTTGCTCTAAATTTAAAGAGGGTAGTTATGGATCAAGTCAAAAAGTTGTGGGATTCAGAAATTATGCATAAATATTTGAGAGTCTAAAAAGGGATCAAGTCCAAAAGTTGTGAGTATTTAGTAGTATGCATAAATATTAGTTAGTCTAAAGAAAAGGAATACTATGTTTCTAATACCTCTAAATGGTCCTTTAAAAGCATTTTAGAATGCATGCAAACAATTAAAATCAATAAAGGATATATTTGCTTGATTAGATGATTCTGATTAATAAAGTTTCTTTAAAATAAAGGAATAGATCTATTTTACCAATCGTAGTGTTTATGAGCATCTAACCTTATAAAGATAAAAAGTAAGATGGTAAAACCCCAAAGAGATGACCCCCCATAGCTAAAAAAGGGTAATGGAATTCCTACAGTTGGTAATAGGCCAATAACCATTCCTATGTTTACTAGAACATGAAAAAAGAGAATAGAAGCAACACTATAGCCGTAAATTCGTCCAAATTTATTGTTATGTGTTTCTGCTAAGTATATTATTCTATACATCATCAACATAAAAAGAATAATAACAAAACTACTACCTAAGAATCCCCATTCTTCTCCAACAGTACTAAAAATATAATCTGTGTGTTGCTCTGGTACAAAATCTCCTTTGGTAATATCTCCTTTTAAAAATCCTTTACCCAGCCAACTTCCAGAGCTTATTGTTAATTCAGATTGATAAGAATTATACCCGATATTTGTTTTATCTGTTTTTAAGCCTAATAAAACTTCAAACCGATCTCTATGGTGTTGTTTAAAAACATTATTGTAAACAAGGTTTGTTCCGAATATAAAGAGTGTGGTAATTACGTATAAGCCTAAAACTTTATACCAATTAAAACGAATAAATCTATTACCGCCTTTATAAACGGCATAAATTACACCCAATGTAAGTAATGCTAATAAAAAGAATAAGACAGAAATATAACCGAAGAAGATAGTTGAAATAAAAACAATAATAACCAACGATCCTATAAGTATATAATTTAGAGTTAAACCTTCTCTATTTAACACAAAAAAGAAGGCTAAATAAATTAATGCAGAACCTGCATCTGGCTGTAGTGTAATTAATAGTGCTGGAGTAAAAATAATGATAAAGGCTTTTATCTGGTTTTTAACTAAGTTTAAATTGTATTGTCTATCACTTAATAATTTAGCGACCGCTAAGGCTGTAAAAGCTTTTACAAATTCTGAAGGTTGTAAAGTCATTCCTCCAAAATTAAACCAAGATTTTGCTCCGTTTATTTCTTTTCCAAAAGGGAAAAGAAGTATTAATACAAACAGTGAGATGATGTAAAAAATACTAGAATATTTTTCGTAAAATTTAGAATTAAAAAAAAGGATGATAACAATTAATGGAACGCTTAAACCTATCCAAAGAATTTGTTTTCCATATTTGGTTGAAAAGTCTAAGATTTGATGATTTTCTTCCGTTTTGGAAGCGGCATAAATATTCATCCATCCAAAACCAACAAGGGTAAAGAATAAAAAAACTAAAAGCCAATCGATTTCTGCAAAAATGTTATTCCGTTCCTGTCGCAATTTCTTTAGGTTTTTGGTTTAGTTTAGCATAAATATCTTCTAAACTTAAGTCTAACATTCTTTGCTCTCTATATTTGTCTGCTTTAGATATTTTACCGTTTAAGTATTTTTCTATAAGTAGGCTGGTAATTGGAGCCGCAATTGCAGAACCAAAACCACCATTTTCAACGAAAATAGCTAACGCAATTTTAGGATTTTCTTTAGGGGCAAATGCCACAAGAATTGAATGATCTGGAAGTTGAATTTTTTGACCGTCTATTCTTGCAAAGTTTTCTGCGGTTCCGGTTTTTCCACAAATTTCAATTCCTTTTACTTGATTAAACCTCCCTGTTCCTGTTATAAAAACTTCGCGCATGGCTTCAATTACAGGAGTAAAATACTTTTTATCTATCGTTGTTTTTTTTGCAATTGTATATTTAGGATCTTTAATATGGTTTTTATTTACTTCTTTTAACACGTGAGGTGTAAAGAAATATCCTTTATTGGCAATTGCAGCTGTAAAATTAGCAAGTTGAATAGGGGTTGTTAAAACTTCTCCTTGGCCAATAGCATTGGATATGGTAGTAGAACCATTCCAAGAATATTTATAAATATCATCATAATATTTTCCGGTAGGAATTAATCCAGGACTTCCTGCAGGTAAATCATACCCTAAATAGTCACCTAAACCAAAACTAGCAATGTGGTTATGCCAGGTATCTAAACCTTCTGATGGATTGTTGTCTTTTTCTATAATTCTTTTATAAGTGTTAGAAAAGTAAGTGTTACAAGATCTTGCAATGGCTGCTTTTAGTTGTACTGGCCTTCCCGTAATTCCGCAATGGCATCCCATAAAAGCACCTGCTCTGCTACCGTATCTAAAACCATGATGACATCTAAAACCAGTCTCTTCTGTAATAACACCTTCTTGAAGGCCTATTAAAGCATTCATCATTTTAAAAGGAGAACCAGGAGCGTAAGCTGCTAATAAGCCCCTGTCATAAGAAGGTTTGCTTATGGTGTCATTAAAAAGGATGGTAGAATTTTTAGATCGTTTTCTACCAACCAACATGTTTGGGTTGTAACTAGGGGCGGTTACTAGTGCTAGAATTTCTCCAGTTGAAGGTTCTATGGCTACAATTCCTCCTCTTTTACCAGTCATTAGTTTTTGAGCATAAAGCTGTAGGTCTATATCTAGTGTTAAAGTTAAGTCTTTACCATTTTTTGGTAACGTATCGTATTTACCATTTAGGTAAGACCCTGTAACTTTATTTAAGTTGTTTCTTTGCAGGTATTTTTTTCCTTTAGTTCCTCTTAAGTAATCTTCATATTGTCTTTCAATTCCATCTTTTCCAATTAACTCACCTGGTTGGTAGTAGGCATTTTCTTTTGCTAAAGTTTCATTTACTTCACCAATATAACCAAGTACATTTGCGGCTGCATTAATAGGATATTTTCTAATGATTCTTTTTTGAATAAAAAAACCAGAGTATTTATGTAGTTTTTCTTGAAGAAAAGCGAAATCTTCTTTAGCTAATTGTTTTAAAAAAACAGAAGGTAAATAAGGTGCATAATTGTCTGCTTTCTCTAATCTTTTTAAAAAGTCTTTTTTATCAATTTTTAATAGATTACAAAATTCTATAGTGTCTAACGGTTTTACCTGGTTTGGTTGTACCATAACGTCATAAGAAAGCTGATTGGCAACTAAAAGTTTGCCATTTCTATCATATACATAACCTCTTTCTGGGTAGTTGTATTCAATTTTTACGGCAGAATTATGTATAGGATCATAGTTGCCACCTCTAATTACTTGCAATTGAAAAAGTCTTCCAATAAAAATAATTCCAATAAGTGTAATTAAAAAATAAAGTAAAAAACTTCTTTGCATTATTCGGTTTTAGTAAAAATATAGGTTCCTAGAAAAAATAAGATCAATGTAAAAACACTTGAATATAATGTGTTAAATAAAACCATTGATAAATTTTGAAAACTAAAATTAGCAAAAGAAAAATAAATAAGATGATGAATTATTGTTAAAGTTACTACATAGTTAAAAACTTTACCAAAAGATTCTGATTTTAAGCTGAAGAAAGGATAATCTGCAGGTATTTTTCTAAAATATGCATTTATAAAAAACAATCTTACATACGCAATAAATAAAGTTGCAAAAGCATGAATACCTCCAGAATTAGAAAAGAAATCAACCAATAAACCTAATAGAAAAGATAAAAAAAGAATAGAAAATCTATTTTCTTTTACAGGATATAAAAATACAAATGCTATATAAAGATAAGGGTTTATATAGCCTAAAAAATTAATATTGTTTAGGACTAAAACTTGCAAAAACAGCAAGAATAAAAAAAATAAAATTTGATTTATACTTTTATTCATTACTTACGGTTTCTAAAGATTGTATTTCCTCTTTATCTAAATTTTTAATGATATAAACATAACCGAGGTTACTCATATCATTAAATAATTTTACATCTACTTTATTGTTGGCTGTGTTTCCTTTATTTATTTTAGAAATGGTTCCAACAGGTATTCCTTCAGGGAAAATAGTAGACTTACCATCAGTTTCAATAGTGTCTCCAATTTTTAAAGGAGCTTGTCTTGGTATATCAGAAAGTTGTACCGTTTTATAATCTAGACCATTCCAGCCTAAAGTACCAAAGTAATTACTGTTTTTTAGCCTTGCGTTTATACCACTATTTTTATTTAAAATAGATTGAACACGGGTATAATTATTTGATGAGCTTTCAGTGATGCCAATAATTCCTTTACTATTAATTACAGCCATTTCTTTATCTATATTTTGGTGTTTACCTTTATTGATAGTTAAAAAATTAAATTGTTTACTGTAACTATTGTTGATGATCTTAGCGTTTGTAAAAGTGTATTTTTGATGATATTTTAAGGAATCTATAATTGTTGAGTCGGTGCTAATACGTAAGGAGTTCTTTTTTTCTAAAAGATTATTTAGACGTGTGTTTTCTTCTGATAAAATTTTATTTTCAGATTTTAACCCTACATATTCCGTTGCATTAGAAATTGTTGAGAAAAAACCACCCGTAATACCATTGGCAGAATTTATAAATTTACTTTTCTGAAAACTAAGGTTATTAAAAGTGAACGTTAGTGCTATTAACGCTAACAATAAAAAAAACAGAAAATACTTAAACTTCTGAAAAAAATAGATAATCTGTTGCATTGTTAGAACTTAAAAACTACTATTTCATTAATACATTTTTGTATTTTTTTAATTCTTTTAAAGCAGTTCCTGTTCCTCGAACAACCGCTCTTAATGGGTCTTCTGCTACATAAACAGGTAAGTCTGTTTTTCTAGATAAACGCTTATCTAAACCTCTTAACATAGAACCTCCTCCTGCTAAATAAATACCGGTATTGTAGATGTCTGCAGCCAATTCTGGTGGAGTTTTAGACAAAGTTTCCATTACAGCATCTTCAATTCTTAAAATAGATTTGTCTAGTGCTTTTGCAATTTCTCTATAAGAAACTTGTACTTGTTTTGGTTTTCCGCTTAGTAAGTCTCTACCCTGAACCAACATTTCGTCTGGTGGAGTTTCTAAATCTTCTGTTGCGGCACCAATGG
Organism: Polaribacter sp. Z014; assembly: GCF_023555435.1. Classification (NCBI taxonomy): domain Bacteria; kingdom Pseudomonadati; phylum Bacteroidota; class Flavobacteriia; order Flavobacteriales; family Flavobacteriaceae; genus Polaribacter; species Polaribacter sp. Z014. The sequence continues at coordinate 5,368 of NZ_JALCZP010000025.1, forward strand.
TAATTTTTATTTTTTCTGCAGTAGACTCTCCAACATGTAAGTTGTGTTGCGTACGCATATAATACATAATATCATTTGTAAAAAGATCTCCTGCAACTTTTACAGATTGATCACAAACAATACCACCTAAAGCAATAACAGCAATTTCTGTTGTACCACCACCTATATCAATAATCATGTTTCCTTTTGGCTCCATAATGTCTATACCAACACCAATTGCAGCAGCCATAGGCTCATAAATTAAATAGATTTCTTTTGCGTTCATGTGTTTAGCAGAATCACGAACAGCTCGTTTTTCTACTTCTGTAATTCCAGAAGGAATACAGATAACCATTCTTAAAGCAGGTGGGAATAAACGTTTTTTAATAGATGGAATTTGTTTTACAAACTCTTTAATCATCTGTTCTGATGCTTCAAAATCTGCAATAACTCCGTCTTTTAAAGGACGAATTGTTTTAATATTTTCATGGGTTTTTCCTTGCATTAAATTGGCTTCCTTTCCAATTGCAATAATTTCTCCAGTAATCCTATTTCTTGCAACAATCGAAGGACTATCAATAACCACTTTACCGTTGTGAATTATTAAAGTATTTGCGGTTCCTAAATCAATCGCAATATCTTCCGTCATAAAATCGAAAAAACCCATAAAATATATTTGTTGTTTTATTCTTGATGTATTTTTACAAAATTACTAAAATTCTGAGTGTAAAATACATATTAAAAGTTAATGTTTAAAATGTCTTGTACCTGTCATTACCATAGATATATTGTGATCATTACAATAATCTATACTTAACTGGTCTTTAATAGATCCACCAGGTTGAATAACACTTTTTATTCCTGCGTTATCTGCAATTTCTACACAATCAGGGAAAGGGAAAAACGCATCACTTGCCATTACACATCCTTCTAAATTAAAGTTAAAAGAATTTGCTTTTTCAATTGCTTGGTTTAGCGCGTCAACTCTACTAGTTTGTCCTGTTCCTCCAGCTAATAATTGTTTGTTTTTAACAAGTATTATGGTGTTAGATTTTGTGTTTTTACACAATTTAGAAGCAAATAACAAATCATCTAACTCACTTTGAGAAGGTTTATTGTTTGTTACGTACTTTAAATCTGATAATTGATCTGTAATACTGTCTTTATCTTGTACTAAAGAACCATTTAAACAAGTTCTAACAGTTGTTGTTGGTAATGCAACGTCTTTTTGAATTAAAATAATTCTGTTTTTCTTACCTTTTAAAATAGCTAATGCATCATCAGAAAAAGAAGGAGCAATTACAACTTCACAAAATAAAGTATGAATTTTTTCTGCAGTTTCTTTGTCTATTTCTGTATTTGCAATTAAAACACCACCAAAAGCAGAAACTGGGTCTCCAGCTAAAGCATCTGTATAGGCTTGACTAAGTGTTTCTCTTTGTGCAAAACCACAAGCATTATTGTGTTTTAAAATAGCAAAAGTTGGTGTTTCTCCTTTAAATTCTTGAATTAAATTTACAGCAGCATCAACGTCTAATAAATTATTGTAGCTTAATTCTTTACCATGTAATTTATCAAACATTGCTTCTAAGTCTCCAAAGAAATAACCTTTCTGATGAGGATTTTCGCCATAACGTAAAACGTTTGCGTTTTGTTCACTTGCTTTATAAACTATTTCATCTTCGTTAAAGTAGTTAAAAATAGCAGTATCGTAATGAGAAGAAATATTAAATGCTTTTGCAGCTAATTTTTTTCTTTCAGCAATGGTAGTTTCTCCATTTCCTTCAGAAAGAGTATTTAAAAAATCTTCGTATTGATCCATAGAAGAAAGAATAACGGTATCTTTAAAGTTCTTTGCAGCTGCTCTAATTAAAGAGATTCCACCAATATCAATTTTTTCAACAATATCTTGTTCAGCAGCTCCAGAAGCAACTGTTTTTTCAAACGGATATAAATCTACAATTACTAAATCTATTTGTGGAATATTATATTCTGCTAACTCAGCAACATCACTCTCATTATCTTGTCTGTTTAGAATTCCTCCAAAAACTTTAGGGTGTAATGTTTTAACTCTACCACCAAGTATAGATGGGTAAGAAGTAACCTCGTCTACCGGAATTACATTGATTCCTAAATCTTTAATAAATTTTTCTGTACCACCTGTAGAATAGATGGTTACATTTAATTCATTTAATTTTTTTACAACTGGTTCTAGACCATCTTTGTGAAATACCGAAATTAATGCGGATTTAATTGTTTTTGAAGTGCTCATTTAGTGTTGTGTTGTTAAGCGTGCAAATTTAGGTAAAGCAATCTTCTAAGGCAATAAAAGATAGTAACAAAAATAGCAAGTAATTAACAACAAATATTAAATGAAATATTTATAATCAGAAATATAAGAATCAACTATTCTGCATTGTCCAAAAAATCTCTAAACCAAACGATAAAATGATCTAAAATAGATTCGTTTTTTGTGTTGTGGTTAATTGATGAGTTTCTAGAAGAAAATGTAGCTGTTGATTTGTGATTTCTCATTATTTTAAATTTGATAAATATAAATTACATTATATTCATCAAATTTAAGTATAAATTGAATAAAATACAATAAAATTAAAGTATTTCTGATAATTCTTTGCAAATATACTCTAAAAGAGCTTCGTCTTTTGCGGAAAATGTATTTGCGGTATGTGAGTCTATATCAATTTGTCCAATATTTTCTCCATTTACAAAAATGGGTATTACAATTTCAGATTTCACTTTCCATCCACAAGAAATATAATTTTCTTGTGCAGAAACATCTTGTACTATAAAGTTTTCATTGCTAACAGCTACTTGCCCACAAATCCCTTTACCAAACGGAATAATAGTGTGTTCTGTTTCTTCTCCAGTATATTGCGCTAATTTTAACTCATTTTTATCTCCGTTTTTAAAATAAAAACCTACCCAATCATAATAGGAGATTTCTTTTTCTAGATAATTGCAAATTGCCTGTAGTTTTTCATCTTTTGTGGTGTTCGATGAAATTATTTTGTCTATTTGTGGTTGTAAGATATCAATATTCATTTTGTATATTCGTTCTATAAATTAAGAGCTAAATTAAATTAAAATTTATTGTGAAGAAACATAAAAGCATTATCATTTTTCTGATTAAGTTTTTTGTAACCTACTTTTTATTAGTAACCATTTATAATAGTTACTTACAACATTCTCAAAAAAAAGAAGGTATTTATAAAACAGCCTCCATAACAACAGCTGTTGCAAATCAAACAGTAAAAGTACTTACTTTTTTGGGGTATCATGTAGATGCGGTTCAGCACGATAAAGAAGTATCAGTAAAATTAATAATAGAAGGGAAATATACAGCCAGAGTAATAGAGGGTTGCAATTCTATAAGTTTAATTATTCTATTTATTTCATTCATTATTGCCTTTTCGGGTTCATTTAAAGCTACTTTTTTGTTTGCTGTTTTTGGCAGTGTTTTTATCTATATTGTAAATGTTTTAAGAATTGCATTTCTTACGGTTATGATTTATAAATATCCACACAAGGTTGGTTTTTTGCATGATTTAGTTTTTCCGGCAATTATTTACGGTGCTGTTTTTTTATTGTGGGTTGTGTGGGTTAACAAGTTTTCTAATTTTAAAAGATGAACAAATACATTAAAATAGCGTTAGTTTTAATACTTTTTCTACTACTTTTTGTTGTAAGATCTACTGCATCTAAATTATTTTATGATCCTTTAGTGCTGTATTTTAAAAATGATTATTTATATAAAAATATTGAGCAAATTGATGTTTGGCGTTTAATGATAAATATGCTGTATCGATATCTATTGAATTCCGCTATAACATTAGGTTTAATCTGGGTTTTGTTTGAAAGAAAAGACTATCTTAAATTTTCTGGATTTTTCTTAATGATAGCATTTATGATTCTTATGGTTGTTTTTGTCTTTTTAGTTAAAGATCAATTTAAAAGTGGTTATTTATTACCTTTTTATATCCGTAGATTTATTATTCATCCGCTATTTTTATTAATATTACTGCCAGCATTTTATTATCAAAAATTGAGTAATAGATAATTTAGCATGAATTTAGAATTTCTTATTGTAAATTTGCAAAAGCAATGAAACAGACTATTTCTAAAATAACATCATTTTTGTTAGCACTTCTAGTGTTGTTTTCTACCTTTTCTTTTACGGTAGAAAAACATTATTGTGGAGATTTTTTAATGGATGTTTCTTTTGTGGGGCATGCTGATGATTGCGGCATGGAAATGCAAAAAGTTGCTAAGAAGAAAAACTGTTGTAAAGATGAAATTCATCACATTAAAGGTCAAGAGGAATTAAGGCAAACTCAAATTGATGATTTTAATCTTGAAAAACAACAATTTCTAGCTGCATTTTATATTTCTTACAATGATTTATTTGTCGATAATAAATCTAAGAAAACCTACTACAAAAACTTTTCTCCACCTGAGATTCCTTTAGATTATCAGATTTTTTACCAATCTTTTTTAATTTGATTTTAATTAAAAAGCGTTTATAGTGATTTTTATCACTTTAAAGGCTTTGAATTTGTTGTTCCCGTGAAAACGGAAATCTTAAAATGCAATATTCAATATTTATTAAAATTAAAACATACAATGAAAAAATATATACTTAGTAGTTTTCTACTATTTATTCCTGTCATACTCTTTTCTCAAACAATATTTAAGGGGATGATTATGGATAAAAATAATCCTAAAGATAATTTAGGTGTTACCGATGTAACTGTACATTGGTTAAATACAAACGTGAGTGCAATTACTAATAAAAAAGGGTGGTTTACTATAGATTACAAACCAGAATATAAAAAATTAGTAGTTAATTATTTAGGCTATAAGACAGATACTTTAACCGTTACAAGTTTAAAGCCTGTGCATCATTTTATTACGCCAGAAGGCGATTTAGATGAAGTAGTTATTAAAAGTAAACGAAATGCAATTCAGAAATCTTTTTTGTCAACAGCAAATATGTTTACCGTTAATTCAGAAGAATTATTAAAAGCTGCTTGTTGCAATTTGGCAGAAAGTTTTGAAACAAATCCTTCTATAGATGTTAGTTTTTCTGATGCTTTAACAGGGACAAAACAAATACAAATGCTGGGTTTAACTAGTCCGTATTTGTTAATTACACAAGAAAACATACCTTCAGTAAGAGGTGCTTCTCAGGTTTTTGGACTCACATTTACACCAGGTACTTGGGTAGAAAGTATTCAAATTACAAAAGGAGCGGGTTCCGTTGTTAATGGTTATGAAAGTATATCTGGACAAATAAATGCAGAATTGGTAAAACCTTTTTCTGATAATAAATTCTTTGTTAATGCCTATTCTTCTTTAAATGGAAGACTCGAGTTAAATACACATTTTAATCAGAAAGTTTCCGATAAATGGTCTACAGGTGTCTATGTTCATGGAAATTACAGAGGGGAGAAATTTGATAAAAACAACGATAATTTTTTAGACAATCCGTTAGCAAATCAAATTAATGTAATGAATCGTTGGCAATATACAGATGCCGAAAAAGGTTGGGTAAGTTTTATAAATGTTCGTTATTTAAATGATGAAAAACAAACTGGTCAACTTAATTTTAATCCAGATTTAGATAAAGGAACAACAAATGCTTGGGGAAGTGAAATTGATACAAAGCGTTTTGAAACTTCAGCAAAATTAGGCTATGTTTTTCCAGAATCACCCTATCAAAGTATTGGTTTTCAAATGGCATACAGCAATCATCAACAAGACTCGTATTTTGGTTTAAATGTATATGATATAGAACATGAAAGTGTGTATTCTAATTTAATTTTCAATTCAATTATTGGCGATACTCGAAATAAGTTTAAAACAGGAATTAGTTTTACGTATGATAAATATGATGAGTTGGTAAATATTAATAATTACGATAGAAAAGAAAATTCGTTAGGCGCTTTTTTTGAATATGGTTTTGACAATTTAGATAATTTTAGTTTTACTGCTGGGGTTAGAGTTGATACACACAATTTATTAGGTACTTTTATTACTCCACGTTTGCATTTACGCTACGTTCCTTGGGAGAATAGTGTGGTGAGAATGTCTGCAGGAAGAGGAAAAAGAAGTGCTAATATTTTTGCTGAGAATCAACAGTTATTTGCAAGTTCAAGACAAATAAAAGTTGATGATGCGGGTGGAAATATTTATGGTTTAAATCCAGAAATTGCTTGGAATTATGGAGTTTCTTATATGCAGAAATTCAATCTTTTTAATCAAAAAGGAGATATCACTTTTGATTATTATAGAACAGATTTTAAAAATCAAGTTATTGTAGATTGGGAAAATCCACAGGAAATTTCTTTTTACGATTTAAATGGAAAAAGTATTGCGAATAGTTTTCAAGTAGAAGTGAGTTATAATCTTGTAGATAATTTTAATTTGAGAACTGCCTATAAATATTTTGATATTACTACAGATTATAAAAGTGGAAACTTGCAGAAACCTATTCAACCTAAAAATAGATTTTTTGCAAACCTTTCTTATAAGACTGTTGCAGAAGAAAATGGTTCTCAATGGAAATTTGATGTTACCTTTAATAGTATCGGTAAACAACGTTTGCCAAATACAGCATTTAATCCGGTACAATATCAGTTAGCAACACATTCAGATTCTTATCAATTGTTAAATTCACAAATAACAAAGGTGTTTTCAGATAAGTTTGAAGTGTATGTTGGTGCAGAAAACTTGACGAATGTTCAGCAGAAAAATCCTATTTTAGCTAGTGATGATCCTTTTGGTTCATATTTTGATAGTACCATTGTGTATTCTCCAATTTTTGGAAGAGCATTTTATACAGGATTAAGATTTAAAATAAAATAACCCACCCAATTGTATTAAGTATTAACTTAAAAAAATTATTATAAAAATGAAAAAATTACTATTCGTATTAAGTTTATGTTTGATTGGTTTTTCAGCACAATCACAAGAAGTAAAAAAGAACAAGAATGCAAAAATTACTTTTAAAGTAGATGGTCTTTGTGGTATGTGTAAAAAGCGTATCGAAACCGCAGCCTTAAAAACAAAAGGAGTAAAGTTTGCCCTTTGGGATGTTAGCTCACATCAATTAAATTTAATTATGGACGAACGTAAAACAGATGTTAAAACTGTTCAGCAAAATATTTTAAAAGTTGGTCATGATGTTTTTGATGAAGATAACAAAAAAGTTGTAGCAACAACAGAAGCATACAACTCTGTACATCCTTGTTGTAAATATAGAGATGAAGAAATTATTTTAGATCATCAGGGTGATTTAAAAAAGCAGAAAAAAAAGAATTAATTTCATAATAATTAAAACGTATAATGAATAAAAGTTTATTGTTTTCTGTGATTGTGCTTATATCTTTTAATACCGTTTCTCAGAAAGTACAACCATTTACTTCTAAAGATGGAGAAAAATGGACATTAAAAGAAGATGTTTCAGATGAGTTTGATGCGCTTAATGTAGATTATAAAAAGTGGCAGAAGAACCCAACGCATGTGCAAACTTGGACCTGGGATAATGAGAAAAACGTAGTTCTTTCAGATGGTAGTTTAAAAATTATTGCCCGTTTTGATGATGAAGGAGCAGATAGACGTTTTTTTGATTCTTGTACTAAAAAATCTACACCAGATTTCGATTTGTATTTTACTTCAGGAATGTTAAAATCATATAAAAAAAGTGTGTATGGTTATTATGAAGCGCGTATTAAAGGAGCGCCATTGTATCCTGGTTTATCGCCTGCTTTTTGGATGTATAGTTCTATAGATGATTCTTTAGTAAAAGAAGGAGAAGTAAGGTATAGTGAAATTGATGTTGTAGAGCTTACGCAAAGAGGAACTAGAGTAGCAGGGAACGAAAGAATAACAGATCATAACTTACATGCCATCGTTTCTAATGGACAAAAAGGAGGGAAGGGACGCGTTTGGATGCGTCCAAATGATGATAAATATAGAGATAAGCAAAGAAATGAGAATCATGCGTCATTCGATCCAAGAGATGATTTTCATATATATGGATGTGAAGTAAATGAAAAGGAAATTATTTGGTTTGTAGATGGAGTAGAAATCGGTAGAAAAGCAAATGAGTTTTGGCACAGACCAATGAATGTAGCACTTTCTTTAGGTATTAGAAATCCATATACTATTTTTAAATGTAACGGATTTGCAGTGCCGCCAAAACCAAGTTTAGAAGAGCAGAAGAAGTTTCCTTCTGCTATGGAAGTGGATTATGTGAGAGTTTGGGAAAAAAAGTAGTAATAAAATAGAAATAAAAAAATCCGATAGAAATTAATCTATCGGATTTTTTATTGATATAAATGTAATAAGCAAGAGTGAAAACCTGCCCACCAGTGCTACTGGCTACATCATTCCTGGCATTCCACCACCCATTGGAGGCATTCCTGCAGGAGCATCTTCTTTAATATCTACTAAAGCACATTCTGTAGTTAAGATCATTCCGGCAACAGAAGCAGCATTTTCTAATGCAACACGAGTTACTTTCTTAGGATCTATAATTCCTGCTTCTAACATGTCTACGTACGTATCATTTTTAGCGTCATAACCAAAGTCTTTTTTACCTTCTAAAACTTTGTTTAAAACAACAGAACCTTCACCACCAGCATTCTCTACAATAATTCTTAGAGGAGCTTCAATTGCTTTGTTAATAATTTGTACACCTGTAGTTTCGTCTAAATTATCTGTTGTAATTTTTTCTAAAACTCTTTTAGCGCGCACTAAAGCAACACCACCACCGGCAACAATACCTTCTTCAACGGCAGCTCTTGTAGCATGTAAAGCATCATCAACTCTATCTTTCTTTTCTTTCATTTCTACTTCAGAAGCAGCACCAACATATAAAACAGCAACACCACCAGCTAATTTAGCCAAACGCTCTTGTAGTTTCTCTTTGTCGTAGTCAGAAGTTGTAGTTTCAATCTGCGCTTTTATTTGGTTTACTCTTGTTTTAATAGCTTCTGCATTACCAGAACCATTTACAATTGTAGTATTGTCTTTATCTACAGTAATAGTTTCTGCAGTACCTAAAAGATCTAAAGTTGCATTTTCTAATGAAAAACCTCTTTCTTCAGAAATTACAGTTCCGCCAGTTAAAATAGCGATGTCCTCTAACATAGCTTTTCTTCTGTCTCCAAAACCAGGAGCTTTTACAGCAGCAATTTTTAAACCACCACGTAATTTATTCACTACTAAAGTAGCCAATGCTTGTCCGTCTACATCTTCAGCAATGATTAATAAAGGACGTCCAGACTGAGAAACTGGTTCTAAAATTGGAAGAATTTCTTGTAAGTTAGAAATCTTTTTATCAAATAATAAGATATAAGGGTTTTCTAAATCTGCAATCATTTTGTCTGCATCTGTAACAAAATAAGGAGATAAGTAACCTCTGTCAAATTGCATACCTTCTACAACATCAACATATGTTTCCATACCTTTAGCCTCTTCAACAGTAATAACACCTTCTTTACCAACCTTGGCAAAAGCAGTAGCTATTAAATCTCCAATTACTGCATCGTTATTTGCAGAAATAGCGGCAACTTGTTGAATTTTTTCAGAAGAATTACCAACTTTTTTAGCTTGTTTTTCTAAGTCTACAATAATTGCAGCAACCGCTTTGTCAATTCCACGTTTTAAATCCATTGGGTTTGCACCTGCAGCAACGTTTTTTAATCCTTCTTTTACAATTGCTTGTGCAAGAACGGTAGCAGTTGTAGTACCATCACCAGCTAAATCGTTGGTTTTAGAAGCAACTTCTTTTACCATTTGAGCTCCCATGTTTTCAAGCTCATTTTCTAACTCAATTTCTTTTGCTACAGAAACTCCATCTTTAGTAACCGTTGGCGCACCAAAAGATTTAGAAATAATTACGTTTCTTCCTTTTGGTCCTAAAGTTACTTTTACTGCATTTGCTAAAGCATCAACTCCACGTTTTAATCCGTCTCTTGCTTCAATATCAAATTTTATATGTTTTGCCATTGTTTTAAATTTTTATTTTAGCTTTTAGCAGTTTGCCTTTAGCTAAAAATAGTTACTATGAATTTTATTTTTTTGATTTTGCTAAAGGCGAATAGCCAAAAGCAAATAGCTTTTTAAATAATTGCTAAAATATCAGATTCACGCATCATTAAATAATCTTTACCTTCTAGCTTCAAATCAGTTCCACCATACTTACTATATAAAACGGTATCTCCAATTTTTACAGTTAAAGGCTCGTCTACCTTTCCGTTTCCTACGGCAACAACAGTTCCTTGTTGTGGCTTTTCTTTTGCGTTATCAGGTATAATTAACCCAGATGCTGTTTTTGTTTCTGCTGGAGCAGGTTCTACAAGAACTCTGTCTGCTAAAGGTTTAATGTTTAATCCCATTGTTATATTTTTAGATAATTAATTTATTGTATTACTTTCAGTAAATAGTCAGAAATTGTGCCATTACAATAAAACTGACAATTTTTCTTTGATTGATTTTATTGTTAAAATTTAAGCATAAAAAAATGCCAACGTGTCATTTTCGTTGGCATTTTAAGTTATTTCTAACAGGTAGTTATTTTAAACTATCGTTAGTTGCAGGAGTTGTAGTGTTCACAGGAGTTGTAGTTTCAATACCGTCTAAAGTATTTTTTAACTCAAAGTTGTTCTCTCCGTTTCTTGGAATTGCAAAATTTGCTAATAAAATTAAAGCAAACATAGCAATTGCTAAAGTCCAAGTTGTTCTGTCTAAAAAGTTGTTAGTGTTTTGTACACCACCTAAAGATTGTGCTCCACCACCTCCAAAAGAAGAAGATAACCCTCCACCTTTAGGATTTTGTACCATCACGATTAAGATTAATGCAATGGCTACAATCAAAATTAGAATTAAAAATGCTGTGTAACTCATGATTTATTTTTTTGTAAAATTTGTATTCTTTTAATTTGGTCTGCAAAGAAACCACTTTTTTCTGGATATTTCAAACTTAAAATTCTATAAGCTTGTATAGCGTTATCATACTTTTTTTGTTCCAAATAAACTTTAGCTAAAGTTTCCGTCATTAATAATGAGTCTTGAGTGTTTTTTGCAACGGGAACTGCTACCATTTTATCTTTAGCTAGAGGCTTAATTTTAGGGTTGTTTTCTATAAAAGTGTTTATTAAATCTTCTTTTTTAGTAGTTTTTTCAATTATTATTTTAGTTTCTCTAATAATTGGTTTTTTTGCAGACAGTTGCAACCATTCTCCAAAAGAATGATCTTCTGTAGCTGAAAATGATATTGGTTTTCCTATTTCTAGTGCTTTTTTTACTTCAATTACTTTTTCTGCGGTTTCAATAGGTTTTTCTATTGGAGTTTCAATAATTTCAGAAGGTATTTTTACTGTTTGTTCTTCCGATATTTTTTCAAATATTTGTTGATGAATATCTGGTTTCTTATTATTGAAGTCGTTTGTAGTAATATAATTGAATAATAAAGTTCTGTCTGTTGTGTAAGCAGCGGTTACTTTTAATTCGTTATTATATTTAAAACTATCCTGATTTTTTAAACCTTTTAAATACAAAACTCTAGCTGCTTGAAAATACGGATACTCTTCAACAACAGTTTTTAATTCAGCAGTTTCCACTTCCTGAACCTGGGTTTTATTTTTTATTAAATCTATAAAAGTAGCTGGTTTCAAATCTTGTTTTTTAATAAACTCTTTTTTTTACTGAATACTGTAACTGAGCACTATCAACTTTTTAAATTACCATTTGGCAACCGAAGCGTTAAAAATATCTTGTGTTAATCGTTCCATAATTTCATCTAAAGCAGCTTCTAATACACTACCTGTTAGTTGTGCATCTGCCGCATAATCAGAATAAAAAGAGAATTGTTTTTCAAAATCATCTTTCTCTACCAGTTTATTTACAAAACGGACATTCACCGTTATAGTAAGCCTGTTTTGAGCAGCGGTTTGGTCTGCAGTAGCACTCATTGGTGTAATTCTGTAACCGGTAATTTCTCCACTAAAATATAAATCTCCGTTAGAGGTAACTGTTGTTAAGTTGGTTTGTCTTGTAAATAAATCTAACATGTCTTGGGTAAAACGCTGACTTAATGTTGGCTCTACTAAAGATGCTTGATTAGGGAAAAAATCTATTTGTAAGGTTTTTGCATCACCAGTACTTCCTCCTGTAAAAGAGTATGCACCGCAAGCAATAAAAAATAAAGTGCTTAATGAGAATAATGTTATGTAGAGTATTTTTTTCATAATTATAAAAATAGTTTCACTTTAATTTAAAGTTATAAATTTAATATCAAAATTTCTAAAAAAAGAAATCTCTTAATTTAGAAAACCAAAACGATGAAGCTTTATGAGATTTCTACCTTTGGTCGAAATGACACAACTGCACGTTATTTTTTCGCTTTTATAAAATTTTGATTCTCAAACTGTCCGTGTTTTTTTCAATTAAACAATTCAACTTTTAAACAATTACACATTCTTTTACAAATCGTATTGTTTAATTTTTCTGTATAGAGTTCTTTCGGATATTCCTAGTTCTTTAGCGGCTAACTTGCGTTTATTGCTGTTTTTTTCTAAAGATTTTTTAATCATTTCTACTTCTTTGTCTTGTAAAGATAAAGACTCGTCTTCTTCAATCGTCTCAATAAAATCATAATCTTTTTCTGCGGATGAGTTTTGTGGAATATTCATCACTTCTACATTAGATTTATGAGCATCTTTGTTTTCGTACATCTTTTCAATTAATTGATGATGTTCTTCCTGCACTTCCTCTACATTACCACTTTTCATTAAGTCTAACGTCAACTTTTTTAAATCGTTGATGTCATTACGCATATCAAATAAAATTTTATACATAATGTCGCGTTCGGTAGAGAAATCATTATCCTTTTTACCGCCTATAATAGCAGGTAAATTGCCGTTATTATTAGGTAAGTATTGTTGCAATTTAAGTCCAGAAATAACTCTTTCTTCTTCAATAACCGAAATTTGTTCTGCTAAGTTTTTTAACTGACGAATGTTCCCGGGAAAACGGTAGTTTAATAACACTTTTACGGCATTTTCATCTAATCGAATAGAAGGCATTCTGTATTTTTGAGCAAAATCTGCAGCAAATTTTCTAAACAATAGATGAATATCTTCATTACGCTCTCTTAAAGCAGGTAAATGAATTTCTACGGTACTTAATCTGTAGTATAAATCTTCTCTAAATTTTTCTTTCTGAATTGCAGATTGCATGTTAACATTCGTTGCTGCTACAATTCTAACATTGGTTTTTATAACTTTAGAAGAACCTACTTTTATAAATTCGCCATTTTCTAAAACACGTAATAAACGTACTTGGGTTGTTAAAGGTAATTCTCCAACTTCATCTAAAAAGATAGTTCCGCCATCTGCAACTTCAAAATATCCTTTTCTATCTTGTGTTGCTCCAGTAAAAGAACCTTTTTCGTGACCAAATAATTCACTATCTATAGTACCTTCTGGAATTGCACCACAGTTTACAGCAATATATTTTGCATGTTTTCTATGTGATAATTGATGCACTATTCTTGGTATATTTTCTTTACCAACTCCACTTTCTCCAGTAACTAATACAGAAATATCTGTAGGCGCAACCCTAAGGGCTTTTTCTAAAGCTCTATTTAAGTGAATATCGTTACCGATAATTCCAAAACGTTGTTTTAATGCTTGTAAGTTTTCCATATAGCCCCTTTTAATTTCCCCGAAGGAGAAAACACTTATTTCTTTTTACTTTTTTTAAGTCAAGAATCTTTTTATTCAAGAAACATTATGTCTTGGTTCTTGTCTCTATCAGTCTTATCTCTCTCTTTTTACCCACAGCAGTTTCCTTCCTTTTGGGAAGGATTAAGGATGGGCTGTTTTAATTATTATCAGAATATCCAACTACGGTTCCTTTTAAGGTCGCAGAAGTACAATCTTCTACTTTTACCATTACAAAATCTCCTAATTTATAATCTCCTTTATCAAAAACAGCTACCGTATTTTGGGTATTTCTACCTTTCCACTCATTCGGGTTTTTCTTAGAAGTACCTTCAATTAAAAATTCTTCTACTTTTCCTAAATGTTGTTGCGTTCTGTATAAAGCGTGTTCTTGTTGTAAATCAATAATTTCTTGTAATCTGCGTTTTTTTGTAGCAAAAGGTACATCATCTACCATTTTCTTAGCCGCTAAAGTTCCTGGTCTTTCCGAATAGGTAAACATAAAACCGAAATCGTATTTTACATATTTCATCAAGTCTAAAGTATCTTGATGATCTTCTTCTGTTTCTCCACAAAAACCAACAATCATATCTTGACTTAAAGACATTTCTGGTACAATCTTAAAAATATTATCAATTAAAGTGATGTATTCTTCACGCGTGTGCTGTCTGTTCATGGCTTTTAGCATGTTATTGCTTCCGCTCTGCACAGGCAAATGAAGATATTTACAGATATTTTTATGTTTTGCTATTGCGTGAATCACATCTAAACTAATATCTTGTGGATTAGAAGTGGCAAAACGAAAACGTGTTTTCGGAAACTCTGTAGCACACATATCTAATAATTGTGCAAAATTTACAGCCGTTGCTTGTGCCATTTCAGAGGCTTTGCCAAAATCCTTTTTCAATCCTCCACCAAACCATAAGAAACTATCTACATTCTGACCTAAAAGTGTAATTTCTTTAAAGTTTCTATCTACCATAGATTGAATTTCTTCTATAATACTCTTCGGGTCACGGCTTCTTTCTCGTCCACGTGTAAACGGAACCACACAGAAAGTACACATATTATCACAACCTCTGGTTATAGATACAAATGCAGTAACTCCGTTAGAATTTAAACGAACCGGAGAAATATCTCCGTAGGTTTCTTCTTTAGATAAAATTACATTTACGGCATCTCTACCAGCATTTACTTCTTCTAGTAAGTTTGGTAAATCTTTATAAGCATCTGGCCCAACAACCAAGTCAACAATTTTTTCTTCTTCTAAAAACTTTTCTTTTAAGCGTTCAGCCATACAGCCTAAAACGCCTACTTTCATGTTTTTGTTCACTTGTTTTACAGCATTGTATTTCTGTAATCTTTTACGAACCGTGGTTTCTGCTTTTTCTCTAATAGAGCAGGTGTTTACCAGCACTAAATCTGCTTCTTCTAGAATTTGAGTGGTGTTATAACCTTCTTTGTCTAATATAGCAGCTACAATCTCACTATCATTCATATTCATTTGGCAGCCGTAGCTTTCTATGAATAGTTTTTTAGTGTTATTTTTTTTATTTTCGGTTACAAGAGCTTTCCCTTGTATTTTCTCGTCTATGACTTTTTCTACGTATTCCATCTCTCAATTTATCATTTAAAGGTGAGCAAAGATACAACCAAATTTATATTGTTGTGACAAATTGGCAGAAAAATTAGTAGAGTAATTCTAATATTTTTTTGTTGAAAATTGATGAAATAATTTTTTTTTACAAAAAACTGACTACTTTTGCAACCAAAATAGTACGTTTTTAAAGCGTTTTAGCGACAAAAGAGAGATAAATGGCAAAGAATTTAGTAATTGTAGAGTCACCAGCAAAAGCAAAAACCATCGAAAAATTTCTTGGAAAAGATTTTCAAGTAGAATCTAGTTATGGTCATATTGCAGACTTACCATCCAAAGAATTGGGTATTGATGTAGAAGGAGATTTTAGTCCAAAATATATTATTTCTGATGATAAAAAACCAGTTGTAAAAAAGTTAAAAGCTTTAGCCAAGAAAGCAGACACTGTTTGGTTAGCAAGTGATGAGGATCGAGAGGGTGAGGCAATTGCATGGCATTTAAAAGAGCAATTAGGTTTAGTAGATGCCAATACAAAACGTATTGTATTTCATGAAATAACAAAAAATGCCATTTTAAAAGCAGTTGATAATCCAAGAGATATAGACTATAATATGGTAAATGCACAACAAGCACGTAGAGTTTTAGACAGACTTGTTGGGTATGAATTATCGCCCGTTTTATGGCGTAAAGTTAAAGGAGGTTTGTCTGCAGGTAGAGTACAATCTGTAGCAGTTCGTTTAATTGTAGAAAAAGAAAGAAGCATTCAAGAATTTAATGCAGAAACACATTATAAAGTAGTTGCAGAGTTTTCTAATGTTGAAGGAAAAACGTTTAAAGCAACGATTCCAAAGAATTTTGATACTAAAAAAACAGCTGAAAATTTCTTAAAATCGTGTGCAAATGCAGATTTTTCTATAGCCGAGTTAACCAAAAAACCAGCAAAGAAATCTCCAGCAGCGCCATTTACAACGTCTACGTTACAACAAGAAGCATCTAGAAAATTAGGTTTTCCGGTTGCAAAGACAATGCAAGTAGCACAACGTTTGTATGAAGCCGGTTTAATTACTTATATGAGAACAGATAGTTTAAATTTATCTGTTGATGCAAGAAACGCTGCCGAAGAAGAAATTACTAATTATTACGGTAAAGAATATAGCAAACAACGTGTTTTTAAAACGAAGTCAAAAGGTGCTCAAGAGGCGCACGAGGCGATTCGTCCTACGAACATGAAAATGCATGCTATTGCTACGGAATATGACCAAACGAGATTGTATGATTTAATTTGGAAAAGAACATTGGCTTCTCAAATGAGTGATGCTCAGTTAGAGAGAACCAATTTTAAAATAGAAAACTCTGAGAACTCAAAAATATTCACTGCAAATGGTGAAATGATAAAGTTTGATGGTTTCTTAAAAGTATATTTAGAAGGGAAAGATGATGATGAGGAAGAACAAGCAGGAATGCTACCAACTTTAAAAGTAGGGGAAGCATTAAATTATTCTTTTATAAACGCAACACAGCGTTTTACGAGTCCACCTTACCGATTTACAGAAGCTTCTTTGGTAAAACAATTAGAAGAATTAGGTATTGGTAGACCGTCTACATACGCGCCAACCATTTCTACAGTACAAAGAAGGGGTTATGTAGAAAAAGGAGAAGACGAAGGGTTAGAACGAAATTACGAACAAATGATTTTAGTTGATGGAGCTGTAAAAAGTGAAGCATTAACTGAAAAAACAGGTTCTAATAAAAATAAATTAATACCTACGGATATTGGTAATATAGTAAACGACTTTTTAGTTGCTAATTTTTCTAATGTTTTAGATTTTGGTTTTACAGCTAAAGTAGAATCTTCTTTTGATGATATTTCTGAAGGAAATGAAGATTGGATCGAAATGATTAAAGGTTTCTATACAAAGTTTCATGACACGGTGGAAGATGTTAAGGAAAACGCAGAAAGAGAAAGTGGAGAACGTATTTTAGGGAAACATCCAGAAACAGGAAAAACGGTTTTAGTACGTTTAGGTAAATTTGGACCAATTGCACAAATTGGAGCACCAGAAGACGAAGAAAAAGTATTTGCAAGCCTAAATAAAGATCAGAATTTAGGAACCATCACCATGGAAGAAGCATTAGAATTGTTCTTGCTTCCAAAAACATTGGGTGGTTATGAAGATGAAGAGGTTATTGTTTCTAATGGTCGTTTTGGTCCTTATATTCGTTTTGGAACCATGTTTGTTTCTTTAGATAAAGGTGAAAATCCAATGGAAGTAGATTTGCCAAGAGCTATTGAGTTAATTGTGGCAAAACAAAAAGCAGATGCACCAATTTATCATTATGAAGATTTGCCTGTACAAAAGGGAGTTGGACGTTTTGGGCCTTTCTTAAAATGGAATAATATATTTATCAACGTTAATAAAAAATACGATTTCGATAATCTTACTGACGACGATATTATTGAGTTAATAGAAGTTAAAAAGCAGAAAGAAATAGATAAAGTTTTACATAATTGGGAAGATGTTGGTATTCGTGTTGAAAAAGCACGTTGGGGGCGTTTTAATGTTTTAAAAGGTAAAATTAAGATTGAGTTGCCAAAAACAACAGAGATTGAAAAAATGACCAAAGAAGAAGCGGTTAAAATGATTGAAGCTAAAACTCCGAAGAAAAAAGCAGCAAAGAAAAAAGTTGTAAAAAAGAAAGTCGTAAAAAAGAAAGTGACTAAAAAGAAATAATTGTTTCCTAATACTATAATTGATTTTTAAAAATTGATGAACCAAGACTTTTTAAGCCCAGTAACAGCATCTATTGTAACGTATTTAGAAGAGCAATCTAGTTTGTGTTTAGGTAAAACCTTTAGAATACATACAGAAGAAGAAGGTTTGCCTGATCTAGAGAATGTGCAAATTGCAATTTTAGGAGTTCAAGAAGACAGAAACTCAGAAAATAATTTTGGATGTGGAGAAAATTTACATTTTATCCGAAGAAAATTATACAATTTATTTCCTGGTAATTGGAATACTCAAATTGCAGATTTAGGAAATGTATTAAAAGGAAATTCGGTTACAGATACTTATTTTGCAGTTTCAGAAATTATTACAGAATTATTGAAGAAAAATATTATTCCTGTAATTATTGGAGGAGGTCAAGATTTAACTTATGTAAATTATAGAGCGTATGACGCTTTAGAACAAACCGTTAATATTGCAGCTGTAGATAGTCGTTTCGATTTAGGTCATTTAGATGACGCGTTAACTTCTCAGTCTTATTTAAGTAAAATAATTATGCAAGAACCTAATAACTTGTTTAATTATAGTAATGTAGGTTATCAGACATATTTTAATTCGCAAGAAGAAATACAGTTGTTAGATAATTTGTTTTTTGATGCTTGTAGATTAGGAAAAGCAAAAGAATTAGAAAATATTGAACCCGTTTTTAGAAATGCAGATATTGTTTCTATAGATTTAGGTTCTGTAAGGCAAAGTGAAGCTCCTGCTAATAATAATGCTTCTCCAAATGGTTTTTATGGAGAGGAAATTTGTGCTATATCTAGGTATGCGGGACTAAGCGATAAGGTATCTTCATTTGGTATTTATGAGTATAATTCTAAGTTAGATAACAATCATCAGACGGCGCACCTAATAGCGCAAATGATTTGGTATTTTATTGAAGGAGTTAATTTTAGAGTAAAAGATTATCCGTTTTCGGGAAAAGAAAATTATCAAAAATTCACTGTTTTATTAGAGGATGATGATCCTTTAACATTTTATAAAAGTAATAAATCTGGAAGATGGTGGATAGAGATAAAAATTTTATCAGATAATAAATATAAAAGACATGCGTTAATACCATGTACATATAATGATTATACAGATGCAACTAAGCAAATTATCCCAGAAAAATGGTATAAAGCGATGCGTAAATTAGTGTAGTAAAAAAAGAATAGAGCATTATAACGTTAAAAAGCAATTTGCTTATTGTTTTTTAACAAAAAAAATAATAGGTTTACGAACTATATAGTAAAGACATTTTAAAATATGAAGAAAGCAGC
Source organism: Polaribacter sp. Z014 (assembly GCF_023555435.1). Taxonomy (NCBI): domain Bacteria; kingdom Pseudomonadati; phylum Bacteroidota; class Flavobacteriia; order Flavobacteriales; family Flavobacteriaceae; genus Polaribacter; species Polaribacter sp. Z014. Next base: position 24,743 of record NZ_JALCZP010000025.1, read on the forward strand.
AATATTTGCACTTTTAATAGTAGTTTTTTACAGTTGTGGCTCTAATGATAGAGGAGAATTGGTAGGAGTTAAATCGAAGAAAAAATGGTTTTCAGAAAAACCATTTGGTATGGCGTTAATTCCTGGGGGTGCCTTTACAATGGGTAAACAAGATGAAGACCTTATTGGTACAATAAATTCACCAACCAAAACAGTTACTTTAAGGCCATATTATATGGACGAGACTGAAATTACGAACAATGAATATAAAGAATTTGTTCAATGGGTTAGGGATTCTGTTGTAAGAACTAGACTTGGTTATCAGCAAGAGTTTGCATCTATGATGGGAACTCCAGATCCAAACGGACAACTTCCTTCTGGTGGTATTAATGATTATGCATTTGCGGTATTAAAAGATACAACTGGAGCCAATGCTTATGAAAAGTACATGTATGATAATTACACGAGTTTAGAATTCGATTCAGATTCTATAAGACCATTAAATTGGGATACAGATATTATTTGGGATAAAGAAGATTTTCCGGATGCAGATTATGTAGAGGTAATGGATACTTTATATGTGCCTAGAGATGAAGCTGTAGATGGGGTTAGATCTTTTAACGTTAAATTCTTAAAATATAAATACACTTGGTTTGATAGAGATAATGCTGCAAGAAAAGGTGGTAATAGAAAAGATTTTGTAAAAACTGAAACATTAAATATCTATCCAGATACTACCGTTTGGGTAAAAGATTTTAACTACTCTTATAATGATCCAATGCACCAAGATTATTTTTACCACCAATCTTATGGAGATTATCCAGTTGTTGGTGTAAACTGGGGGCAAGCAACTGCTTTTTGTAATTGGAGAACTAAGAAGAAAAATAATTTCTTAAGAAGTAAGAAAAATTCAACGGGTGTTCCAGATTTTAGATTGCCAACAGAGGCAGAGTGGGAATATGCTGCAAGAGGAGGGTTAGAATTTGCAACCTATCCTTGGGGTACAGGTGGTACTACTACAGATAGAGGATGCTTTTTAGCAAACTTTAAGCCTGTAAGAGGTGATTATGCGGTAGATGGAGCACTATATACTATGGAAGCCAAATCTTTTAATGCTAATGATTATGGCTTGTATAATATGGCAGGTAATGTTTCTGAATGGACAAATACAGCTTACAATTTATCTTCTTACTATATGGCTTCTACTATGAACCCAAATGTAGAAGATAGAAAAAACAAAAGAAAAATAATTCGTGGTGGTTCATGGAAAGATGTTGCATACTTTTTAGAAGTTAGTTCTAGAGATTATGAATATGCAGATACTGCAAGAAGTTACATTGGTTTTAGAACTGTACAGAACTATATTGGTACAACAAACAAATAATTAAAAAAAAATAACTAAGAAAATAAATTATGGCACAGTCAAAATCTTATAAGAAAACAATGAATTTCATTTATGGAATGGGAGCAGCAGTTGTAATTGTTGGAGCATTATTCAAAATTCAACACATGAGTTTAGGTCCTGTTACCGGAGGGATGATGTTAACAATTGGTTTGTTGGTAGAAGCAGCGGTTTTTGCAGTTTCAGCGTTTGATACTCCAGAAGATGATTTTGATTGGTCTAAAGTATATCCTGAGTTAGGAGAAGATAGCTTTAAAGCTGAAAAAGTCGAAAAAGAAGAAGCAGGAGCTCAAGGATTATTATCTCAAAAACTAGATAATTTATTAAAAGAGGCAAATATAGATGCTTCTTTAATGACAAGTTTAGGTAACAGCATGAAAAATTTTCAAGGAGCTGCAGAGGGTTTATCTGCTGCATCAGAATCTATTTCATCTACGAATAAATATAATGAACAAGTTTCTATGGCGGCAGTTCAAATGGAAACTTTAAATAATTTATATAAAGTACAAGTAGAAAATACAACTAGGCAATCTGAGTTAAATGGTGCTGTTGTAGAGAATACAGAAAAATTAAAAATTCAAATGGAGTCTTTAGCAAAAAACTTATCTTCTTTAAACGGAGTTTATGGTGGTATGCTTTCTGCAATGTCTAAATAATAATTAGTTGAATAATATAAAAATTAACTTAAAAAACTAATTAGAATGGCAGGAGGAAAAATGTCCGCAAGACAGAAAATGATAAACTTAATGTATCTTGTATTTATTGCAATGTTAGCAATGAACATGAGTAAAGAAGTTTTATCAGCTTTTGGTTTTATGAACGAAAAGTTAAGTGAAAATAATATTTCTACAACAGCAAAAAATAATGAAGCCTATGCTAATTTAGCAATGAAAGCTTCTGAACAAGCTGCAAAATTTGCAAAACTTAATAAAGAAGCAATAAAAATCAAAGGCTATTCAGCCGATTTTTATACCTATTTAGAAGAGCTAAAATCTAAAATGACTGCAGAAATCGAAGATAAAAACGATTATGAATCTATGGATAAAACGGCCTTTTTAGATGAACATTTCTTTAAAGGAGATAAATTTACAGCCGAAGGTCAAGAGTTTTTAGATAAAATTAATACCTATAGATCAGATGTAACTAACGCTTTAGGAAAAGATAATAAGTTTGCTCCAATATTGGCAAAAAGGTTTTCTACAGACGATGTTATTAATGCAGAGACAAAAAAAGAGATCCCTTTTTTGAATGCTAGATATGAGGGATTTCCTTTAGTAGCCTCTTTAACTAGTTTAACTCAAATGCAAGCAGATATTAAAAACACAGAAAGTGATATTGTATCTGATTTATTAGGAGGTAAAATGGAAGAAGCATTGTCTTTAAACAACTATAAAGGTATTGTTGCTTTAGATAAGAACGCTTATTTTGCAGGAGAAAAAGTAACGGGTAAAATTGTTTTAGGTCGTTATGATGCTACTATGATTCCTGATAACGTTACTTTAAACGGTAGAGATTATAAAAATATTCAATCAGGACAAGTAATTATTGATATGCCTGCAGGAAATGTTGGTAGTCATGATATCAAAGGAAAGATTGCCTTTACACAAAATGGAGAAGTAGTAGAAGTTCCTTTCGAAAGTTCTTATTCTGTAATTCCACAACCAGGAGATGCTGTTGTTTCTGCAGATAAAATGAATGTGGTTTATAGAGGTTTAGACAATCCTATTTCGGTTTCGTTACCAGGTGTAAGTGATCATAACTTAAGGGTTTCTGCAAGTGGAGGTAAATTAACAGGTGGTAAAGGTAAGTACAGTATTAGACCAGCAGGAGGTAGTGTTGCTACTATTAATGTTAGCGCAACTTTAAGTAATGGAAAATCTGTAAACTCTAAAGCTACTTTTAGAATTAAAGACATACCAGCAGCCATGGGGTCTGTAAGAGGACAATATGGAACTGTAAGAATGCCAAAATCTGGTTTATCTACAGCACCAATTGCAGCAGGATTACCAGATTTTGAATTTGATTTAAATATTAGAGTACAAAGTTTTAAAATTAAAGTACCAGGTCAATTAACAATTATTGTAAATGGATCTAGTTTAAATGCAGCGGCAAAACAAAAATTGTCTAAAGCAAAAAGGGGAGATATCATTAATATTTATGGTATTAAAGCTACGGCAAATGGGTATAATCTTAAAAAAGTATTACCTGTTAATATAGAATTAACAAACTAGAAGTTAAAAAATAAAATATGTTTAAAAATTGTTTACTATTATTTTTCGGTTTGATGATTGGTGGTTCAATAAACGCACAAATAGGTTTGTTGAATGCTAAAAAAGTAGATCAAATAGGAAAGAAAAACGAGCAACAAATTGCAGCCGATAATGATGCCCCTTTAGCCTACGGATATGTAGATGATAGAGATGTGTTATGGTCTAAAGTGGTTTGGGAATTTGTAGATTTAAATCAAAAGATTAATTTACCTTATTATTTCCCTATCGATAAATCAAATATTTCTTCGGGCAGAAGATCTTTATTTGATACTTTAATAAAAGGAATTAAACAAGGTAAAATAGAAGAGGTATATTCAGATTCATTTTTTACTTCTAAAATAACTCAAAACGAAATAGCTAATAGAATGTCTAGTGTTAGAGAAGAGAATGGGTATAGTGATACTATTAGACTTCAATCTCAAGACGTAGAAGGATATATGATGAAAGGAATGTGGTATTTTGATAAACGTCAAGGTGAGTTAAAATACAGATTGTTAGCATTAGCACCAATGGGTAAAGATGTACAAACTTTAGGTGTGCAAGATATTGAAGATGACCAATTGTATGAGTTGTTTTGGATTTTTTATCCATCTGCAAGAGATGTTTTACATGATGCCAAAGTATTCAATCCAAAAAATGCGTCACAACCAATTTCTTTTGATCACATGTTAAATGCAAGACGATTTAGCAGTACCATTGTTAGAGAAGAAAATATTTATGGTAATAGAGCTATTTCAGATTATGTTAGAGGTAATTCTTTATTCCAATTATTAGAAGCTAATAAAATTAAAGAAGATATTAGAAACAGAGAAATGGACATGTGGAATTACTAAAATTCTACCATTCTTAAAATATAAAAACGTTCCAAATCTTTGGAACGTTTTTTTTTTGAAGCTAATTCCAGCTTTCACTACGCATTTTTTTTACTGCCTGTTCTGAATACAAATTTTTCATTCTTTGAAATTCACTTAAACTTACACTAAAAAAGAGCTAAAACACACCGTTCAAAAGCGAAGCATTCAATGATTCAATAAAATATAAAAGTAGAGTTAATCGGGTCTAAACATTTTAATAAAATTTTGTAATAACATAATAATTATTGCAAATTCACGTATTTTTATCACATGAAAGTAGATTATATAATAGTTGGTTTAGGATTAGCAGGTTTGGCCTTTACAGAAGAATTAATAGCTGCTAAAAAGACGTTTTTAATTTTTGAAGACGATTCTCAAACCTCTTCATTAGTTGCAGGTGGTGTTTATAACCCAGTAATTTTAAAAAGATTTACTCCAGTTTGGAATGCCAAAGAACAATTGGATATTGCACTTCCTTTTTATAAAAGGTTAGAAGAAAAACTAAACATAACTATAGACCAAAAATTTGTCATCAAAAAATCTTTTAAATCTGTAGAAGACCAAAACAATTGGTTTGGTGCTTTAGACAAACCAAAGTTAACCGCTTATTTGGATCCAAAATTAGACACTAATTCTTATAACGGAGTTTTAGCAGATTTTAGTTTTGGTAATGTAAACGAAACAGGTAGAATAGATACCGAAAAACTGATACAATCCTACAGAGCCTATTTAGAATCAGAAAACTTCATTCGTTTTGAACAGTTTAAACATAAGGAATTAAATATTCAAGAAGAATCTATTTCTTATAAAGATATTGAAGCTTCAAAAATTGTTTTTTGTGAAGGTTTTGGAGTTACACAAAACCCATATTTTAATTATTTACCCATAAATGAAGCAAAAGGAGAATTGTTAACTATTCATGCTCCCGAATTAAATATCGATTTTTTATTAAAGTCGACTCTTTTTGTAATGCCTTTAGGCGACAATAACTATAAAGTAGGTGCAACATTTAATTGGACAGACAAAACATCAGATCCTTCTGAAGAAGGAAAAGAAGAGTTGGTAGAAAAGTTAAAGAAAGTACTTAATGTACCTTATACCATCGTTTCTCAATCTGCAGGAATAAGACCTACGGTTTCTGGCAGAAGACCTTTGGTTGGTATTCACCCGGATTATGCACAATTAATTGTTTTAAATGGTTTAGGAACACGAGGTGTAATGATTGCCCCAACGGTTGCTAAAAATCTGTTTAATCATATTTATAATGATGAACGTTTAGACGAAGAAATAGATATTGTCCGTTTTAAACATTTGAAGGATAAGCTAAATAAATAGAATTTACTTTTTGTTGCTTGGTGTTTTAATATAACTTCTTTATCGTTCTGCAATACGCGCTAAGGATAGAGCGGTTTGTTTGAGCTCTTTTTGTTTTTACAAAAAAGCGAGTAGCGAAAGCCTGTTAAAGCGCCCAAAATACGTTTAGGACTCTTTTTTAATTGCTTTTTTATCGAAATGTACAAACATATTTATCCAAATAATTCTAGATAAACGTAAATTAAAAGGCGCTAATACTAATAATGCAATTACAATAGCCGCAAAACATTGTAAAAGGTTTAATCCAAAAAACAAACTACTTATTACAAATACAGCTACAGAAAGTGCCACTGTTAAACCATAGTTAACGTACATAGCGCCATAAAAGAAAGAAGGTTCCATCATGTATTTTAAATTACATTTAGGACAATTGTTATGTAATTTGGTTACTTTATTGGGATTGAACGTAAATTTATACTTAAAAAATTCACCTTCATGACATCTAGGACACTTAGCATTAAAAATACTATACAACTTGGTTCCCTTTTTAAACATAATAGACTATAAATTTGTATACTTTTGCAAATATAGAGTTTTAAACTTTTTTTTAAGTAACAATTATTACATTAGATGCTAAACGTACACAACTTATCGGTTTCTTTTATGGGAACTGATTTATTTTCAGGAATAACTTTTAAATTAAACAAGGGAGATAGAATTGGTCTTATCGGTAAAAATGGGGCAGGGAAATCTACGCTTTTAAAGGTGCTTTCTAAAGATATAGAAAGTAGTGGCGGTACGATGGCTTTTGACAAAGATATTAGAATGGGCTTTTTAAGACAAGATATTGATTTTGTTGAAGGAAGAACTATTTTAGAAGAAGCATATCAGGCATTTGTAGAGATTAAAGAAATTGAGATAAAACTTGACGAAATTAATGAGCAATTAGCAACTAGAACCGATTATGAAAGTGAAGGTTATACTGAATTAATTCATGATTTAACGGATAATACAGAACGTTATGAATTACTTGGTGGTTATAATTACCAAGGTGATACCGAAAAGATTTTACAAGGTTTAGGTTTTCAGCGTGAAGATTTTGATAAAAAGACAGATACTTTTTCTGGAGGTTGGAGAATGCGTATAGAATTGGCCAAATTACTTTTACAAAATAATGATATTTTGTTATTAGATGAGCCAACGAATCACTTAGATATTGAATCTATTATTTGGTTAGAGAATTTCTTAAAAGGTTATTCTGGAGCCATTGTTTTGGTATCTCATGATAAAATGTTTTTAGATAATGTTACTAACAGAACGATTGAGATTTCTTTAGGTCAGATTTACGATTATAAAAAACCGTATTCTGAATTTTTAGTATTAAGAGGAGAAATCAAGGAAAAGCAGTTACAGGCTCAGAAAAATCAAGAGAAAGAAATAAAACAAAAACAACACTTAATTAATAAATTTAAAGCCAAAGCAAGTAAGGCATCTATGGCACAATCTTTAATGAAACAACTTGATAAAGTTGAATTGATTGAAGTTGACCAAGATGATAACCAAGCAATGAATGTGCGTTTTGCTATTTCTAAAGAACCTGGTAAAATTATAGTAGAAGCAGAAAAGCTTTGTAAAAGCTATGGTGATAAACATGTTTTAGAAGATGTAGATTTATTAATAGAAAGAAATAGTAAAATTGCTTTTGTTGGTCAAAACGGACAAGGAAAATCTACTTTGGCAAAAATGATGGTAGGTGAAATTCCGTTTCAGGGTCATTTAAAACTAGGGCATAATGTAGAAGTAGGGTATTTTGCTCAAAATCAATCGGAAGAATTGCCACCAGAAAGAACAGTGTTAGAAATTATGGAAGATGCTGCCACGGATACTAACAGAATGCGCGTTAGAGATATGTTAGGTTCTTTCTTATTTGGAGGAGATGCTGTAGATAAAAAAGCAAAAGTACTTTCTGGAGGGGAAAGAAATAGATTGGCATTGTGTAAATTATTATTACAACCTTTTAATGTTTTAATAATGGATGAGCCAACCAATCACTTAGATATTGCCTCTAAAACCGTACTAAAAGAAGCTTTAAAAAACTTTAATGGTACTTTAATTGTAGTTTCTCACGATAGAGATTTCTTACAAGGTTTAACAGAAACGGTATATGGTTTTAAAGATAAAGTGATAAAAGAATATTTAGGAGATATTGATTATTTCTTAGAGCAACATAAAATAGAAAACCTTAGAGAAGCGGAAAAAAGAACCGTTGTAAAAGTTGATAAGGATACTTCTAAGAAAGAATCACATCAATTATCTAGAGATCAAGAAAAACAATTAAAGAAATTAAAAAATAAACTTTCTAATATAGAAACTGAAATAGCAGATTTAGAAAAAGAAATTGCTAAAATAGATTTAGAATTAGCACAGAATTATGATGAAGTTTCTGCTAGACCAAATTTCTTTGAAAAATACAAAGCTAAAAAAGCAAAATTAGATGCTAAAATGGAAGCTTGGGAAAAAGTAGAAGCGGAAGTTTCTGATTTCTAGTTTTTGGTTTTATTAAAAAAATAAAAAGCTCATTGTTTATTTTATAAATAATGAGCTTTTTTATGATTAAAAGTGAAGAGATGGTTATAAGAATTTTGAGTTATACCTCTCAAAAACAAATTCTATTTTAAAATCATTTGAAGAAACGATTGCTTTTAATTGATTAAATTTTTGTTTTTGGATGTACTCTTAAAAAACTAAAATATAGCTTTGTAGGAGTTGTAATAGTCTTTAAATTTGCTTGATACTATATTATAATTATAGGTGTAATTGCATATGAATAAGACAAGATCATTATTTTTAATATCCTTTTTTATACTTTTAAGTAATAATATATCCGCTCAAAAAAATGTTAATTCAACAGTATTTAACATCGAGAAAAATATACCTATTAGTGATGTTTCTGTTCAAGTTTTAAATACAGAGTTAGGTACTTACACAGATACAAAAGGTTTCTTTTCTTTTGAGAATTTACAAGAAGGCAGCATATTAGTTTTTTCTAAAATAGGGTTTACTACCTTAAGATTAAATCTTAATTCTGTAACAAGTACTGTTTATCTATCTCCAAAGGTTAGCATGCTAAAGGAAATAGTAATTAGGAGTTTCTCTAGTAGTCAATTAAATAAAATAGTACCAGATCAAATTTATTTTTCTAAAAAAGATATAGAAAGGCTTCCCTTTATATTAGGAGAAAAAGATGTAATTAAATTAATACAGTATACACCTGGTGTTCAACAAGCTGCTGAAGGACAATCAGGATTTTTAGTGAGAGGAGGTAATGGAAGTATGAATTTAACTTTGTTAGATAATATGTATCTACATAATACATCTCATTTAGGAGGCTTATTTTCTACCATAAATTCAGACTTTGTCTTTTCATTAGAGTTTTCTAAAGCAGGTTTTGATGCGGGTTATGGTGGGCGATTATCATCTGTTACAGATATAAAAACTTTAAAACAACCAGATAGCACTCATTTTGAAGGAAGTTTGGGATTGTTGTCTACAAAACTAACAGGAAACATAAAAATTAATAAAAAGCATAGCTTACTAATTTCTGGAAGAAGAACTTATTTGGAAGTTTTTAAACCTTTTTTTGGTGACGATACTTCTATTCTTGGCAAAAATAAAAATTATTTTTTGTATGATTTTTTAACAAAACATAGTTTTCAATTATCAAAAAAAAGTGAGATAGAAACTACACTTTATATAACGAGTGATAATTTTAGAGATCAAACCAAAGGTAGAAATAGAAAGTTAAAATGGGGTAATTTTTTATTAGGTACAACTTTTAAACATCAGTTTTCGTCTAGTTTAAGTTCTCAAACCACAGTATCTAATAGTTTTTATAAGTTTTCTTTTGGAGATACTGATTTTCCTTTTGATTATAGCGCAGAAAGTACATTTAATGTATTTAGCTTAAAACATTATTTTTTATTAGACAAACCATCGTATTTATTAAAAATAGGAACAGAATACAATAAGAATAATATATTACCTAAAGATGTTCAAGCAAGTATAGATGATTCTCCTTTAGAAATTTTACATCAAGAAAAATATAGGTATGATGATGTGAGTTTATATGGGGATTTGGCATTTTCTGTATCATCAAAATTAAAAGCTAAAACAGGGCTAAGGCTAACTTCCTTTTTTACTCATAAAAATGCTTTAGTTGGTAAAGAAACCTTTTTTAGTATTGAGCCAAGGGCGAGTTTAAAATACGAATATAAAGAAAATCAAGCTTTTAAATTAAGTTACCAAAGATTAAGTCAGTTTGTACACCAAGCATCTATAAACTTTAGTTTGCCAGCAGATTTTTTTGTGGTAAGTACTAAAAATATAAAACCACAGGTAGTAAATCAATTTAGCTTAGGATATGCTTACGAAACAAATGGATTGCAATTAAACAGTGCTGTTTATTTTAAAAACGTTTCTAACTATACTGAGTTTAGAAATGGTTCTGTAAACAATCTATTTTCTAATGATATTTATAGTGATATACTTGTTGGTAAATTTAATTCTTCCGGTTTTGAAGTTAGTATAAATAAAAAAATAAATAATTTTACAGCGCAGACATCAGTTACCTTATCAAAAACGTTAGCTAAATTTGAAGATATAAATCAAGGGAATTATTTTCCAACAACTTTTGATAGGCCTATAAATATAAATACCATTATGCATTATAGGTTAAATAATAAGTTTGAATTTGGTGCTTTATTCTTGCTTACTAGCGGACAAAACTATACAAGACCAAGAGATATAAGAATTATAAATGAAAGACCGATACTTAATTTTGAATCTAAAAATGCATCTCGCTTTCCTAGTTACCATAGGTTAGATTTATCATGTACCTATTCTTTTAAAAATAAAGGAAAATGGAAATCTAAATTAAATTTAACTTTGTATAACGTGTATAATAATAGTAATCCTTTTCAAATTTCTTATAATACAGAAGGAAACGTAGATGATTCATTTATAGAAATTACAGAAAAAAGAGATAATTTGTTTCCTTTTTTACCAACTCTAAATTGGTTATTTTCATTTTAAATAAAGTGCGTTATGAAAAAAATAATATTTTTATTCTTTTTACTAAGTAGCTGTTTAAATACTGAAACAGACATTTTATCTTCGGATAAACTTACAGTAGAAGGACAAATAGAAGAAGGTAAATTTGCAAGAATAAGTTTAACAAATAGCCTTGCTTTTAGAGGTATTATTGATTCGGTAGAAGTAGCAAAATCTATTGAATCTAAAGCAAAAGTGGTACTGTCTAACGGAGAAATATCAGAAATATTAACGTTAAAGAAAGACGAGTCTCGTTTTCCTTTTTTATACTATCGAAGTAATTTAATAAAAGGAGAAATTGGTAAAACGTACGATTTAACCATTCAGCTTAGAGGTAAAGAATTCATATCTAAAACAAGTGTTCCTAAAAAATCTGAGATTTTAAATATTGAATTTTTAGATTGGGTTGAAGATGGAATTGTATATCCAGATTTTAAGGACATAAAATTAACGATTCATAACAGTGATTTAGAGGATAAGTATTTTAAGATTCTTATAAAGAATGAAAAAGAGGAGAAATTTGAATTAGCAAGACCTTTTATTTTTAGTACAGAAAATATTGCAACAGAAACGTTTCCTTTAATAGTAAGCTATATAAAGATAGATGATGATGGGGAAAACGAGAATCAAATTAAAGTAAATGAAGTAATGGAAATGCAACTTATTTCTATTACAAAAGATCAATTTTATTTTTGGAAATCTGTAGAAGGAGACCAAACAAGTATTTTAGAAAATGCCTCTTATGCTAATGAAGTGGTTACTAATATTAGTAATGGTGCTTTTGGTTATTGGTCTGGCGAAAATATAAAAAATTTAAAATTTGAGATTCCAGAATAAAAAAAGGCCATCTTTATAGATGACCTTTTATTTTAATGTTGAATATTTTAAATATCTCCTAAAAGACTCTCGTAAGCATCAAATACAGTATCAAACTTGTCCTCTATACTAGTAAAAGATCCATCAAAATAAGTATCAAAGTCATTCGTTGAACCGTCTTCAAATAAGAATCTTGCATTCACAACCTCTTCAGTTACTTCAGTTTCATCGTAATTTTGAGTATTAGGGTTGTATATATAATCAGTATACGTATCCTCATCTTTGTAAAATTGACTTTTAGCAATAGATTTATTATTAATACTAAGTTCTGCACTTGTATTGCTATTTAATAATACAAGTTGCTGGTCTATACTTAATTCGCTATCAGAATCAAAACCAGCATCGTTTGCTTGTAGAGTTAATGTAGCATTTAAGAAGTGAAAAGAATAAGTTACATTATCAACAATATCTTCAATGTTACCGTCTAGTTCATCGTTAAAGTTACCATTAGTCGCTAAATTATATCCCATTATAACATCATTACCAAGATTAAAACTTAATGCTTGTCCAATCTCTTTATTATTAGAGTTTGTATAAGTTGTTACAAAAGAAAAATCTCCGATACTAGTTGTATTGTTAATTGTAGTTGGAATTAATTGACCATTCTTAAAAGTAGCAGTGTAATTCTGAGAGAATACTGTAGTACCATTTAATTTAAGATTTGCTTTAGCCAAAGTAGGTAATTCTTCGTCGTTATTGCTTCCTGCAAGAGTAGTACTAAAATCGGTAATACTAAATACAGCGTTTTTACCGTCATTATATGCTACGTTATAGATAATATCATCACTATCTCCTGTTTTATCAAAACCTTCAGTGTTTGCATTCCAAGTATAGATTCCTTTTTCATTATTAAAGTCATCAATAAGTGATGTTTCTGCAATAATTACCACTGCTTGTTTTGCGTTAAAAACTGTAAGTCCGTTAACTGTGGTTTCTAGGTTTGCTATATTAGAGATTGTTTTTAAGGATGTATTTTTAAAGCTTTTGTTTTTTACACCACTGTCTGCATTTAAATATTCTGCTAACTCAATGATATCGTTTAAAGCATTGTCATTTTTAAAACTTTCTATTTTATTTAACAATTCTATGGTGTTGTCTTCTAATTGTGTTTTTCCTTCTTCAACACTTAGAGATCCAGAAATTTTAGGAGTATCTTCACTATCATTGCTTTCACATGAGGTATTAAGAAATAATGTAACACATAGTACTGCTAACAAATAAATTTTTTTCATATTATTTTATTTAAAATTTTGCGCTAAATTAAGTTTTTATGGTAATTAAAAAAAGATGTTTGTTTGTTATTTTTATGGCACATGAACTTAAAATATATGTAATTTTTTTTGGGTATTAATTTCTTCTTTTTCATTTACACGAACCCAATCTACAATTAGAAAAGCGGGCTTTATAAATTCTGGTTTTCTCTTTCTGTTAATAAATTATGAGTATAAACAAAAGGTGATAATTAGTAATTTTATAAAAATAGTTGGCTTTGTTTAAATATACCTATAAAAATTGTAAATTCGCATTCCAAGAAAAGACAGAAGATGTTAGATAAATTAAGAATTGTAAAGCAGCGTTATGATGAGGTTTCGGATTTAATTATTCAGCCAGAAATCATTATGGATCAGAAGCGTTATGCGCAATTAATGAAAGAATATAAAGATTTAGGTGATGTTGTTAAAAAAGGGGATGAGTACAAAACCTTAACAAACAATATAGAGGAAGCAAAAGAGATTCTTGCAGATGGTTCTGATGCAGAAATGAATGAAATGGCGAAGATGGAAATTGACGAAGCCAATGCTCGAATTCCTGAACTAGAAGATGAAATAAAAGTATTACTGATACCAAAAGATCCTGAAGATTCTAAAAATGCAGTTGTAGAATTGCGTGCAGGAGCAGGTGGTGATGAAGCGAGTATTTTTGCTGGAGATTTATTTAGAATGTACACAAAATACTGTGAAAGTAAAGGTTGGAAAGTTTCTACGGTAGATTATTCTGAAGGGACCAATGGTGGTTTTAAAGAAATTCAGTTTGAGGTTACAGGAAATGATGTGTATGGAATTTTAAAGTTTGAAGCTGGTGTGCATCGTGTACAAAGAGTTCCACAAACAGAAACACAAGGACGGGTGCATACATCTGCAGCTACGTGCATGGTTTTTCCTGAGGCGGAAGAGTTTGATGTGGAAATTAATCCAAAGGAAGTAAGAATTGATTTTTTCTGTTCTTCTGGTCCTGGTGGACAATCTGTAAATACTACTTATTCTGCAGTGCGTTTAACACACATTCCTACTGGTTTGGTGGCACAATGTCAAGATCAAAAATCGCAACATAAAAATAAAGAAAAAGCATTTAAAGTACTACGTTCTCGTTTGTATGATATGGAATTAGCTAAGAAAAATGCTGAGGACGCTTTAAAACGTGGTTCTATGGTTTCTTCTGGAGATAGAAGTGCTAAGATTAGAACTTATAATTATGCGCAAGGTAGAGTTACAGACCATAGAATTGGTTTGTCTTTATATGATTTACCTAATATTATGAATGGTGATATTCAGAAAATTATTGATGAATTAATGTTGGCTGAAAATACTCAAAAATTAAAAGGGTTAGGAGACGGAATATAGTTTTCTCAATTTATAAACATTAAACCTCAAAACTATGTTTTGAGGTTTTTTTTTCAATAATATTTATAACAATAAAAAGCGACTAAAGTTAAGATAAACTTTAATCGCTTTTAGTGTTCAATAAATATTTAAGAAATCTTAAACAATGTATATTTTGTTTGGGGGAAAGATTACTTACATTACAAATGTATGTCAGTAATACAAACCTCACAATACCCATTTATGGGGTTTTTTAGTTCACTGTTTTCAGTGAGTGCATTAACTTAAAAGGGGGAGAACTAAAATTATTTTTCTTATTAAATAATTAGGTAAACTTCTTGTATCTTGAGTTTAGCAAGGTTTTATTTTATCTATAGTATCTATTTTTACAGAGGTGTCTTAAAGATAAAAACTTAAAACAAAGTTTTTGGTTTTTATTTTTAGATTATAAATTTATAGCCATAAAAAAAAGCGATTAAAGTTTAGATAAACTATTAACCGCTTTTTGAGTAATTCAAATAACTAAGAAATCTTAAACAATGTATGTTATGTTTGGGGGAAAGATTACTTACAATGCAA
>NZ_JALCZP010000026.1:0-38219 GCF_023555435.1 Polaribacter sp. Z014
CGTACGGGAATCGAACCCGTGTTACATGGATGAAAACCATGCGTCCTAACCCCTAGACGAACGGACCAGAACAATTAAGAATATCCTAATTGCGGGTGCAAATATACAATGTTTTTTAATTCTCACAATAGTTTTCGAAAAAAAACATTTTTTTTTCGAAATTAATACGCTTTTGCAAAAAGCACCCTTCTAGAAGATGGCTTTCCTGTTAAAACACAGACACCTATTTCTTCTTTAGCATCATTAGGTATACATCTAATAGTTGCCTTTGTATATTCTTTTATTCTGTCTTCTGTTTCTTCTGTACCATCCCAATGTGCAGACACAAAACCACCAGTATTCTTTATAGCCTTTTTAAATTCTTTAAAATCGTCTACAACCGTTGTATGTTCTTTTCTAAAATCTATTGCCTTCTTGTATAAGTTATCCTGAATTTCTTCTAAAAGGTTTTCAATAAAAGAAACAGCATCGTCTTGGGCCACTATTTGCTTTTCAAAAGTATCTCTTCTTGCAATTTCTAAAGTTCCATTTTCTAGATCTCTATTTCCAATAGCAATTCTTACTGGCACTCCTTTTAACTCATACTCAGCAAACTTAGCTCCTGGTCTATACGTATCTCTTGTATCAAATTTAACAGAAATTCCTTTTAATCGTAATTCTTTTACAATTACATTCATTTTCTCAGAAATTGCTACTAATTGCTCATCTCCTTTATAAATTGGAACAATTACCACTTGTATTGGCGCTAATTTTGGAGGTAGTACCAAGCCATTATCATCGGAATGCGTCATAATTAAACCACCAATTAAACGTGTAGATACACCCCAAGAAGTAGCCCAAACATATTCTTGTTTTCCTTCTTTAGAAGTAAACTTAACATCAAATGCCTTTGCAAAATTCTGACCTAAAAAATGACTTGTACCAGCTTGCAAAGCTTTTCCGTCTTGCATTAAAGCCTCAATGGTATACGTATCATCTGCACCTGCAAAACGCTCACTATCAGATTTTGTTCCCTTAATTACGGGCATCGCCATAAAATTTTCTGCAAACTCCGCATACACATCTTGCATTTGCTTTGCTTCCACTACAGCTTCTGCTTTTGTAGCATGAGCCGTATGCCCTTCTTGCCATAAAAATTCTGCGGTACGTAAAAATAAACGTGTACGCATTTCCCAACGAACCACATTTGCCCATTGATTTATTAGTAAAGGTAAATCTCTATAAGACTGAATCCATCCTTTATATGTATTCCAAATAATTGCTTCAGAAGTTGGTCTTACCACCAATTCTTCTTCTAATTTAGCTTCTGGATCTACTCGTAACTTTCCCGGATTATCAGGATCATTTTGTAAACGATAATGTGTTACTACTGCACATTCTTTAGCAAAACCTTCTGCATTTTTTTCTTCAGCTTCAAACAAACTTTTGGGAACAAATAAAGGAAAATAAGCATTCTCATGTCCTGTTTCTTTAAACATTCTATCTAGTTCTGCTTGCATTTTTTCCCAGATGGCGAAACCATAAGGTTTAATAACCATACATCCTCTAACTGCAGAATTTTCAGCTAAATCTGCCTTCACTACTAACTCGTTATACCATTTGGAATAATCGTCGGCTCTTTTTGTTAAATGTTTACTCATAATCAAAAGTTTGGCACAAATATTGCACCCTTTATTGTGTAAATGTTTGTTAAAAATTCGTTATATTATACAAAAACAGGACAAAACTACTATAATTTAAAGAGTTTTAACTACATTTAATTGATAAAATAAGTATTCATCTAAATATATTCATTATGAAACCTCGATATATAAATTTCAAACTAAACCAACTCTTATTTTTACTAACCACTAGTTTAGTATTGGTTTCTTGCGGTACCTATCAAAGTGCTTATAATGATGATGGTATTTATGGCGATGAGACTGTAAATAGTAACAACAAGAAAGTTATCTATGCTAACGAGGATGAATATGATGATTACAACGATAATTATTTTTTAAACAAACTAAACAGCCTAGAAAATGTAGAAAATAATGATGTTTTTACAGATGTTGATAATTATAAATCTGTAGACACTATTTATATTGATGAAGAAGATATTGATGAAACATTAAATTACAAAGCTAACCAACCTTGGGGACAAAATGACAATAACGATGTCTCAGTAAATATCAATGTAATTGAAAGTCCTTATTGGAATAATTATTATGGTTATAATTATTATGATACTTGGGGTTACAGAAACTGGAACTATAGAGGTTACGCTTGGAATTACAATCCTTATTGGCATCCTTACCATAATTATAATGCTTGGAATGTAGGTTTCTATTCTCCTTACTATTATCAACCTTATTATTACGGATACTCTAGCCCTTATAGAAATTATAACAATAGATACACTAATCGTACGTACAGAAATAACAATTACGGAAGAAGATCTACAAACAACACAACATATAGAAGAAATAGCTCCGTTAATTCTAGAAGTAGAACTGCTACAACAAGCAGAAGAAGCACATCTACCCATAGACAACCTACAAGCACATCTAGCAGGAGAAGTAGCACAACAACATCTCCTAGTAGAAATTCTACAACCAATAGAAGAAGCTCCTCACCCACTAGAAGTACTAGAAGCAGTTCTTCTACACGAAGAAGTTCTGGTACAAGAAGTAGCTCTAGTACTAGAAGAAATAGCGCTAGTGTAAACAACAACACAAACACCAGAAATAACAAACAAGTTGTCGTTGTAAGAAGATCTTCTACGCCTAGTAGCTCTAGAAATTCTAACGCATCAACAGCAAGAAGAAGTTCAAATACCTCTACAAGAAGCACTAGCAGAACTACACCGCCTAGAAGCTCAAGTTCAACAAGAAATACGTCAACGAGTTATTCACCAAGAAGAAGCTCTACTACTACGTCTTCTAGCAGGAGTAACACATACACTCCTTCTACAAGAAGCTCATCTTCCTCTAGATCATCATCTACAAGAAGTACCCCTAGTAGAAGCAGTAGCAGCTCTAGAAGTTCATCTTCCAGTTCATCTAGAAGAAGAGGGTAGTGAATTAGTTTTATGTTCTTTAAAAGATTACAAACAAATATTAGTATGAAAAAATTTATAATAACAACGATCTTATTCGTAGCAACAGTTACGTCTTATTCTCAATCTTTAGGTTATCAAGATTTAGGCGTTTTATTTTCTCAAAATGATGATAACGGTTCTGCTCGTTTTACAGCTATGAGTGGTGCTTTTGGAGCATTAGGAGGAGATATTTCTTCTATGAGTGTAAACCCTGCAGGTATTGCTGTCTTTACAAATAGTTCTTTTACAGGAACCATTAATTCTAGAAATACAGATATAAGTGCCGCTTATGGAGACGCTAGCTTTAATGATAGAAAAAAAATAACAACTCAAGATCAATTTTTTAATCTTTCTCATGCTGGTGCAGTTTTAGTTTTTGATAGCGCATACAAATCTGATTGGAGTAAATTTGCAATTGGTTTTAACTATAGAATTACTAAAGATTTTGAAAACAGCTTTTCAGCTCAAGGAAATGAGGCCGTTACTAAATTCGACACAAATCCACGTGTTCAAAATACACTATATAACTACACAGATGGACAACTATTCGATACAAATTACAACGGAGAAACAACAGAGTTAAACATCGCTTTTTCATCAGTTCATAAAAACAAATTATATATAGGTTTAGGTCTTAATTTCTATGATTTAAATTTCACTCAACAATCTGTTTTAACGGAGTTAAATAGTGACGAAGATGGAAATATCCTTGACGTAGAATTATATCAAGAAAATCTTACATCAGGAACAGGTTTCTCTGCAAACGCAGGTTTTATTTATAAAGCAAATCAAAATTTTAGATTTGGTTTAGCTTATCAAACACCAACTTGGTATACAGAAATCTTACAAGACACAAATTACAACCAAGACAGCAATATTGATATTGGAGAAACAGCTTTTTTCCCGGATGAAGTTTACTCCTTTTCTGAAAACAATCCTCGTCAATTTATCTCTTATAAATTAAAAACACCGAGTAAAATAACCGCAAGTGCAGCTTTTATTTTTGGAAAAGATGGTTTAATCAGTTTAGATTACATCAACAGAAATTATAAAAACATAAAATTATCTAACGGTGATTTTACAATCGAAAATCAGTTTTTTGAAAACGAATTAAGAAATACACATTCTTTTAACATAGGTACAGAATGGCGTATGGATAGATTTAGCGTAAGAGGTGGTTATAAATTTGAGCAAGACCCTAATAAAGCTGCTTTGAGTTCAGATAATTTAAAAGGATATTCTTTAGGTGCAGGTTACAACTTTGGTAATATAAAATTAGACTTTGCTTTTAGCGACAACAATAGAACTGGTGTATATAATTTTTACTCAAACCTTATTACAGACGTAAACCCATCAGAATTAGAAATAGACAATAAAACAATTACAGCATCTATTAGCTTTAATTTGTAAACGAAAATAACACTCAATAAAAACACCGCTTGTAGATACAACTAATATCCGCAAGCGGGTTTTTATTTAACATATCAAAAACAATTCTATTTCCCTTTTTTCCCTTAATTTTGCAATTCAATTTTTTTAGCACCATGCAAGACGTAAAAATCACAATTCAAGAAACCACAAATAATACCATTATAAAATTTAATACCAATCAAATTTTAATAAATGGAGGAAGTTATGAATACAATAATATAGATGAGGCTAAAAACTCACCTTTAGCACAACAATTATTCTACTTACCTTTTGTTAAAAAGATTTTTATTACAGCAAATTTTATAGCTGTACAACGCTATGACATTCTAGAATGGATAGACGTACAAGAAGAAGTAAAAGAGCAAATTGAAGCTTATTTAAATGATGATGGAGTTGTTGTACAAGAATCTCCAATTTCTAAAAAAGAAGCCATTGAGGTATATGCAGAGGTTACTCCAAATCCTTCCGTAATGAAATTTGGAAGTAGCAAATCTTTAACTCAAACCGATGTTGAATATAAAAATATAGATGAGGCTAGTAAATCATCTCCTTTAGCGCAAGCTATTTTTAATTTTCCATTTGTAAAAGAAGTATTTATTTCTGATAATTATGTTTCTGTTACCAAATATGACATGGTAGAATGGAGTGATGTATTTGCAGAAGTAAGAACTTTTATTAGAGAATACTTAGTTGCTGGAAAAACCATTATTAAAGAACTTCCAACAGAAGAAAAAACAACATCAGAAAATAAAGTAGTTACACCGCAAGTACAATTAGAAGGTATTTCTGCACAGATTTCTGATATTTTAGATGAATATATAAAACCTGCAGTAGCAAGTGATGGTGGAAACATTGCTTTCCGTGGTTATGATGAAGAACGAAAAATAGTACACGTGGTTTTACAAGGTGCTTGTAGTGGATGCCCTTCTTCTACAGCTACTTTAAAAAACGGAATAGAAAGTTTACTAAAAGAAATGTTACCAAATCAAATTAACGAAGTAGTAGCAATTAATGGGTAAAAAAGCCCCTTTGTCCTAAAAGACATTTCCCCAAAGGGGAAAAAAATAAAGGTTAAGGGAATACAGAATGTTAATTTTATATAAACAGAAAAACACAGTTGCTCACGCTATGAGTTTCCTCTCTTCGAGAGGATTAAGGTGGGCTTATTTATGTCAGCAGAAAAAATAAACCCTTACAAAGATTCTAAACTTGGCAAAAAAGAACAAGTTGCTCAAATGTTTGATAACATTTCTGAAAATTACGATGGTTTAAACAGAGTAATTTCATTAGGAATTGATGTTAAATGGCGTAAAAAAGTAGTGAAAATTGTTGGGAAAAATAACCCAAAACAAATTTTAGACATTGCTACAGGTACAGGAGATTTAGCTATTATGATGGCAGCTTTAAACCCTGACAGAATTGTAGGTTTAGATATTTCTGAAGGTATGCTAGAAGTTGGAAAACAAAAGATTGCCAAAGCTAATCTTTCTAATAAAATAGAAATGGTTGTTGGCGATTCTGAAGAAATGCCTTTTGCAGACCATACTTTCGATGCTATTACGGTTTCTTTTGGTGTAAGAAATTTTGCTAATTTAAATAAAGGGCTTAAAGAAATTGCAAGAGTTCTAAAACCAACAGGTGTTTTGGTTATTTTAGAAACCTCTAACCCAGTTAAATTTCCATTTAAACAAGGGTATAAATTATATACTAATTTATTTTTACCTGTTGTAGGTAAATTGTTTTCTAAAGATAAAGTTGCCTATTCATATTTATCAGAATCTGCAAATTCTTTTCCTTTTGGAGAAGCTTTCAACAATATTTTACAAAAAAACGGGTTTACACATACAAAAGATACACCCGTAACATTTGGAGTTGCCACAATTTATACCGCAAGTAAATAATGATGAGTAAGAAATTTATAATATTCGGTTTTTTCCTTTTAACTTCTATTGCTTTTTTTTCGCAAAAAGAAAAAGTAGAATACTTACCAACTTTTGATAAAGGACAAATACATTACGGTTTTTATCTTGGTTTAAATCAGAATGATTTTAAAATTAGTTACAATAATAATTCTGGAATACCAGATGCAAATATTACAGTAGAACCTTCGGCTGGATTTAATGTAGGGTTAATTGCAGATTTACGTTTGCATAAAAATCTAAACTTACGTTTAGAACCAGGTTTAATGACCAACTCAAAGAAAATTTATTTTCACCATTTGAAAAACTACAGTTCCAATCCTTTAGATAGTGTAAGAGAAGTAAGTTCTACATATTTACACGTACCTTTAATCTTTAAATTTAGCACAGACAGATATAATAATATTCGCCCTTATGTACTAGGCGGAATTTCTTACAACTATAATTTTTCTAGTAACGAAGCTAATCAAGATGATAATTCTGCAAGTCAGTTTAGAATGAAAACTCATAACTTTATGTATGAGGTTGGTGTAGGCATTGATATTTACTTGTATTACTTTAAGTTTTCACCTTCTATACGTGGCGTTTTTGCACTACCAAGCGAAATTGTATATGACAAAGATTCAAATAGTCCGTATACAGCTCCCGTAAATTACATGGGAACTCGTGGTGTTTTTCTAACTTTTGCTTTTGAATAAAGGTAAATTGAACAATTTTTAGGCTTGATGAAAATCAATAATTAGCAACTCCTTTTAAACTCGCTCAACAAAATCGCCGTTGCAGTAGCTACATTTAAACTTTCGGTTTCTTGAGTTTTACCAAATCTTGGAATAGAAATTTTATGGGTAATTAACTTTTTAATTTCTACTGATACACCATTTGCTTCATTTCCCATTATCAAAACTCCTTGTTTTGGTAAACTTGTTTTGTACACATTTTCACCATCCATATCGGCAATAAAAGTTGGGTTTTGGGTTTCAGATAAGTATTCTACCAAATCTACATAACGAATAGAGATTCTAGTTAAAGACCCCATGCTTGCTTGCACTACTTTCTGATTGTAACAATCTACAGTATCTTTAGAGCAAATTAATTCATCTACCCCATACCAATCGCATAACCTAATAATAGTACCTAAGTTTCCGGGATCATTTATAGCATCTAAAGCAATTATTAAACCGCTATCTACAAGAGGTTTTTTATCAGGAATTTTAAAAATTCCTAAAACTTTATTAGGCGTTTTTAAATTGCTAATTTTCTTTAAATCAGCATCTGAAATTCTAATTATTTGCGACTCAGAAATATCCGAAGAAAAATCATCTGTACAAAAAAGAGTTTCAACCTCAAACGAAGAGTTTAAAAGCTCTTGCACCACTTTTACACCTTCCGCTATAAATAATTGATGCTTTTGTCTATACTTTTTTTGAGATAAACTTGTTATTAACTTAAATTGATTTTTTGAGATACTCATTAATTGATTGTAATTGGAAATAAACCGCCGAAAAATACTATTTTTGAATTTGATAGCACTGCTAAATTAATGAAAAAACTTTCTTTATCATTTTTATTCTTACTCATTTTAGTTTCATGTAATTCAACAAAGCATGTAGCGGAAGATGAACACATGCTTACTCAAAACTATATTTATGTTGATAGCGTTAGAAATAATGTTAATGATATACAAAAATACATACTACAAAAACCAAATCCTAAGTTTTTAAATTTACCTATTGGTTTGTATTTTCATAATATAGGAAATCCTAATAAACCTAAAACACCATCTGAATGGGGTAAAAAAAATCCTCATTCTTATAATTTTATAAAAAATATTTTTTCTGAAAAGCAAAGTATTGCCTACGCAAAATCTTTTATAGGGATAAATAAATGGTTTTTAAATTATCAAGGTCCCGTTATTGTTAATAATAGAAAAGTAAAAAATACAGAAAACAACTTACTAACATATTACAAAAATCAAGGTTTTTTTAAAACGAAGGTAACCTCAGAAATAGATAGAGATTCTATTAGTAAAAAAGCAACAGTTGCCTATAGAATAACCAAAGGAAAACCAACAGTTTTAGATACCATAAACTTTAAAATAGAATCTCCGGTATTAGATTCTATTTATAAAAGCGCCAACACACCATCCCTATTAAAATCGGGCAATCAATACAACGACATTACCTTTAGAAATGAAGCGAGCAGAGTTTTAAAACTTTTTAGAAACAACGGAGTTTATAATTTTAATGAATCTGCCTTAGGTTTTTATGTAGACTCAACAAGAACAGACTATAAAACAAATGTAGATTTCTTAATCTCTGGAAGTCAATTAGAAGAAGAACAGCACGGTCAATATATAAACAAACCTTATCAAGTACAAAAGGTAACCGAAGTAAATGTTTATACAGATTATTCTTTTACAAGAAAAGGAGAACCTTATTTAGATTCCATAAACTATAAAGGCATTCAGTTTTTAGCACATCGTAGAAATAAATTCAACCCAAAATACTTATCGCAATCCATTTTTTTAAAACCCGGAAGTGTCTATAAAGACACCTTAAGAAACTTAACAAGAAATCATTTAAAATCACTTAACAACTTTAAATCCACCAATATAGAATTTATACCAATTGCCGGAACAGACGATGAATTAAAAATGCTTGTAAAGTTATCACCTATAGAAAAATACACTTTGGGTTTAGAAACAGAAATAACACATTCTAATATTAGAGAAATTGGTAGTTCAGCCAAATTTTCTATTACCAATAGAAACGCTTTTAGAGGAGCAGAATTACTAAAACTATCTGTTTTAGGCTCTTATTTTAATTCAAATAATGGTCCTGGTTGGGAGGCTGGTGCAGATGCTTCTTTAGAAATACCAAGACTTATTGCTCCTTTTGGTTTAAATAAATTGGTTCCTAAAGAAATGTCTCCTAGAACTTTATTTTCTATTGGCTCTAGTTTTCAAAAAAACATAGGTTTAGATCGACAAACATTCACTTTTTTGTCTGACTACAGATGGAAATACAATGCAAAAAAAACAATTCAATTAGAAATTTTAAATACGCAATACATTCAAAATTTAAACATTAATAGTTATTTTGACATATATAGCTCTGAATTCTCTAACCTAAACGATGTTGCCGAAGCTTATGATATCGCAAAGAATATTACTAACATTACCAATTATCCACTTTCTACAGATATAAACATACAAGTACCAGAAGCGTTAGATTTTATGAAAAAGGTAGCTAATGACACTAGCTTTAAAACTACAAATTCTGAAGAATACAATACGGCTTTAAATATTTTAAATAGGTATAATATTATAACATCAGATTTTTTAATACCTGTGCTATCCTATTCCTTTACCTATAATAATCAAGTAAATTCTAGTGACAATAATTTCTCTTTTTTTAAAATAAGACTTTCAAATTCGGGGAATGTTTTAGGCTTAATATCTAAAGAAACGAATACTAACGATAAAAAAACATTTGCTAAAATACCATTAGCGCAATACTTTAAAACAGACATAGAGTACAAAAAGTTTTGGGATGTTGGTGCAACTTCAGTATTTGGAATTAGAAGTTTTTTAGGTGCAATTATCCCTTATGATAATTCTGATATTCCTTTTACAAAAAGTTATTTTGCAGGAGGTTCTAATGATATTAGAGCTTGGCAAACTTATGAATTAGGTCCTGGAAATACAAATAGCGGTTTAGAGTATAATGTTGGTAGTTTAAAATTTTTAACAAGTGCAGAATATCGATTTAATGTAGTTAGCAAGCTAAAAGGAGCCTTATTTATTGATGCCGGAAATATCTGGGATATTACAGGTTCTAACTTTGTAGAAGATGCATCAAAATTCAATAACTTATCGTCCTTAAAAGATATTGCTGTCGGTTCTGGATTTGGAGCAAGATTCGACTTTAGTTTTTTAATTTTACGTTTAGACGTAGGCTTTAAAACCTACGAACCCTATTTAACTGGCAATAAATGGCTTAAAAACTACAATTTTGCAAATGCTGTTTATAATATTGGTATTAACTACCCCTTCTAAAATTGTAATAAAACCTATAACGTTTTCGTTATTTTATACTTAGATTCATCGGTATTTTTAGTACTTTTGATGAGTAATTAACGATTAAAATATACAAAAAGATGAGTCATAATATAAAACCAGGTGTTGCAACTGGATCAGAAGTACAAGCTATTTTTAAATATGCAAAAGAAAAAGGATTTGCTTTACCAGCAGTAAACGTTATTGGATCTGACACTATTAATGGTGTTTTAGAAACAGCAAGAGATTTAAATGCTCCTGTAATTATTCAGTTTTCTAATGGTGGTGCACAATTTAATGCTGGAAAAGGTTTATCTAATGAAGGTGAAAAAGCTGCAATTGCAGGTGGTATTGCTGGTGCAAAACACATACATGAATTAGCTGTAGCTTATGGAGTTCCTGTTATTTTACATACAGACCACTGTGCAAAAAAATTATTACCTTGGATAGACGGATTATTAGATGCTTCAGAAAAACATTTTGAAGAAACTGGTAAACCTTTATATAGCTCTCACATGATAGATTTATCTGAAGAGCCTATTGAAGAAAATATAGCAATTTGTAAAACATATTTAGCTCGTATGAGTAAAATGGGTATGACTTTAGAAATTGAATTAGGTATTACAGGTGGTGAAGAAGATGGTGTTGACAATAGTGATGTTGATGAATCTAAATTATATACACAACCAGAAGAAGTTGCTTATGCTTACGAAGAGTTATCTAAAGTAAGTAGTAATTTTACAATTGCTGCAGCCTTTGGTAACGTTCATGGTGTTTACAAGCCAGGAAACGTGAAATTAACTCCAAAAATCTTAAAAAATTCTCAAGAATTTATTACTAAGAAATATGGTGTTGAAGAAAACCATATCGATTTTGTATTTCACGGAGGATCTGGTTCTTCTTTAGAAGAAATTAGAGAAGCTATTGGTTATGGTGTTATTAAAATGAACATTGACACTGATATGCAATATGCTTTTATGAGCGGAATTAGAGATTATATGGGTAAAAATGCAGATTATTTAAAATCTCAAATTGGAAGCCCTGATGGACCTGAATCTCCAAACAAAAAATATTACGACCCAAGAAGATGGTTACGTGAAGGTGAAGTTACTTTTATTACACGTTTAAAACAAGCATTTTCTGACTTAAACAACGTAGATACTTTATAAAAGATATCTCTAAAATACTTTTTAAAAGCACTTTGACTAAAATCAAAGTGCTTTTTTTATGAGTTTAGAGATCAAAAAGGATACTTTTAAGAAAAAACTTTTACATTTGCGGTTCTAATTTTTTTTACATAAATTTAGAAATAACCTAAAACACAACAACAAGTATGGCTTGGTTTAAAAGAACGGATAAAGGAATACAAACTTCTACAGAAGATAAAAAAGATACTCCAAAAGGGTTATGGTACAAAACACCTAGTGGAAAAATAATAGATACAGAAGAATTAAAAAGAAACTTATATGTAAGTCCAGAAGACGGTTATCATGTAAGAATAGGTAGTAAAGAATATTTCGAATTATTTTTTGATGAAAATAAGTTTAAAGAATTAGACCCAAATCTTACCTCTAAAGATCCTTTAAAGTTCGAAGACACAAAAAAATACCCAGAAAGATTAAAAGCCGCACAAGAAAAAACCAAATTAAAAGATGCTGTTAGAACGGCTGTAGGAAAATCTTTAGGAAAAGACCTTGTAATTGCAGCAATGGATTTTGCTTTTATTGGTGGATCAATGGGATCTGTTGTTGGAGAAAAAATAGCAAGAGCTATCGATTATTCAATAAAAAATAAAATTCCATTTTTAATGATTTCTAAATCTGGAGGTGCAAGAATGATGGAAGCTTCTTTATCTTTAATGCAAATGGTAAAAACATCTGTTAAATTAGCGCAATTAGCAGAGGTAAACATCCCTTACATATCTTTATGTACAGACCCTACAACTGGTGGTACAACTGCATCTTACGCTATGTTGGGAGATATTAATATTGCAGAACCAAATGCATTAATTGCTTTTGCAGGACCAAGAGTTGTAAAAGATACTACAGGTAAAGACTTACCAGAAGGTTTTCAAAAATCTGAATTTGTCTTAGAACACGGTTTCTTAGATGCAATTTACGAACGTAAAAATTTAAAAAAACAGATTAATTTGTATATCGACTTAATACAAAATATACCTGTTAGAGCATAAAACAACTCGTTACTATAAGCTCTTAAAACGAAGTAATCTTTTTATTACAAACAATTAAAAAGATTACTTTACATCTCTTAGAGAGATGAATAATGTGTTCTTTTTACTATTCCAAATTAAAAAAATAATTATATCTTTGCAGCTTCAATGAAATTATCATTGATGTACATAATAATCATTTAAATAATATTGGAATGTATTTAACTAAAGAAGTAAAAGAAAGCATCTTCGAAAAACACGGTAAAGGAAAAAACGATACTGGTTCTTCAGAAGGTCAAATCGCATTATTTACGCACAGAATCAACCATTTAACTGGGCACTTAAAAAATAATCGTAAAGATTATAACACAGAGCGTTCATTAGTAATGTTAGTTGGTAAACGTAGAAGTTTATTAGATTATCTAAAGAAAACTGATATTGTAAGATATCGTGCAATTATCGCAGAATTAGGAATTAGAAAATAATTCTTACAAAAAGAGGCTCTATAAACGTGCCTCTTTTTTATTTTAAAACCTATCTAGTTTATTACAAATGTCAGGTTTTAATCCCACGAAAGTGGGAAACTAAAAAGTAATTTATTCTGACTAACAAACAGAATCTATATAAAAAGGTTAAATTAATTAACCACATTTCTGCGAAAGTAGAAAAAAAAATCAAAAATAGTAACAGCATTTTTGAATTTCCATTGCAACAACGTACAACAACACAACAACAAACAAATTAAAAATTTAGAATTTAAATTTATGATTCCAAAAGTATTTAGAGAGGTTATAGACCTTGGAGATGGTAGAACTATCTCATTAGAAACCGGTAAATTAGCAAAACAAGCACACGGTTCTGTTGTTGTTCAAATGGGTAAAGCAATGTTATTATGTACGGTAGTTTCTAACTACAAACAATCTGACGTTGATTTTTTACCACTAACAGTAGATTATAGAGAAAAATTTGCGGCTGCAGGTCGTTATCCTGGTGGTTTCTTTAAAAGAGAAGCAAGACCTAGTGATGGAGAAGTATTAACAATGCGTTTAGTAGACCGTGTTTTACGTCCTTTATTCCCTAAAGATTACCATGCAGAAGTACAAGTAATGATCCAATTAATGTCTCATGATGAAGATGTTATGCCAGATGCATTAGCAGGTTTAGCAGCGTCAGCAGCTATTCAATTATCAGATTTTCCTTTCGAATGCCCTATCTCTGAAGCTAGAGTTGGTCGTATCAATGGAGAATTTGTTATCAACCCAAACAGATCACAATTAGCAGAATCTGACATCGACATGATGATTGGAGCTTCTGCAGATTCTGTAATGATGGTTGAAGGTGAAATGGATGAAATTTCTGAAGAAGAAATGGCAGATGCAATTAAATTTGCCCATGAAGCTATTAAAGTTCAGTGTGCTGCTCAAGTTGCATTAGCTGAAGCTTTTGGTAAGAAAGAAACAAGAATATACCAAGGAGAAAGAGAAGATGAAGAATTAGCAGCTAAAATTAATGAACTTACATACGATAAGTGTTATGCAATTGCTAAAAAAGGAACTTCTAAAGTAGAACGTACTAATGCTTTTGCAGACATAAAAGAAGAAGTAAAAGCAGCATTTACTGAAGAAGAATTAGCTGACTATGGTGATTTAGTTGGAAGATATTTCAATAAATCTCAAAAAGCAGCAGTTAGAGAATTAACTTTATCAGAAGGTTTACGTTTAGACGGACGTAAAACAACAGATATTAGACCAATTTGGTGTGAAGTAGATTACTTACCATCAGTACACGGTTCTTCTATCTTTACTCGTGGAGAAACACAAGCCTTAGCAACTGTAACTTTAGGAACTTCTAGGGATGCAATGAAAATAGATATGCCATCTTACGAAGGTGAAGAAAATTTCTATTTACACTATAACTTCCCTCCTTTTTGTACAGGTGAAGCTAGACCATTAAGAGGAACATCTCGTAGAGAAGTTGGTCATGGTAACCTAGCACAACGTGGATTAAAAGGAATGATTCCTGCAGATTGCCCTTATACAGTAAGAGTAGTATCTGAAGTTTTAGAATCTAACGGTTCTTCTTCTATGGCAACTGTTTGTGCTGGTACAATGGCATTAATGGATGCAGGTGTTAAAATGATAAGACCAGTTTCTGGTATTGCTATGGGATTAATTTCTGACGGAGATCGTTATGCTGTTTTATCTGATATTTTAGGTGATGAAGATCACTTAGGAGATATGGACTTTAAAGTAACAGGTACTTCAGAAGGAATTACAGCATGTCAAATGGACATAAAAGTAAAAGGTCTTTCTTACGAAATTTTAGTAAATGCACTAAAACAAGCAAGAGATGGTCGTTTTCATATTTTAGGTAAAATTACAGATACAATTGCTGCTGCAAATGAAGAAGTAAAAGCGCATGCTCCTAAAATGGTGAATAGAAGAATACCTAATGAATTAATTGGTGCTTTTATTGGACCAGGAGGTAAAAACATTCAAGAATTACAGAAAGAAACAGAAACTACAATTGTAATTACTGAAGATCCTGTAACAGAAGAAGGAATTATCGAAATTTTAGGAACTAAACCAGAAGGAATCGAAGCAGTTATTGCTAAGATTGAGTCTATGTTATTTAAACCAGAAAAAGGTTCTGTATATGAAGTAAAAGTGATCAAAATGTTAGATTTTGGTGCTGTCGTAGAATATACTGAAGCTCCCGGTAACGAAGTTTTATTACACGTAAGTGAATTAGCTTGGGAACGCACAGATAATGTTTCTGATGTTGTTAAGATGGGAGATATTTTAGATGTAAAATACTTTGGTTTAGACCCAAGAACACGTAAAGAAAAAGTTTCTAGAAAAGCAATTTTACCAAAACCAGAAGGTTTTGTTGAAAGACCACCAAGAGATGATAAACGTTCTGGTGGACGTGATAACAGAGGTAGAGACAATCGTAGAGACGATAGAAAACCTAGAGCTCCAAGAAAAGAAGAGTAAATATTTTACTGAACTTGTTTCAGTATCTAAAAATAGTATTAAAAATCGCCAATTAATTTTGGCGATTTTTTTTGTTTATAGGGGTTTTGTAAAATGCTTTTATTTTCTTTGCACTCAACAATGAACATACAACATACTACATATTTATCATTAGGAACAAACCAAGGAAACAAACTTGAAAACCTACAAAATGCCATTAACTTAATAGCTGACGATATTGGTGGTATTCTAAAAATATCTTCCATTTACAAAACACCTTCTTGGGGATTTGATGGAAATGATTTCTATAATATTTGCATTAAAGTTTCCACCAATCAACAACCAGAAGCTTTAATGAGTTCTTTATTAAAAATAGAAAATGAACTAGGTAGGCAACGATCTACAAAAGAAGGCTATCAAGATAGAAATATAGATATTGATATATTGTTATTTGAAGATCATATTATCTTCTCTAAAACTTTGATCGTTCCACATTCAAAAATGTTACAGCGTAAATTTGTACTAATTCCTTTGTCTGAAATAGCCCCAACAGTAATACATCCCATAGAAAAAAAACAAATTTCAATATGTATACAGGGTTGTGACGATACATCTGAAATTATAAAAGTGAATGAAGCACTAAAAAGACCAATCCCTATATCTGAAAAATATAACTATATTGCTATAGAAGGAAACATTGGAGCAGGCAAAACAACTTTAGCAAATCTAATCTCTACAGAGTTTAATGCTAAAACCGTTTTAGAGCGTTTTGCAGACAACCCTTTTCTACCAAAATTTTACGAAGACAAAGAACGCTATGCATTTCCATTAGAGATGAGTTTTTTGGCCGATAGATATCAACAACTCACAGATGATTTAGCACAATTTGACTTATTTAAGAACTTTATTATATCAGATTACTATATTTTTAAATCTTTAATTTTTGCCCAAGTAACATTACAAAAAGAAGAGTACTTACTGTATAGAAAAATGTTCGATTTAATGTATAAAGAAATTACAAAACCAGATTTATATATTTATTTATTTCAAAATACAGAACGACTCTTAGAAAACATTAAAAGAAGAGGCAGAGACTATGAACAAAAAATTGAACCGGCATATCTAAAAAAAATTCATAATGGATATAAAAGTTTTATTAAAACAGAAAAAAATCTAAATTCACTAATAATAGATGTGTCAGAAATGGATTTCGTAGCTAATAAAAAGGACTATCTTAAAATTATTAACACAATTAAGCATTTTTAAAAAAATAATATTATATTTTTGTGGGATCATTCCCCCATTATAGTTAAAACAAAAATTCAAAGTAAAAATGAGGAGAATTATATTATTTATTCTATTTAGCAGTTTTATAATTGCACAATCATTCGGTCAAAAGAATGAAAAAAATATTATATACAAAGACAGTACTGAAGTAAAAGGTAGTGATATTATAAAAGAAAACAATACCTGGGCAATAGCTGGTGGTTTCAGTAATTTCATTATGCATGGAGATTTACGTTCAATTGGTACTAGTGATGATACCAACTACTGGAATTTTGGTGGTTATGTTTATGTAGATAAAATGTTTAACCCAGTATTAGGACTTGAATTTAAAGCCACTTACACTAAAATGTCTGGTGGAGCTCAATATTTCTCAAATACGTACGATCTTAAGTATGTCCCAACCACAGTTAATAGAGATAACATGAAATTTGAAGGTACTGCCTATGGTGCCGAATTAAATTTAATAGTAAGTTTTTCTAATCTTTATAGAAGACAAGCTAGAAAATGGAATGTTTCTGGATATTTTGGTGTTGGATATCACCAATACGATTCTGCTTTATTTGATAGAAACTCTGATGGATCTTACACTAAGATTTCAGATGCTGATTTTGGATATAACCCAGAAAGAAATAGCGTATCTGAAGCAAGTTCAATCTATTTATCTGCACAACTAGGTATAAAAAGAAAATTAAGCAGACGCTTAGATCTAGAATTTAGAACTGGTATGTATTTCAACCATGAAGATCATTTAGATGCTGCGATTTCTAACAAACAAAATTGGGAAAACTTTTTTGTAACGAGCCTAGGTGTAGTTCTAAAATTAGGAAAGAAAAAAGAATATATTATTTGGGTTGCCGACAAGCCTGCTGGAGCAGAATTTAAAATCATTGATACAGATAATGACGGTGTAATGGATCAATTAGATGTAGAACCAAACACACCTATAGGAGCGATGGTTTATGGTAATGGTCAGGCTATAGATACAGACGGAGATGGATTACCAGATTACAAAGATAAATGTCCACTAGAATATGGTCCTATATCTAATGAAGGTTGTCCTTTAAATGTTGATACGGATGGAGATGGAGTTATGGATGCTAAAGATTTATGTCCAAATACACCTGGTCCAGTAGAAAACAAAGGTTGTCCTAAACAAGAAGTAGTACCACCTGTTAACATTACACAACAAATTGGGTTGTTAGCAACAAGTATTTACTTTGATACTAATAAAGATGTAATTAAATTAATATCTTATAGTACTAT
This sequence comes from Polaribacter sp. Z014, assembly GCF_023555435.1. Lineage (NCBI taxonomy): Bacteria > Pseudomonadati > Bacteroidota > Flavobacteriia > Flavobacteriales > Flavobacteriaceae > Polaribacter > Polaribacter sp. Z014. Next base: position 18,182 of record NZ_JALCZP010000026.1, read on the forward strand.
TGACCAAATCGTTATGTTAATGAAAAAAATACCAGATGTAAGGTTTGTTATTGAAGGTCATACAGATGATAGAAATAGTGATAGATACAACTTGTACTTATCTCAAAGAAGAGCAGAAAGTGTAAGAAAATACATGATAAGACAAGGTATTTCTAGCGAAAGATTAGAACCAAAAGGATATGGTGAATCAAGACCTAAATTCTCTAATGATAATGCTGGAGGAAGACAACTAAACAGAAGAGTTGAAATTAAACCAATAGATGCTATTGGGACTGTAGAAAGAATTGATGAATAATTAATTAATCACAATCTAATTCAAAAAAAGAGGCTACTTAATGTAGCCTCTTTTTTTTTATAACACTGTCTCATAATAAACCAACGACACTCACAATAAAGTATAAACAGAAAACTAGTATTTCACTAAAAAATTTAGTAAAAAAAAGACCTATATAGCTTTATCTATATTTTTAAGTTGCTAAATTTACCTCATCAAAATACATCTATAAATAACAAAAAACCGGGTATGTCGTATTCGTTTCTGTTTAAGAGATTTCTTTATAGAATCTAACAATTAAAGCCCATTAGAATAACTTAAATAAAAAAGGGTTGTCCAAATTAATTTGGACAACCCTTTTTTATTAAGTAATAATTTTCTCTTACTTCAACTCTAACTTCTCTGCAAAATAAGCACAAAAATCACGCATCGTAGCACTCATCTTCTGATCATCTGTGGCACGTTCAAAAGTATCTGCCATAGATACTAATGTTTGATGATAGAATTGCTTCATTTCATCTACAGGCATGTCTTTTGTCCATAAATCCATACGTAAAGTATCTTTTTTCTTATGATCCCATACAGATATCATAATAGCTTTAGACGCTTCATTATTTATATCTCCGTCTTTTGCTGTCCAAGAAATTTCTTCTGGAACTTTGTTTTCATCTAAACCAATTTCAAAATTAATTTGTGAATTATGTTTTACTGACATTATTTTTTAGGCTTGTATTTTGATCTTTTGAATAACTCTTCAGGATCAATTATTAATAATTCTTGCAAAGATACATCATTATTTTGCATATAAGACCTTACTATTTTCCATCCTAACCATACCCCTATTCTTCCTGGAGATTCATTATCATTCTGTAAATAAAACTTAGAAAATGGAGCATTCTCTAAAAATCGTTTGTTCAATTTTGTATCTGTACTAAACAACAATTTTCGTTCTATAAAATATTTCCAAATATCTTCTTCATTATAAAGAGTCCAATCCATGTTTTCACTTGAATATCCTATTTTTAATTTATCTGGAACAGCAGGTAAATACATATCTAATAAGTACATTTTTTTTCCTTCCTGAATCATTTTTGATAAAAAACTTCGAGTAGGTAATGGAACAACTTGCTTATTAATTATTGAATTTGCTACATCCACAATAATATTTTCTTTATTATTATTTTCTTTAATATATTTAGGGTAGTCTGAATAGAATCGATGCGTTTTCCCTAAATAAGCATCTAAAGAAATAAATAATAAACTATCTGCATAAATTACTCTACTATTGTAATCTATATTAGATATAATAGTAACCACATTGGGCGCTTTAAAATTGGTATTATAATATTTAACATGCTTAAAAAGTGATGCTAATTGTGATTTTAGCACAGGAATATTCTTATATAATTTTTGAGTTTCTTTAAATAACTCTTGTTCATCTTTATTAGCTATTTTAGAAATAGCCAAACTATCTGTAAATGATTTTGGAAATAAATAGGGATATTTATTTTTAAGGTTAGGCAATTGATTAGCTGTGGTATTGTAAAAATCTACCTCGTACCTTTTTATCGAAAAATCAATATTTATTGTAGAAACATCAATTTCTGTGTTTTTTTTATCAGTACATGAAAAAAACATCCATAAAACCATTAAATTCACAAAATAAAATCTCATATTATTTGTATCTTAGTCATTAGATTTAAGAACGTTAAAAATACTAAAATAGTTTATCAATGAAGACGGAAAAGGTTGCCGAGTACATCATAAAATGGTTAAAAGAATATGCTAAAAATGCAAAAGTAAAAGGATTTGTCGTTGGAGTTTCTGGTGGAATTGATTCTGCCCTTACTTCTACACTATGTGCAAAAACAGGTTTCCCTACTTTATGTGTAGAAATGCCTATTCATCAAGCACCTAGTCAAGTTACTAGAGCACAAGAGCATATTGCTCAATTAAAAAATAATTTTAGCAATGTTTCTGATGTAAAAGTAGATTTAACTTCAACATTCGAAGATTTTAAAAATGTAGTGCCAAATGCAGCACCATCTGCAAAAGTAGATTTGTCTTTAGCCAATACAAGAGCAAGACTAAGAATGACAACTTTATATTATTTAGCAGGTTTACATAGTTCTTTAGTAGCAGGAACAGGTAATAAAGTTGAAGATTTTGGTGTTGGATTTTACACAAAATATGGTGATGGAGGTGTAGATTTAAGCCCAATTGCAGATTTAATGAAATCTGAAGTATATGAATTATCTGAATTTTTAGGTGTCCCAAACTCAATACAAAAAGCACAACCAACAGATGGTTTATTTGGAGATAGTAGAACTGACGAAGACCAAATAGGAGCTTCCTACGACGAATTAGAATGGGCAATGAAAATGCAAAATAATGGAAAATCTGAAAATGATTTTTCAGGAAGAGAACAAGAAGTATTTAAAATTTATTCACGATTAAATAGAATTAATCAACATAAAATGATTCCCATTCCTATTTGTGAAATACCAAAAGACTTACAATAAATTAGCAGCTAACATTAATTTTTTAATTCTTACAGAAGCTCTTTTTTTAGAACCTTTTACTATATCAAAAGGCAGTAATACAATTAGATAGCTTATTTTTAATAATTGAGCAATTTTTTTCATTTTAATTTCCTTATCTATTTATAAGAAACCTAATTAATAAAAAAGTCACATATAAAACTATATGTGACTTTCTTATACTTTATAAAATAATAAGATTACAATAGGTTTGCTGCAACCATCATTTTTTTAATCTTTAAATACGCTCTTTTCTTAGAACCTGATGAGATTTCAAATGGTAATAATAGAAATAATTGAATAATTCTTAAAAATTGTAATAATCTTTTCATAACACTGAGGGTTTTCTTTTTGCGAGTGCAATATACAAAAAATCTATATGATTATAAATTATTACTATAGGGATAAACACCCTATTTTACAATTTGTTAATATTAAACTACTCTATTCAGCTTTTCAAAGAGTCTCATTTTCAAGCTTGTATAATTTCTAATAACCTCTAAATCTATTGGCCCGCCCTGGTTTGATATTGCCTCACTCATCAATTCGTCAATCTTTTCCCCTATCAAAACTCTCCTTAAATTATAAACCACATCGTTAACATCTTTGGCTAAAACTTCTAAAGCAGACTTTACTTCTATGTTCTGCCCTTCCCAATTACTTAATTGTCTACTAGGGTTTTCTTTCTCCATTAAAATGGAAGTTACAATGGTAGATATTTCTGTATTTTTATGATTAATTAAACCATCAATATCTAATTTTTCTAACTGATTTAACTGATGAATAATTTCTGTGTAAATCTCTTGAAAAAGTTCATTAGAAAATTCTATTTCGTCTTCATGTAAATGCACATAAATTTCTGCGGAAACCGTATTCTCATATTTTCTTACATCTATTTTTTCTTTTCCATTATCATCAACATGCAAAACCTCTTCGGTAAATTCTACTTCTTCATTTCCATATAAAAGTAAAATTTTAATAATCTCATTTTCTAAAATTGAAAGCTGATCTATTTTCTGAGACGCAATTGCCCCCCCTTTAACCAATCCCATTTTGGTAGTTTGGTCTTGCTCTTTAAAATACTCTGGTGGAGGCTCATTTGGGTCTTGCTGCGGACTGTATTGTTGCCTACTTGGTTTGCTTTTTTGTTGCAGACCTTTTTTTAATAACTGTGCTAATTCACTAAATAATACACGCTCCGAAATATCCATAATTCTAGAACATTCTTGCACGTACACTTCTCTTTGAATTCCATCAGGTATTTTAGATATACTTGTTACAATATCTCTAATTACTCCGGCTTTTTTTATAGGATCGTTGTTAGAATCTTTTAATAAAAGTGATACTTTAAAGTTGATAAAATCTTGTGCAGATTCCTCTAAATAAACTGCTAATTCTGCATTTGAATTGGCTTTAGCAAAACTATCTGGATCTTCTCCGTCTGGAAACTGAACTACTTTTACGTTCATTCCTTGCTCTAGAATTAAATCTATACCACGAATAGAAGCTCTAATTCCGGCTGCATCACCATCAAAAAGTACAGTAATGTTTTTTGTTAATCTATTTACCAATCTTATTTGATCCGGTGTTAAAGCCGTACCAGAAGATGCAACTACATTCTCTACCCCAGATTGATTAAATGAAATAACATCTGTATAGCCTTCTACTAAGAAACAGTTGTCTTGTTTGGCTATTTCTTTCTTTGCTTGGTATAATCCGTAGAGAATTTTACTTTTATGGTAAATATCACTCTCGGGTGAATTTAAATATTTAGCTGCTTTTTTATCGGCAGTTAAAATTCGTCCTCCAAAACCTAAGATTCGTCCCGACATAGAGTGTATTGGAAACATTACACGTCCTTTAAAACGATCGAACTGTTTGTTTTCTTTTACAATTGTAAGTCCGGTGGATGCTAAAAATTTTAAGTCGTAGCCTTTCTTTAAAGCGGCATTTGTAAAATTATCCCACTCGTCCATACAATATCCTAATTCGAACTTTTTAATGGTTTCGTCTGTAAAACCACGTTCTTTAAAGTAAGATAATCCTATGGCTTTTCCTTTATTAGAAGTAAGCATTAACTCATGAAAATAATCTTTAGCAAAAGTTGAAACCATAAACATACTTTCACGTTCATTCATCTGCGCTTTTTCTTCAGATGATTGCTCTGCTTCTTCAATTTCTATATTGTACTTTTTGGCCAACCATCTTAAAGCCTCTGGATAAGTGTAATGCTCATGCTCCATTAAAAAGGAAACTGAGTTCCCTCCTTTTCCTGTAGAAAAATCTTTCCAGATTTGTTTTACTGGAGACACCATAAAAGAAGGTGATTTTTCATCTGTAAACGGACTCAAACCTTTAAAGTTACTTCCTGCTTTTTTAAGCACTACAAATTCTCCAATAACCTCTTCTACTCTTGCAGATTCGAAAATGCGGTCTATGGTACTTCTTAATATCATTGAATTTTGATTAAAAGGTAATACAAATATAATAAGAAGTTTTTTTATAAAAATAAAGACCTCACAGGTTTTAAAAACCTGTGAGGTCTGAAAATACATTTTACAAACTTCCTTTTTTAGTTGGCTCTAAGCGTTAAGGATTGAGCTATTGTTTGAGCTCTTTTTTGTTTTTACAAAAAAAGCGAGTGCGAAATCCTGACCCTTGTGGTAACGCCCAAAAAAAATTAAGAAGCTGCCTTTAATTTCTTTAATGTTGTATTAGATAATTTTGCTTCTGCATATGCTTTGGTTACATTTAGTTCTTTTTCGTTAGAACTTGGTAAATCGAACATTGCATCTGTAAAAATTGCCTCACATAAAGAACGCAAACCTCTTGCTCCTAATTTATATTCTACCGCTTTTTCTACAATATAATTTAGAGCTTCTTCGTCTATAGAAAAGGCCACATCATCCATTGTAAATAACTTGGTATACTGTTTTATAATAGCGTTTTTTGGTTCTGTTAAAATAGACCTTAATGTTTTTGCATCTAAAGGATTCATGTAGCTTAAAACTGGTAAACGTCCAATAATCTCCGGAATTAAACCAAAAGCTTTTAAATCTGAAGGAATAATGTATTGCAACAAGTTTTCTTCATCTACTTTGTCATCATCTAAAGAAGCTCCAAAACCTACAGCTTGCATATTTAAACGCTTGCTAATATATCTTTCGATTCCAGAAAAAGCACCACCTGCAATAAATAAAATCTCTTTAGTGTCTACTTCTATAAATTTCTGCTCCGGATGTTTTCTACCTCCTTTTGGCGCAACATTTACAACAGTACCTTCTAATAATTTTAATAAAGCTTGCTGTACTCCTTCACCAGAAACATCTCTTGTTATTGATGGATTGTCTCCTTTACGAGCAATTTTATCTATTTCATCGATAAAAATAATACCTCTTTGCGCTTTTTCTACATCGTAATCTGCAGCTTGTAATAATTTACTTAAAATACTTTCTACATCTTCACCAACATACCCAGCTTGCGTTAAAACAGTGGCATCTACAATAGCAAAAGGAACGTTTAACATTCTTGCAATTGTTTTTGCTACTAAGGTTTTTCCGGTTCCGGTTTCTCCAACTAAAACAATGTTAGATTTCTCTATTTCTACATCGTCTTTATCGTCTTTGGTTTGTAGTAATCTTTTGTAATGATTATAAACCGCTACTGCCATTGCTCTTTTAGTTTCTAATTGACCAATAATGTATTGATCTAAAAACTCTTTAATTTGCAAAGGTTTCTTTAGCGTTAAATCTTTAGATAAGTCGCTAGATTTTCCTTCAGAAATTTCTTCCTGAACAATACCGTAGGCTTGTTCTATACATTTATCGCATATATGAGCATCCATACCTGCTATTAACAAGTCTGTTTCTGCTTTTTTTCGTCCGCAAAACGAACATTCTAAATTTTCTTCTTTCGACATTATATTTCGCTTTTCGCTTTTGGCTATATGCTTTTGGCACATAGCCTTTTGCTTTAAAAATCTATCTTTTGCTATTGGATAATTGCAAAAGGCTAATAGCTTTAAAAAATTACTTTTTTCTAGCTAAAACTTCATCAATCATTCCGTAAGCTTTTGCTTCATCTGCTTTCATCCAATAATCTCTATCAGAATCGTCATGTACTTTTTCTACAGTTTGACCAGAGTGGTGTGCAATAATATCATACAACTCTCCTTTTAACTTTATAATTTCTCTTGCAGTAATTTCTATATCTGAAGCCTGACCTTGTGCACCTCCTAAAGGTTGGTGAATCATAACTCTAGAGTGTGGTAATGCAGAACGTTTACCTGCTGCTCCTGCACACATTAAAACGGCTCCCATAGAAGCTGCCATACCTGTACAAATTGTTGCTACATCTGGCTTAATAAACTGCATAGTATCATAAATACCTAAACCTGCATAGACACCTCCACCTGGAGAATTGATGTAAATTGAAATATCTTTATTAGCATCTACACTTTCTAAAAACAATAACTGAGCTTGAATAATATTTGCTACCTGGTCATTAATTCCTGTTCCTAAAAAGATAATTCTATCCATCATTAAACGAGAAAAAACATCCATTTGCGTAATGTTCATTTGGCGCTCTTCCATAATATATGGCGTTACACTACTTGTAATCTTGCCATAATAGTTGCTGTTAATTCCGTGATGTTTTGTTGCGTATTTTTCGAACTCTTTTCCGTAATCCATTATTATGATGCTTTTTTAAGTTTAATACTGTAAATATAAGAACTATTTCTTACTATGTTGTTTGGGTTTGTCGCTAAAAAAACCTGAATCTAACAATTCAGGTTTTCTATTTTTATTCTCTGCATAAAAAACAGAGTGTAATACTGAAAACAGTCTGAGACTGTTATTTATAAACCTCTTTAATAAAATCTTCGTAAGAAAGCTCTTTCGATTTAAAATTCATGTTCTCTTTGTAAAAAGTCAATAATTTATTGCTTATTAATTGAGATTGTAATTTTTGAGCTTCTTCTTGGTTTTGTAAGATTCTACCAGCAATATCATCCAATTCTTGTTCTTCTGGATTTGTATTACCAAATTGCGCCATTTGCGTGCGGATAAATCCTTTTGCATAGTCTACCAATTCTGTATAATCTATTTTGATGTCATTATCTTTCATAACCTTTCCTTCGATTAATTGATAACGTAACCCTTTTTCTGATTTTTCAAATTCTGCAGTAGCTTCATCTTCTGTTAAAGGCTTTTCTCCTGCTGTTCTTAACCATTTTTTTAAGAACTCTGATGGTAAATCAAACTTTGTATTTTCTACTAAATGTTCTGTTACGGCATTTAATAATTGTTGATCTCCTTGTTGTTGAAATTGCTTTTCTGCGTCTTCTTTAATTTTTTCTCTTAATTCAGATACAGTAGTTACACTTCCGTCAGCAAATAATTTATCAAACAATTCTTTGTCTAAATCTGCTGGTTCTGTTTTTGTAATTTCTTCTACAGTAAAAGAAACTGTAATATCTAAACCGTGAATTACATCATGTTCAACACCTAAAATGTGTTGTAATCTATGCGCATCTTCAAATAGGTCTTTTGTACCTAACTCAATTACATCACCAACTTTAGCACCCACTAATTTAGCTATGTTGTCATCACCATTTAGGTCTTTTATGATAAAGGTAGATTTTTTGTTAATTTCGTTTTCTTCATTTACAAAAGTACCTGTAATATTTGCTTCTTCAGTTGCAATATCTATTGCACTTACTTTACCGTAACGAGTTTGAATGTTCTTAACTTCTTCGTCAAGTAATTCTTCTGTTGCAACAATATTATATTGTGTAACCGCCTCTTTTGCTTTTAAATCTACATCAAAAACAGGCGCTAAACCTAGTTCAAATTCAAAAGAAAAAGAATCTGCATCCCAGTTAAAATCTTCTTTCATTCTAGGTAAAGGATTACCTAACATTTCTAATTTTTCTTCTGCTATAAATTTATTTAAAGATTCTTGTAAAAGCTTGTTTACCTCATCTATCATAATAGATTTACCATACTGCTTTTTAATCATACCCATTGGTACATGTCCTTTTCTAAAACCAGGAACATCTGCCTTTTTACGGTAATCTGTTAATAAATCTGATACTTTTGCTTGATAATCATCTGCAACGATATCTACTTTTACAACTGCGTTTAACGCATCAATGTTTTCTTTTGTAATATTCATTTCTTGTTCTTTTATCTTGAAAAATCGAGTGCAAAATTAATGATTTTAATTGATTGCACAAATGTTAAATACTTCTAATTCAGTATTGTTATTTAGTTTTGTATGGTTTTATTATCTTCTTTTAATAATGAAAATAATGCCGATCTAAAAATAGACAGTAAAATACTGAATAATAAGGCATAGAAAAAACCGGTAACGGCAAAACCATCTACTAATTTATCTGCCAATAATACAATACAAGCATTAATTACAAAAATAAACAAACCAAATGTAACAATGGTTGCGGGTAATGTAAAGAAGATTAAAAGTGGTCTTACAAACATATTTAGCAACGAAATAACCACTGCAACAATAATTGCCGAAGTATAACCTGCTACCGAAATACCTGGTAAGATATTAGCTAAAACAATTACTGCAATAGCCGTTAATAATATTTTTAAAAAGGTTTTCATACTCTATAATTTGGTTGGTTAAAAGCGAAAACTATACCAAATGAAAAAGACTGCTTTTTTGTCATGTTTTGAATATTATTTCGTTTGTTGTAAGATTAATATCCCTTGAACTTCGCTCACTGAATTTTCGATAAAACAGAATTAGACAATATAAAACTCTAAAACAAGATTTTTCCTTATTAAACCTATATAATTTGATAGTGGCAAATGCTTTTTATACCTTTGCAGAATGAAAATAAGGATACACAAACAGCGTAACTTTAGAATATTCAACTTTAATTTTTTAGTGTTTAAAAACCAACCTAAAAAATTCATACCTCCTCACCCTTTTCTGTAAATAAACGCACTGCCGTTTAACTTCTTTTTTTTAGCTTTTCACTACTTATCGTTTTAGATAAATCAAATCAATAGAAATAATGATGATGATTAAAACTTTTGACGCCTTTACGAGGATGTCTTACATAAATATTAATAAAATTTCAAAATTTTTACACAAGCACTTAGAAGACGACTGTAAAGAGGACAAAAGTGCCATTCGTAAATCACTTTTATATGCTGCCAAAGAAACATCTAATCTAGGTGGCTATGCATTTATTATAGAAGAAAAAGACAAAATAATTGGAGCAATTATAGTTAATAAAACAGGCATGAGTGAATATCAATCTGAAAACCTTATCACTTATCTGGCCGTTCACAAAGAGTATAGATATCAAAAAATTGCTACAAAATTAATAAAAGAGGCTAGCAACTATTGCAACGGAAACCTTTCTTTAAACATCAATAAAAACAATAATGCTATTGAACTATTTAAGAAAAACGGATTCGAGTCAAAGAAAATTCAAATGACTTTATACAAGTAATACACAAAATAAAACACAAAAATAATAGTAACACTTAACACAAAAAAATGAAAATATTAGTAATTGGCGCAGGAAACATGGGGCTAACGTACGCTCAAGGAATGTCTAAATCTAGATTGTTAAAGAAAAAAAACATCATGGTTTTAGACAAATCTGCAGAAAAGCTAGAAGAACTAAATAACATATCTCACTTTGATGCCTTTGAGGAACTAGAAGATTGTGTACCAAAAGCAGACATTATCTTTATTGCCGTAAAACCATACCACGCAGAAAACTTATTTAAAGCATTAAAACCCTTTACAAAACCGGGTCAGGTAATTGTATCTATTATGGCTGGTGTTAATATAGAAAACATCAAAAAATACTCTGGATTAGATAAAATAGTAAGAGCAATGCCAAACTTACCAGCGCAAATTGGTAAAGGTTTAACGTCTTACGTAACTTCGGAAGAAGTATCTAGGTTAGAAAAATTAACCGTAGAAAGTTTATTAGACACCACTGGTAAATCTATGGAAGTAACCAGTGAAAAATTAATTGATGCTTCTACAGGAATTTCTGGAAGTGGACCTGCTTATGTATTTTACTTTATGCAAAGCATGATGGAGGCCGCATTAAAAATGGGCTTTTCTAAAAATGATTCTTCTGTTTTGGTAAGTCAGACTTTTACTGGAGCTATCGAGTTATTTAATCAATCTAACTTATCGCCAAATTCTTGGATGGAAAAAGTAGCTTCTAAGGGAGGTACCACACGTGCTGCACTAGATTCTATGGAAGATAATAATGTAAATGAATTAATTAAAGACGCCGCTTTTGCTGCTTTTAACAGAGCTGTAGAAATGGGTAAAGAAAATTAAAATGTACAAAGAAAGAATAGTAATTAAAGTAGGTACCAACGTAATGACAAACAGAGATAACAGAATTGTTAGACCTGTTTTAAGACGCTTAGTTAAACAAGTTGCAGAATTATACGAACGTGGCATTATTTGTATTTTGGTTTCTTCTGGATCTGTAATTGCAGGTAAAGAGATTTTAGGAGAATCTAGTATTGAAAATGATACTCAAAGAAGACAAGTATATTCTGCAATTGGTCAACCAAGAATGATGCGTCATTATTACAACCTTTTTAATGATTACGGCATGAAATGCGCACAAGTTTTGCCTACAAAGAGAGATTTTTCTCCTGGAGTGCATAGACAAAACATGATTAATTGTTGCGAAGGTTTGTTATCTGAAGGCGTAATACCAATTGCCAATGAAGACGATGCCGTTTCTGTTACCATGTCTATGTTTTCTGACAATGATGAATTAGCGAGTTTAATTGCGCAGTTAATAAATGCGGATAAATTAATTATTCTAACAGATATTGACGGACTGTACACAGGGCATCCAGAAGCAGAAAGCAGCAATTTAATTACCAATGTAAACCCAGATGAAGATTTAGACAAATACATAAAAGATAGCAATAAGAAACCCGGAGAAGGTAGAGGCGGAATGGGTTCTAAATTAGATTACGCACAAGAAGCTGCATCAAATAACATACCTACTTATATTGCAAATGGAAAAAGAGATAACACGATTATTGATATTATTGACGGAAAGTCTGTCGGTACAAAAGTGGCACTTTAAAACCTATAGAATGAAATTATTAAACACAACTATAAAAAATAAAGTATTAACAAGCATGACAAGAATTCTTGATAAAAATCGAGAAACCTTGTTAAAAGCAAATAAAAGAGATTTAGATGCTTTTAATAAAGAAGATCAAGCAATGTTTGATCGTTTAATTTTAAACGATCAAAAAATTGATGGAATGATAAAAGCTATCAATGAAGTAAAAGCGCAAGAAGACCCAGTAAATCAAATTATAAGTGATAAAACTTTAGAGAACGGTTTAAAAGTGACTAATAAAACGGCTCCATTTGGTACCATTATGATTATCTATGAATCGAGACCAGATGTTACTGTAGAAGCTGCCGTTTTAGCCTTTAAATCTAATAATCGAATTCTACTAAAAGGTGGTAAAGAAGCCATACACAGTAATAAAATATTAGTAAATCTTTGGCACAAAGCATTAACCGAAAATAATCTAAGTAAAGATTATATAAAGTTGTTGCAAATGGATAGAACAGAAACACAAGCTTTTTTAAAAAGCCCTACAGAACAATTAGATTTAATTGTACCAAGAGGTGGCGAACGCCTAATTAATTTTGTAAAAGAACATGCTACATGTGCTGTTTTAATTAGCGGAAGAGGAAACAATTTTATATATGTTGATACTAGTGCAGAATGGGACAAAACATTAGCCGTTATCATCAACGCAAAAACAGCTAAAATATCTGCATGTAATGCGTTAGATAAAATTCTTATCAATGAAAACATCTTAGATTACAACCAAAAAATAAAAGAACTGCAAACAGTTTTAAAGGAAAGAAACGTAACTATTTTAGTTGATAAAAGTATTAAAAAAGTATTAACAGACGAGCCTTTAATTACTGATACCAGTGTATGGAAAGAAGAATTCTTAGCCTTAAAATGTTGTATTGGTACTGTACAAAATTTAGACGAAGCTACTAAAATGATTAATAAATATTCTGGCGGACATTCGGCTGCAATAATGACAACCAATGATGAAAATGCAGCTGATTTTATGCAACAAGTAGATTGCGCTGCTGTTTACAAAAACTCTTCAACGAGGTTTACAGATGGTGGTCAATTAGGTGTTGGTGCAGAGTTAGCAATTAGTACAGACAAATTACATCACAGAGGTCCGTTAGGATTAAAGAAATTAGTTACCAATAAATATTTTATTGTTGGAGATGGAAATGTGCGTGTATAAAATTATTTAATAATAGCTCGCTAACGTTTGGGTACAGCGTTTAAACTCGATGATATTCAATTTACGTTAGCGAAAAAAAACAATAAGTTTATTTATTCTTCTATAACTGGTTTTATAGTGCTGTAACATTAATGGTACCGTCACTAATTAAAAACAAGCAATAGCCTCTAATCTAAAGCAACAAAAAGTAATAAAATAAACTTTACCTTTATAAACAAGCCCGCGTTAGGGATTGCAGTGAAAAGCCCACAGGGGAGGAACGACCGAGGACTTGCAACGCAAAGCCCGACCCTTTTGGGTAACGCCCAAATAAAAAAATCTTTATTACTTATTCTGCATTTCTGTAGCCTTACGCTCTAATTCTGCCTGAAACTCTTCCATAACTGGTTTTACAGTGCTATCTGGAATGTCTGATACTTTAATATACATTAAACCATCTACGGCATTATTAAATTTAGGGTCTACATTAAACGCAACCAATCGTGCATTTTGTTTCACGTACTTTTTAATAAGAACAGGGATTCTTAGGGCTCCTGGTTCTATTTCATCGATAATTTTATCGAATTTTTGCATGTCTGCCTTGGTAGCATCAAATACAAAATCTTTGTCTCCGTCTTTTAATTTTACCTTAAACTCTTTCTTCGGATAAATGTATTGTGCAATATAAGGATCGTAATAATGAGATTTCATAAACTCTATCATTAACGATTTTGAGAAATCTGAAAACTGATTGCTAATAGAAACACCGCCCATTAAATATTTATATTCTGGATAACGCAATGTTACGTGTACAATTCCTTTCCATAATAAAAACAAAGGCATTGGTTTTTGCTGATATTCGCCAATAATAAAAGCCCTACCCATCTCTATAGTATTCTCCATCATTTGATGCAGTTCTGGCTCTATCCTAAACAAGGTTTGAATATAAAATCCGTTGATGCCATATTTTTTAAAGATTTCTTTTCCAAGCCCCATTCTGTAAGCACCAGCTAAACAGTTTGCTTCTCTGTCCCACAATAATAAGTGGTGATAATATTTATCGAACTTATCTAAATCTATCGCTTTATTTGTGCCTTCACCAACATCTCTAAAGGTAATTTCGCGCAATCTACCAATTTCATGTAATAAATTAGGAATCTCTTTAGCACTGGCAAAAAACACTTCGTAATTCTTACTTTCTAACAACCTACCATCTCCCTCTCTTAAAGCATCTACTTCTTTTACAAATAAATCTATACTTCTTTGAGGCGTTATTTTTTTAGCTGATTTTTTAATTTTGATATTCTGAGTAGAAAGCAACTTATGGGCTTTCTCAAAAGGATTTGCCAACATATAGGTTTTCTTTCTGATAAATTCTGAATAAGCAGAAATATCTTTGTACTCATCTTGGTCTTTAACCGAAATTGGTTTTCCTATTCTTACTTTTATCACTCTACCTCCTTGAGATATTACTTCCGAAGGTAATTTTGCCGTTCTTAAAGTGTCTGATATTTTTGATAAAAAGTAAAATAAGCGACTATTTTTTGCATGAAAATAAATAGGAATTACGGGTACATTCGCTTTTTTAATAAATCGCACAGCTCCTTCTTCCCAAGGCTTATCTACATTTAATCTACCATCTTTATAAGTAGAAACTTCTCCTGCAGGGAAAATCCCCAAAGGGTTCCCTTCTTTTAAATGTGATAATGCACTTTTAATTCCGGCTACACTAGATTTTGCATCCTTTCTTGTTTCAAAAGGATTTACTGGCATTACATAAGGTTTTAAAGGTTCTACTCTATGTAATAAGAAATTTGCTATAATTTTATAATCTGCTCTTTTTTCTATTAGTAGTTTTAATAATAAAACACCATCTATACCACCCAATGGGTGATTAGAAACAGTAATAAAGGGTCCGTCCTTAGGAATTCTTTTTAAATCTTCTTCCGGAATTTCAAATTTGATATTACAATCATCTAAAATTCCGTTTAAAAAATCTAAATTAGACTTGTTTTTATTCTTATCATAGATTTTATTAATAGCAGAAATGCGAAGTATTCTTAAAAGAATCCATCCTACAAAAGTTCCTAAAAATCCAAATTTCTGTAAACCAACAACTTGCGCAATCTCTTTAGATGTTACTAATGCCATAAATTATAATTAGACGTAGCTACAAACATACTAAAAAATAAATATTGAATTACTAAATTGTTATTAAAACAATACAAAAATAAGAATTTCGTAAAATTCAATTTTATCTCCCTATTTTTAAGAAACAAAAAAGAGGCTGTCTAAAAAACAACAACCCCTGTCATGCTCAACTTATTTTCAGCATCTTTACTTACTAAAATTCAAATTTCAAAAGAATCTGAAATAAATTCAGATTGACAAAAATTCACTTTTTAGACAGCCTCTTTTTTTTGAACAGTCTGCTAGTTATAATAAAACTACAATGCGTTTTAAACCGATTAATAAGACGCTAAAACTATTTGATTTGTTTCTTTATTTACTTGTGTTAATAAAGAAGTTCCTTTGGCCTCGATACTTGCAACAGCTTCTTCATTAAAATGACGTACTGTAAACAAATCTACCCCTTTTTGAACATCAATTTTAAACTGAGTTTTTAACTCTTCATAAAAAGCATCGAACTTATTAAATTTATTATCAATACAAACAGAAAAACTAATAGCAGAATTTTGAATTAGGTTTACTTTTAGCTGATATTCGTGTAGTTTTTGAAAGATATAACTGATATTATTTTCTACCATAAAAGAGAAATCTAATGCAGAAATAGAAACTAATATTTGGTCTTTCTTTACAATAAAACAAGGTATAAAAGGTTCTAACATTTTTCCTTTAGAAACTCTTGTACCTGTTTCTTTAGGATTCACAAAAGAACGCACCAATAACGGAATATCTTTTCTTTCTAAAGGTTGTAATGTTTTTGGATGAATTACAGAAGCTCCGTAAAATGCCATTTCTATAGCTTCTTCATAAGAAATTTGCTCTAATAAAGTAGTATCTGTAAAAACTCTTGGATCTGCATTTAAAACTCCTGGTACATCTTTCCAAATAGTTACATTTTCGGCATCTAAACAATACGCAAAAATACCGGCTGTATAATCAGACCCTTCTCTACCTAAAGTAGTGGTGTTTTCTGTATCATTAGCTGCAATAAAACCTTGGGTTATATTTAGTTTAGATGCATCTAATTTTTTACTAATTAGTTCTTGTGTTAAGTTCCAATCTACTTTTGCATCTCTATAATTACTATCTGTTTTTATGTAGTTTCTAACATCAAACCAGTTATTTTCTACACCAATTTTGGTTAAATACGCACTTACTATTTTGGTTGATAAAAGCTCTCCAAAACAAATAATTTGATCATAAACATAATTATATCTCTGTGAAGTATTTCTTGCCAAAAACCAACTTAACTCCCCTAAAAGGATATCTATTTCTTTATAAATTTCATCGTTTTTATCAAACAAATCATTCATTAAATTTTTATGAAAAACTTCTATAATACCTAAGTTTTCAGACAACTTATCTGTCTTGTTGTAATATGCATCTATTACTTCTTCAAAAGCATTCGTTATTTTTCCCATTGCAGAAATTACAACTACTGTATTTTCCGTCCCTTCGCTTTGTAAAATCTGAGTTACATTTTTTACACTTGCGGCATCTTTTACAGACGCTCCTCCAAATTTAAAAATTTTCATTTCTAATTATTAATTTAAATTATTTTTAACAAGAATTACTAAGTAAGTACTACACAACTCACTTGCGACTTCTCTTACCACATTGAATCTGAGGAAACATAGCCTATGATTTTATGTGGTAAATTTTTAATTGTTTTGAATAAATTTAGTTAAGTTTTCTTTATTCATTTGCACCACAGACCAATCACTTAAATAAGTGGCTCCTGTACTTTTATAAAATTCTACAGCATTGGTATTCCAATCTATTACTTCCCAAGCAACTCTATTGTAATTATTATCGTGTGCATATTTTAAAACAGCTGTATATAGCGCTTTTCCCGCACCAATTTTTTGCTTACTTTGTGTAACTATTAGATCTTCTAAATGAATAGACTTTCCTTTCCAAGTAGAAAAACGCTCATAAAACAAGGCAATACCAATAATTTTATTCTCTTGTTCTGCAACAAACACTTTAAACTGAGGATTCTTAGAAAAACCATCATTTATTAAATCTTCTACCGTAATTTCTACCGCATCTGGTTCTTTCTCAAAAACAGCCAACTCTGTAATTAAATTCAATACAGATTGCATGTCTTTTTTCTCTCCTAATCGTACTATAAAATCCATTTTATATAAATTTTAGTCAAAGATAGTTTTTTTCATATCTACTAAAAATATTTAAATATTTTACACAGTTATTTTTGATTTGTTTAAATTTTTGAAGAAAAATTAAACAACTAAAACGTTGTAGTAACTTTAAAAAAATTAGATATTTGTTACAAAAATAACATTATAGGTATCATGGCATTACAAAAACAAACTTTAGGTGAATTTATTATTGAAAATCAACATGCTTTTAAATATAGTTCAGGAGAGCTTTCTAGTCTCCTCAACTCTATACGATTAGCAGCAAAAGTGGTGAATCACGAAGTAAATAAAGCTGGTTTGGTAGACATTATTGGTGCGGCAGGAGACACAAATATACAAGGTGAAGATCAACAAAAATTAGATGTTTACGCCAACGATAAGTTTATACAGACTTTAACAAGAAGAAATATTGTTTGCGGAATAGCCAGCGAAGAAGAAGATAGTTTTATTTCAATTAATAGTATCGATGAAAATAATCAAAATAAATACGTTGTTTTAATAGACCCTTTAGATGGTTCTTCTAATATTGATGTAAATGTTTCTGTAGGTACCATTTTTTCTATTTACAGACGTATTACTCCAACAGGAACTCCTGTACAATTAGAAGATTTTTTACAAAAAGGAAGTGAGCAGGTGGCAGCAGGGTATGTTGTTTATGGTACTTCTACCATGATTGTGTACACAACCGGAGATGGTGTTAATGGTTTTACCCTAAACCCAGCTATTGGTTCTTTTTACTTATCACACCCTAACATGCAATTTCCAGAAGATGGAACTATGTATTCTGTAAACGAAGGAAATTATTTAGATTTTCCTTTAGGCGTAAAAAAATATATTAAATATTGTCAGGAAGAAGAAGGAGACAGACCTTATACTAGTAGATATATTGGATCTTTAGTTTCTGACTTTCATAGAAATATGATTAAAGGAGGAATTTACATGTATCCAAAAGGTTCTAGAAACCCTAACGGTAAATTACGTTTACTATACGAATGTAACCCTATGGCTTTTATTGCGGAACAAGCAAATGGTAAATCTTCTGATGGTTACACTAGAACTATGGATGTACAGCCTACAGAATTACACCAAAGAGTTCCTTTTATTTGTGGTAGCATAAATATGGTTGAAGAATTAGAAGAATTTATGCAGAAATACGGGGAATAAATCTTCTTTATACCGTAATAAATTATCAGAACATAAATTTCTTGTAAAACCATCCATTTATGGTTAATTTTACAATCGTAAATAATACACTAACTTTAAAATATATAAAAAATGGCTTTTCAATTACCAGAATTAGGATACGCTTATGATGCGTTAGAACCAAATATTGATGCAAGAACTATGGAAATTCACCATACAAAACATCACCAAGGTTACACAAATAACTTAAACAACGCAATTGCAGGAACAGATTTAGAAGGAAAATCTATTGAAGATATTCTTACTAATTTAGATATGAGCAATGGAGCTGTAAGAAATAATGGTGGTGGTTTTTACAATCATTCATTATTTTGGACTGTATTAAACCCAAACGATAGAGGTTATTTATCTGGTGAATTAAAAGATGCTATTGAAGCTGCTTTTGGTACCAAAGATGATTTTATTGCAGCTTTTTCTAAAGCAGCAGCTACTCAATTTGGTTCTGGTTGGGCTTGGTTATGTGTTTTACCAGGAGGAAAAGTAGAAGTTTGTTCTACACCAAACCAAGACAACCCATTAATGCCAGGTGTTACTTGTGGCGGAACTCCTATCTTAGGATTAGATGTTTGGGAACATGCTTACTACTTAAACTACCAAAATAGAAGACCAGATTATATTAATGCATTTTTTAATGTAATTAACTGGAACGAAGCTGAAAAACGTTACGCAGCAGCAAAATAAGGCAACGCAGTTACTTTAGGTATCTCACTCAGATGTAAAATTCTGAAATAAAAAAATGAGATTACTCAAAATCTATACATAAAAAAGGCATCCTAAATTTTAGGATGCTTTTTTATGTATACAACACACACTTTCTTACCAAGATTTAAAATTCCTAAACTTACTTTCTATTATTAAGTCTTAATTTATAACTATCAATTATAAGCACACCGTTACAACACCTTTTGTTAAAAGATAAAAACAATACATAAAACATATTACCTTCTTTAAAAACGTCTCTTTCACGATGAAAAGTTAATTAGAAAACATTTTATTATTATAAATTACACCAGCTATATTATCTTTTTTTAGTAACAAAAAAAAGGGTTCATTTTATCAAAAAAATATTTGATTTAAAAATTCAAAAAAATTAAATAAAAATTTGCCAGAACAATAAAAGATATTATATTTGCACCGCTCTTAGGAATAAGGGTAATTAAAAAGAAAAGTTCTTTAAAAATAACGACTGCGAAAGTAGCTCAGGGGTAGAGCATCACCTTGCCAAGGTGGGGGTCGCGGGTTCAAATCCCGTCTTTCGCTCTATTCTATTACCATGCTGAAGTGGTGGAATTGGTAGACACGCTGGACTTAAAATCCAGTGGTCAGTAATGGCCGTGCGGGTTCAAGTCCCGCCTTCAGTACAATAAC
>NZ_JALCZP010000027.1:0-37826 GCF_023555435.1 Polaribacter sp. Z014
CGTTTACACATTAACAGAGAATGGAACAGGCTTAAGTGATACTGCAACGGTAAGTATAGATTACGATATACAATCACCAACAGCAGTTGCAGATGAAGATTTAGGTAATACACCAGGAAATGCAGTAACCATAGATGTTACTTTGAATGATTCAGATACAGACGGAGATATTGATGCAAGCACAGTAAGTTTAATAGTATCTACAACGGCTACAGGTATTGTAATGGATGCAAACGGAGATATAACAAGTTTTACTGAGCCAGGTCAAGGAATTTGGATTGTTGATGCATTTACAGGAGCTATTACTTTTACCCCAGATCCTGGGTATAGTCAAGATCCAACACCAATAGCTTATACAGTAGATGATAACGATGGTAATATATCTAATGAAGCAACAATAACAGTAGGTTATTTACCATTAAATATTATAGCAAATGATGATGATTTTACAAATAGTCCAGTAAACGGAATAGAAGGAGAACCATTAGTTGGTAATGTATTAAGAAGTGATACAGGAGATGGTATAGATACTATTAATGGAGAACCTACAACAACTAATAATGTTGTAATCTCTGTTCTAACAGTTGCAACACCAGTAAGACCAGGAATGTTAGTACCCGTTTTAGATCCAATAACAGGAAATGTAATGGTGCCAATAGGAACACCAAAGGGAACTTATATTATAGAGTATAGTATTTGTGATATGATTGCACCAAATCCACCAGGTAATTGTGATACAGCAGTTGTTACGGTAGTTGTTGATGCAGCACCAATAGATGCAAAAGATGATATAATAGCTGGAGGAAACGGATTAGATGGTACACCAAATGCAGGAAATATATTAAATGATAATGGAGATGAAGATGATATATTAAATGGTGTTTCTACCAATATTACACAAGTTGTAATTACAATTGATGCACAGGCAAGTCCTTTAGTAACAGGAGCTCCAGTGCCAAGTGTAGATACCGCAAGTGGAATTGTAACAATACCAGCAGGAACACCTGCAGGAGATTATGTAATTGAATATACCATTTGTGAGATTTTAAATCCTACAAATTGCGATCCAGCAACGGTAACAATAACGGTTGATCCTTCGGTAATAGATGCTATAGATGATGATTATACATCAACACCTATTAATGGATTAGATGGAGCAGATACAGTAAGTGTCTTAACGGATGATACCTTAAATGGTTTATTAGTAATACCAACAGATATTACATTAACGCCAGGTTTAGCACCAACGACTACGTTAGGAGGAGTCACAATGAATGTTGATGGTACAATTACAGTTGCACCAGGAACAACAGCAGGGACTTATGTTTATCCATATACAATTTGTGAGGTATTAAACCCAACAAATTGTGATACAGCAGAAGCAATAGTAGTTGTAGTTGCAGGTGTAATAGATTCAATAATTGATGATTATACCGCAAGTCCAGTAAATGGATTGGATGGAGAGTCAAATTTAGGAAACGCATTAGATAACGATACATTAAATGGGGTTTCAGTAGTATTAGCAGATGTAACTATAAGTATTAAAACACCAGCAGCATCGATATCAGGTGCACCAGTACCAGTGTTAGATACAGTAACAGGTGTTATAAGTGTACCAGAAGGAACAAAAGCGGGAACTTATACTATTGAATATACAATTTGTGAAAATTTAAATCCAAATAATTGTGATACTACTACTATAATAGTAGTTGTTGAAGCAGCGGAAATAGTTGCTGTAGATAATGCTCCTACAAACCCGGTTAATGGATTAGAAGGAGAAGCAGGAGTATTGAATGTTTTTGGTAATGACACGTTAAATGGAGATGCAGTAATACCATCAGATGTTACATTAAAATTAGTAACAGCAGATCCAGAAAGAGCGTTAACATTAAATGGAGACGGAACAGTAGATGTTGCACCAGGAACTCCAGCAGGAACGTATGAATTAGTTTACCAAATTTGTGAAGTACTAAATCCAACAAATTGTGATATTGCTATGGTAACAGTTATAGTCGAGGCAGCAGAGATTTTAGCACAAGATGATGATTTTAGTTCAAGTCCGGTAAATAGTTTAGACGGAAGTGCAAACGTAGGAAATGTTTTAGTAAATAATGGAGCAGGTTCAGATACTTTAAATGGAGATTCTGTTAATATAGGAGCTGTAAATTTAACAGTAGCAACACCAGCAATACCATTAACAATAGGAGCAACTGTGCCTGAGATAGATTTATCAACAGGTATTGTAAGCGTACCAGCTGGAACACCAGCAGGAACGTATCAAATTGTTTATAGTATTTGTGAGGAATTAAATCCAACAAATTGTGATGATGCTGTAGTAACAGTTGTAGTTCAGGCAGGTAATATTGCAGCCGTAGATGATTTAATTGGAGAGGTTGATGGGTATACAGGAGATTCTAACGTAGGAAATATACTTACAGACAATGGAAGTGGACCAGATACGTTAAATGGTTTCCCAGTATTATTAGAAGATGTTATCATTTCAGTGTTAACACCTGCAATACCATTAACACCAGGAGCATCAGTACCATTCGTTGATTTAGTAACAGGAATCGTAAGTGTGCCAGCAGGAACACCAGGAGGAAGTTATGATGTAGAGTATCAAATTTGTGAGGTTTTAAACCCAACTAATTGTGAAACTGCAATTGTAACAGTAGAAGTTAAAGAGAGTGCAGACTTAACGTTATTAAAAGAAGTTGATGTAGCGACACCAAATGTTGGAGATACTGTAAACTTCACAATTACGTTAACAAATAATGGATTGAATAATGCAACGGGCGTAAATGTGGTAGATCAATTACCATCAGGATATACCTTTGTAAGTGCAATACCATCTGTAGGAACTTATGATGAGTTTACTGGTTCTTGGAATGTAGGATCAATAGCAACAACAACTAATGAAACGTTAGTAATAGCAGCAATTGTAAATGCAACAGGTAATTATACAAATACAGTAGAAGTAACTGCCTTAGATCAGGACGATCCAACATCAACACCAGGAAATAATAATCCAAGTGAAGATGATTATGATGAAGCAACAACTACACCGATAGTAATTGTAGATTTAGTTACAACTAAAGTAGTTGATAAAACAACGGCTAAAGTAGGAGATGTGGTTCAGTTTACATTAACAGTTGTAAACAACGGGCCAAGTCCTGCAACAGGTGTTAGTTTAACAGATAATTTACCAGCAGGCTTAACGTATGTAAGTCATATTGCAACCGGAGGAACAATAAATACGTTTACATCGGGAGTTTGGGAAATTGGAAGTATGGCAACAGGACGTTCAGCAACTTTAGTAATTAACGCTTCAATTGATGCTGGTCAAGCAAGTAATAACATTACAAATGTTGTAACACCGGCTTCCGGAAATGAGATTGATCCAACAACAGATGGAGATGATTTAGAAGAAACAGTGTATATAACAAGTGCAGATTTAGCTGTTACAAAAACGGTTGATGATGCAACTCCAAATGTAGGAAACACAATTACCTATCTTATAGAGGTTATAAACAATGGGCCAGATGAAGCAACAGGTGTTCGTTTAGTAGATGACTTACCAGTAGGAGTTACTTATGTAAGTTCAACTACAGCCAATGGTTCATTTAACAGTGGATCTGGAGATTGGATGATTGGAACGCTTCCATCAGGAGTAACAGCAAGCTTAACTATTACAGCAAGCATTGATAATGGAACCATAGGTAATACGATTACAAATACAACAAGTCCAATTGTGGCAGATCAAGAAGATCCAGATACGACAAACAATGTTGGATCTGTAAGTATTGTACCAGTAGGGGTTATTGATTTAAGATTAACAAAAACAATTGTTAATAATATAACAAGACCATTAGTTGGAGACCAAATTACTTTTGAAATTAGAGTTTATAATGATGGACCAACTTTAGCAACAGGAGTTAAAGTAACAGAGTTAATTCCTTCTGGATATGACTATGTAAACTATAGCTCATCTATTGGAACATATGATCCTTTAACAGGGTTGTGGAATATTGGAAATGTAGAAGTTGATAATACAGCAGTCTTATTAGTAGATGTTATTGTATTAGAAAGCGGGGAACATGAAAACTGTGCAGAGATTATAGCAGCTAATGAAGATGATAAGGATTCTACACCAGGTAATGGAAATGTTTCCGAAGATGATTATGATTGTGCAGTAACAATTCCGGTTACAGAATTAGATTTGTCAATAGTAAAAACAGTGGTTGATGGAAATATGACACCTAAGGTAGGAGATATAATTACTTTTGAAATTCAATTGACAAATAATGGACCATTAAATGGAACAGAAGTTACCGTATTGGATAATTTATTACCATTGTCTTATACTTTTGTAAACTATAGTTCTACTGTAGGAGCATATGATGAAACGACAGGTATTTGGAATGTTGGAGAGATTGAGGCTGATGATATTGAAATTTTATTGATAGATGTTCTTGTAGAAGCAGGTGGAGATACCACAAGTTATACGAACTGTACATCAATAACAGGTGTTCATCAAATAGATATTGACGCAACAAACGATAGTTCTTGTATAACATTAACTCCATTGCAAACTATAGATTTAGAATTGACAAAAGATGTTGATAATCTAGAACCTATAGCAGGTAGTAATGTAAACTTTACTGTAAACTTAAGTAATGAAGGACCAAGTATAGCAACAGGAGTTAACGTTTTAGACTTGTTACCATCTGGTTACAATTTTGTAAGCGCAACCACTACGGCAGGAACTTATGATGAAGTAACAGGTTTATGGGATGTTGGTACAGTTTTAATTGGAGATATAGAAACCTTAGTTGTTACTGCATATGTTAAACCATATGGAGATTGGCTAAATGTAGCAGAAGTAACTGCAGCCAATGAGTTTGATATAGATTCTACTCCAAACAATGGAGATATCTATGAAGATGATATGGCGGAGATTGCTACAGAGCCTAAGGTAATATTAACAATTCCAGAAGCATTTACACCAAATGGTGATGGTATTAATGATGTGTTTGAAATAGAGCATTTAGAAGTATTGTATCCAAACTTTAGTATGGATATTGTAAATAGATACGGAAATAAAGTTTATAACTATAAGCATACAGGAAATCCAGGGGAAACACCACAGTGGTGGACTGGTTATTCAGATGGACGTTGGAACTTAGGTTCAGACATGTTACCGGCAGGAACTTATTTCTATACCATTTACTTTAATAACAATGATCGTAAGCCTCAAACAGGTTGGATATATTTAAGAAAATAATAACAGTACAATAGTAAAAAAACAGAGAGAAAAGAACTCTTAAATCTCTTTTCTCTCTTCTAAATTATATTTTAAACTAGTTTTATGAAAAAATTAAAAATACTTTTAAGCGCTTTAATTCTACTATGCGCGAGCAGTGTTTTCGGGCAACAAGACCCGCAGTACACACAATATATGTACAATATGACTATTTTGAATCCTGCTTATGCTGGATCAATGGGAGTTGGAAGTATTGGAGTTTTGGGAAGATCACAATGGGTTGGTGTAGATGGAGCACCGCAAACCTTTACGGTATCTGCTAATACTCCGCTAGGAAAGAATTTAGGAGGTGGTTTGTCTATTATTCATGATGAAATTGGACCTGTAAAAGAAGATAACTTATATTTAGATTTATCTTATACAATAAGAATCTCTGAAGAAGGAAGGTTTGCATTTGGAATTAAAGCAGGAGTTACTTTTTTAAATGTTGGAGATTTATTGACCTTGGATCTAAACGACCCGCTAAATGTTCCTCTTAATCAAACTTCACCAAATTTTGGAGCTGGGCTTTATTATTATACGGATAAATTTTATCTTGGGTTTTCAGCGCCTAATTTTTTAGAGACTGTTCATTTAGAGAAAGGGAATGGTATTGTTAGTACAGCTTCAGAAAAAATGCATTTCTTTTTAACATCTGGGTACGTGTTTAATGTAGCAGATAACTTAAAATTAAAGCCATCAGCAATGGTAAAGGCAGTAGCGGGCGCACCGATCTCAGTAGATCTTTCAGCGAATTTATTGTTGGATGAGAAGTTTGAAGTAGGGGTATCACATCGATTGGATGACTCAATAAGTGGTATGGTAGGTTTTCAAGTAAACCAAGATTTTAGAATAGGATATGCTTATGATCATACAATTACACGTTTTGGAGTTTTTAATTCAGGAAGTCACGAAATAATGTTGTTATTTAATTTCAATAGAAAAAACTTAAAGAGTCCTAGATTCTTTTAAAAAAGAGAAAAAAATGAAAAAAATTACCCTTCTATTATTAATCTTATGTGCTGGACTAACCACTGCACAACAATTTAATTATTCGATTAAGAATATTGATGTAAATACAAAATACTCAGATTTTGGAGTAACTTATTTTGGAGATAGCTTAGCTGTGTTTGCCTCTAGCAGAAATCTTGATGCAATTAGACCAGAGTTATGGCATGGTAACAGAGAACCTTTTTTAGAATTGTATAAAGGAAAGGTTTCAAAAGAAAATGAAATTTTTGATATAGAACGTTTTTCAAAAAAAATAAGTACTAAATATCATGAATCTAATGTCGCATTTACAAAAGATTTAAAAACGGTTTATTTTTCACGTAACAATTATTTAAAAAAGGAGTACACTAATGATGATGAAGGTATGAATTTGATTCAAATGTATAAAGCAAAAGTTGGAGAGAACGGAGAGTGGGTAGACCTTGAAGCAATGCCTTTTAATGATCATAATTATCAAACAGGTCATCCAGCGCTAAATAAAGATGAAACTAAATTATATTTTACATCAGATATGCCCGGATCTAGAGGTGCAACAGATATATATATGGTTGATATAAATGAAGATGGAACTTATGGTGATCCAAAAAATTTAGGACCTAATGTAAATACCTCTAAAAAAGAAATGTTTCCTTTTGTTGATGAGAATGGCGTTTTGTATTTTTCGTCAGATGGTTATAGAGAAGGTAGAGGAGGCTTAGATATTTATGCTATAAAATTGTCGGATTTAGATAAGAATAAAGTTGAGCCTAAAAATTTAGGCTTTCCTATAAATTCAAGAAAAGACGATTTTAATTTAGTATATCGTTCAGGAATGCGATACGGATATTTTTCTTCAAATCGTAAAGGAGGAAAAGGAGATGATGATATTTATTCTTTTAAGGAATTAGTACCAATTCAGCTAGATTGTAATCAACTTGTTACTGGAGTCGTAAGAGAAAGAGTAACGAATGCTTTATTACCAGGAGCTAAAGTAGATTTATACAATGCTAATGGAGAGGTAATAGAAAGTGTAATAGCAGATAGTAATGCTGCTTTTCAATTTAATGTAGACTGTAATGAATCTTATAAAGTAGTTGGTAGTAAGTTTGACTATTCTGAAGATTCAGAACAATTTATAACTGATAATGAAGCTAGTTTAGAATTAACTTTAGGCCTTAATTTAAAAGAAAGTGAATTTGTAAGAATCCGAGGACTTTTAATGATTGCAATCAACCCAATTTATTTTGATTTAGATAAATCATTTATTCGTCGGGATGCAGCAATAGAACTAGAAAAAGTTGCTAGAATTATGAGAAAATATCCAGAATTGAAGATTAAATTAGGTTCTCATACCGATAGTAGAGCTCCAGACGATTATAATATGGCATTATCTGAAAGAAGAGCTCAATCATCATTAGCTTGGTTAATAGCGAGAGGTGTTAATGCTTCTAATATAACTGGTAAGGGATATGGAGAAACGCAATTGGTAAACAAATGTTCTAATGATGTTAAATGTTCTGAAGCAGAGCATCAGTTAAACAGAAGAACGGAATTTGTAATATTAAATCCAGAAGCTATTAAATAGTATTATAAAATAGATTTAAAAAAGAAGGGTTCAACAAATTATTGTTGAACCCTTCTTTTTTAAGGTCTTTTAGGTTTAAATAGAACTCCAATCTAAGGTTGTGTAATGTTTTTTTAAATAGGCTTTTACAGTAGCAATATCATCTTTAGAAGATAAGTCTGGTACGTGCTCTGAAAGTGGAATTCCTACAACTTTATTATTGGTTTTTGTAATGTAATTTAAAAGTGAAGTTTGCATTTCTTTTTCATTTCTAATAGGATGTATAGGACAATTTTTTAAAAAAGGATAAAACTCTTTTCCATTAAACTTAAAAATGTTCATACTTACTCTTAACTTTTTATCTCTATCATAAAAATTAGGCACTTCTGTTTCTGAAGGTTTTTCAAGAATGCGAATGAGTTCGTTGTTCTCATTTAATTTTGTCAATGCAAATTTAGAAATTCGCTCTAGCGGAAATTCTAATGTGTCTCTATTGTAACTGATAAATGCATTTTTATGTTCAGTTATTCTAAGTAAATTTAATGCTTCGGTAGAATATAAATTATCACTATTACAAACTGTATAAAATTGCTTATTCAATTCAGGGAATTGCTCTACTGCCTGCAAAAGAGCGTCTGCAGTTCCAAAAGGTTTTACTCTGTCTTTTGGAATATATTGTATGGGAAAAGAAATGTTTAATCCATTAAAATCGTTATTTTTCTCTTTACTTCCGTAGAACTCTTTAAACAAAACACCTTTTTCGTTGATAACAATATAGATGTTTTTATAACCCGCTTTTTTTGCATTATATAACAGATAATCTAACACAGGTCTTCCTGTATTATCTAAACTAATTAAACTTTTACTTCTGTTGTTTGCTTGTGTAGTTTCATCAGAATTTATGGTTTTAGAAGTTGCTGGTTTTTTCATTCTAGAAGAAGCTCCGCCAGCTAATATTATCAAGTTATTGTGCATATAAATTATCGTTTTTTTTTTTTTGACTTTTTAAAAGTAATCAATTCAAGTTAATATTGTATTTTTATTTAATGGATTTATTTTCTTCAGAAAAAATAGTTAATGTTTTACCTTTTGATGGCATTACAAATTATCATGGATTGATTCTAGATAAAAAACAATGTATGTTCTATTATCAAAAATTAATGGAAACCATCAACTTTAAAAATGATGAAGCAATTATTTTGGGTAAAAAGATACTTACGAAAAGAAAAGTAGCTTGGTATGGAGAATCGGAGTATTCTTATACCTATTCTAAAGTAACAAAAACTGCAAATATTTTTACTAAAGAATTGTTAGCCCTTAAAGAAATAGTAGAGCAGGAGAGTGGGGAAACCTATAATTCTTGTTTGTTAAATTTATACCATTCTGGAGATGAAGGAATGGCGTATCATTCCGACGGAGAAAAAATGCTAAAGAAAGATGGTGCCATAGCTTCTTTGTCTTTAGGCGCAGAGCGTAAATTTTCTTTTAAACATAAAGAGAACAAACAAAGAATAGATGTTATTTTAGAAAACGGAAGTTTATTGGTGATGAAAAAAGGGACACAAACCAATTGGTTGCACAGATTACCGCCTACAAAAAAAGTAAACTCGCCTAGAATAAATTTGACTTTTAGAAGTATAGAAATGGAATTTTCTATATGAATTTTAAATGGTTCTGTTAATTGTCAATTTTTTTGATAAATTCGTCTCTATAGTTTAAACCAATCGGAATCCAGTTATCATCAATTATAATTCTATTTCTTTGCACAGAATAAATATGTTTTAAAGAAACAATAAAGGATTTATGTACACGGATAAAATTTACCTTCCCTAATTTTTCTTCAAAATTCTTAAGACTACTAAGTGTTAGAATAGGTTTTTCTCTATTGGTATGAATTTTAATATAATCTTTTAAAGACTCAATATATTTTATATCTGCTAAGTTTATTTTTAAATTTTCATATTCAGATTTCACAAAAATAAATTCTTGATTAGCTTCTTTATTTACACTAAGTGTTTCTTCTTCATTTTTAGATTGCAGTAAATTTTGTGCCCTTGTAGCTGCTTTTAAAA
Source organism: Polaribacter sp. Z014 (assembly GCF_023555435.1). Lineage (NCBI taxonomy): Bacteria > Pseudomonadati > Bacteroidota > Flavobacteriia > Flavobacteriales > Flavobacteriaceae > Polaribacter > Polaribacter sp. Z014. The sequence continues at coordinate 9,929 of NZ_JALCZP010000027.1, forward strand.
ACCGATGAAAAGGGATTGGTTTTACTAGGTAATCTATGGCATTTAAATTAAAACCTTCTACGGCATAATGAGAGTATGCGGTTGTGAAGATAAACAGCGGTTTGTTGTCTAACGATTTTATAAAATCGATTCCAGAAAAATCTGGCATTTCGATGTCTGTAAATATTAAATCTATTTTTTTAGATTGTAAAATGGTTGATGCTTCAAAACCATTAGAGCAAGAACCAACCAATTCTAAAAACGGAACTTTAGAAATAAAGTCTTCTAATAATTCTAGAGCCAATGGTTCATCATCAATAATTATACACTTCATTTTTTATTTTTTTAAGTTGATTTTTAAGTTCACTTCAAATGATTTTTTTGTATTCGTAATCTCTAAAGTATGTGTATTTGGATATAATAAATTCAATCTATTTTGTATGTTTTCTAAACCAATACCAGAATCTTTATTTAAGGTGTTTTGTAGTGATGCTAAATTGTAAACTTCTAAATTCAATTGATCATTATTGGTATAAATTTTAATAGTAATATCCGTTTTTCCTTTATAATCTGTTCCGTATTTAAATGCATTTTCAATAAAGGAAATAAGTAATAAAGGTTCTATTTTATAGTTTAAATTACCATGAATATTAATTTTTACACCGCTAGAATCTTTTAAACGTAATAACTGTAAAGAGATATAGTTTTTTATGTATTCTATTTCTTTCTCTAAAGAAATAAACTCTTCATTGGCTTCGTAAATCATGTATCGCATAAGTTCCGAAAGGGTAACAATAGCTACTGTGGTATCATCAGATTTTTTGTTTGCTAAAGAGTAAATACTATTTAAAGTATTGAATAAAAAATGAGGATTTAATTGTGCTTTTAAAAAGGATAATTCTGAATTTACTTTTTGTGAAGCTACAAGAGTTCTTTCTTTTTCAGATTTATACCATTCTGCAACTAGTTTTGTACAAGTACTTAACGCAAAGAACATTAATAATAAAATTGAAGGTCTTAAATTGAAATTATGATCTCTAGGTCTGCGAAAGTTAGTATTAAAACCTTCTTGAGCAAAAGGTGGTTTTAAAGAGAATCTTAAGAAATATTGCATCATAAAAATTATAGAAAATATAATTCCTAAGGAAATAATAAGGTATAAAATAATCTTTTTATTCAGTAAAAAATAGGGAATAAGAACTAAATAATTTAAATAAAAAACAGCGATAAAGGTAAAGTTTAAAATATAAAACTCATTCGGAATGATACTAAACCGAGCATAAGATTGAATAGCGGTTATCACCAAAAAGAAAATCCATATAAGACAATGGACAATAATAGTGGTGTTTGTTTTTTTTAATAAAGGACTCAATGTTTTCATTGTTTAACAAATGCAAAATTAGACTAGATGTTTCTTAAAAGTCTCCCAACAAATTGTTGTTTTTATCACAAAAAAGATTGAAAACTAGGTTCCTATTTTAGTAGTAATCTAATTCTCAATCTTAAAATGTATTCTTAAAATAAAGAGGTATTAATCATCTTCATTTTCTAATTCGTTGGGTTTAAATTCCCAAACATCATCAAAATAATAACTACTACTACTTCTACCCATTAAAACAAAGGCTTTAGTATCAAAAGTAAAAGCAGAAGCATCTTGTCTTGCAGAACCTTCAAATACAGGTAATTCATCCCAAGTATCTGTAGATGGAGTGTATTCCCAAGCATTTGTAGTTATAGAACCAGAGATTCCTGTTGTTACATATCCTTTTCCTTCTAAAGAAAATGCAACACCATTACTTAAGCGAGTGTCAAAATCATCGTCATCATCATCATCGTCATCTAAATCTGTTAAACGTGTCCAAGTAGTACCATTAAAAGAATAAAAATCTTCTTCGTAAGCTCCGTTATGAAGACCTAAACCAATATAAGCAACTTCATCAATTTTAAAAACAGAAGCATTCTTACGTTTTTGTCCACCAAAACCAACAGACTGTTCCCAAGAATCTGAAGCAACATCGTATTTCCAGAAATCTTTTTGCTCGCTTCCATCGTAACCAGTACCAATATAACCGTCATTACCAATAGAAAAACCAATAGCAGCATATCTTGCTGTTCCTGCAAAATCTGCTTTTTGAGTCCAAGAATCTGTAGTTGGGTCATATTCCCAAAAATCTTTTAGTTCTTCTACATCAAGTTCACCATTAAATCCGGTACCTAAATATCCTTTTCCATTAATGGCAAAACCTACAGCTCCACTTCTGGCAACACCAGGAAAATCAGCTTTTTTTACCCAATAATCACTATCAGAATTATACTCCCAAGTATCGGTTAAATAATCATCACCATCATAACCTGTTACTAAATATCCTTTATTACCAATGGTAAAACTGACAGCGTTTGCTCTAGAATCTCCATCAAAAGTAGAACTTTCTACCCAGTTTCCGTATTCATCATCATCGTCATCACTACTACATCCTATAAAAAATAGAGACATTAGCAATGCTGCTAAAAACAGCACACTACTTTTTTGTATTAAATTTGTTTTTCTCATTAGATTTAATTTATTCATTTGCTTAATTATTGGGCAAACTTAAAAGCTAATAAATGACTATCAGTACAAAATAGACAAACAAGGGTATTTTATAGATAAACATGTAAACCAAATGTTAATTTTCTTAAAAGGTGTTAATTATTGTGTTTAACGGTGTTTTATAGTGGTAAGTCTATAAAAAAAGACTGTTTATATATTTTATGATTTGTTATGTTAACCACCCTAATATTTTTGCTTGAAAAAGTAAAATGAAGTATTTAATTTTTGGTGTTATAGGTATTGTTTTTTTAGCATCTTGTGCTACAGATGATACTACTTATGAAGTAGGAAGCGATTTTATTGAAAACAACATTCAAGTTAGAGTAATAGATACCTTTTCTATAAAAGCAGGGACTTTTAAATTAGACTCTTTAATTACTTCTGGTACCAATAGAATTTTAGTTGGTAATGTTGTTGATGAAAAATTAGGGAGTATATCTGCAAAATCTTATTTACAATTAATTACCTCTAGTTTTTCTATAAGTACAGATGCCGTGTATGACTCTATAGGTATGGTTTTAAATTATGATAACTACTATTATGGTGATACAACTAAAGTACAAACATACACATTACATAGAATAAAAGAAACGGTAGCGCCCGCAGATGATGCTACTAGTTTTTACAATACTTCTTCCTTAGCTTTTGACCCTGCAATTTTAGGGCAACTGTCATTTACGCCAAGACCAAATAAATCTACAGATTCTTTATTTGTTAAAATGGATGATGTTTTAGGAGAAGATATTTTTAATAAAATAGTAGATAATGATATTAATAACACAGACGATTTTTTACAGTATTTTAAAGGATTGGTAATAGCGCCAGATACTTCTGTAAATAGCCATGTTTTAGGTTTTAATGTACAAACTACAGCAAGTACTGTAGGAAACTCTAGTATGAGGTTGTATTATTCTATAAAAGATGATGATAGTGAAGATAATGATTATTATATAGATTTTGTAATTTCATCTGCCACACAACAGTTTAACGAAATAAAAACAAATTTATCTAATACCATTGTAGGTGAATTTGAAGATGAAGAAGAAATTAAATTAAGTACAAGTACAGATAATTTATTATTTGCTCAGGGAGGATCTGGAATTACAGCTAGAATAGAAATGCCTTCTATTAAAAGACTTGCTGAACTGTATGAAAATGCATCTACTTTAAGTGCCGAACTAACGTTTAATCCATTAAAAAGAACTTATAATGATGACAATCCTTTACCAGAATCTTTGTTGGTTTATGTTGTAGATCATAAAAATAGAATTATACAGCAACTTACAGATATAGACGGCAATACAGCTTCTGCTATTTTGGTAGAAGATACATATGAATTTAATGAAGACACACATTACAGTGTTAATTTAAGTGGTTTTGTAGAACAAATTTTAAATTCAGAGACCGATTTAAATTATGCTTTAATGATTCAATATCCAAACTATTCAAAAGAAGTAAACAATTTGGTGATAGAAAATAATGCAAGTACAAATAAAGAGATAAAATTATCAGTAAAATATTTAAACTATTAAGATGAAAAATAAGATATTATTAATAGTATTAGTCGCTTCTGTACATTCTTTATTTGCTCAAAGTAATTCAAATACACCTTATTCTTTATTTGGTTTAGGAGTAGAAAATAAAACAGCCACAGGAGGTTTAACAGGGTTAGGTAACACAGGTATTGCACAAGCTAATCCGTTTGAAATAAATTTATTTAATCCAGCTAGTTTAAGTGGTATTTTACCAAAGTCTTTTTTATATGAGTTTGGTTTAAACGGAACATATTCTACCTTAAAAACCAAAAGTATAAGTGAAAGTACTAGCAATGGTAACATTTCTCACATTGCAATTGCATTTCCAATAAAACAAGGTTGGGGTATGAGTGTTGGTTTACTTCCGTATACAAAAACAGGTTATAATATTGATATAGAAAATGCCATTGAAGGTTCTGCAGACACCTATATTACAAGAGTAACAGGAGAAGGAGGTTTAAATAAATTTTATATATCTACGGGGTTTAAAGTGATTAAAAATTTATCTTTAGGGGTAGATGTCGCTTTTCTTTTTGGCTCTATAAATCAAGAAAGTTTAGCCTATGCAGGTTCTTTGGTTTCTATTAGCGACCAAAATTATTATGGAGGCGTAAAGTTAAAAACAGGATTGCAATATAAATTACCAGCAATTAAAGGTGTAGAAACTACTATTGGAGGTACCTTAGAATTGCCTTCATCTTTAGGAGGAACGCAAACAAGAACTTCTTATAAAACGTCATCTAGTGGAACCTCAATTGCTATTGAAAATGAAGTTGAAAATGACCTAGATAATTTCGAACTTCCGTTTTCTTACGGAGTAGGAATTACATCTGTGATCAATAAAAAAATTACTACGAGTTTAGATTACCGAAAATTACTTTGGAGTGATACTTCTCAACCACAAAATAACGAAAGTTATGCAGATCAATCTATCTATGCAGTAGGGGTAGAATATGTGTCTTCATCAAAAAAATATAATTATTGGTCTAATATAAAATATAGAGCTGGTTTTAATTATAATACAGGTTTTCTAAAGATTTCTAACCAACAAATAGATAGTTATTTTGTGTCTTTTGGTTTAGGTTTACCAATGAAAAAGTATAGCAACGATAATTTTAATATTTCTTATTCTTATGGTAGAGAAGGTACTTTAGATAACAATTTAATTCAAGAGAAATTTCATAAAATAACTTTAAACCTAAACTTTGTTGGTAAATGGTTTAATAAAAAGAAAATAGATTAGTGTTGTAATTTTAGTACAATAGAAATTTAATTTTCAACAAGGCGATTAAACTCCTTGTGAATGAAATGTTGTATTTTAGCGCAAAAATATTTTCTTTTGGATACTACAAATCAAAAATCTACAAACCTTAATAAATATATCAGTTCATCTGGTATGTGCTCTCGTAGAGAAGCAGAAAAATTTATAAATGAAGGTAGAGTTACCATCAATGGTAAACCAACGCAATTAGGAAACAGAGTTGCTAAAAAAGACGTTGTTAAATTAGATGGACGATTAGTAGAACCTAAAAACGTTACGCTATATATTGCCTTAAATAAGCCGGTGGGTATTGTTTCTACCACCGATGATAGAGAACCAAATAACATTGTAAAACACGTTAATTACCCAGAAAGATTATTCCCTATTGGGCGTTTAGACAAACCGTCTGAAGGTTTAATTTTTTTAACAAATGATGGAGATATCGTAAATAAAATTTTACGAGCTGGTAACAATCACGAGAAAGAATATTTTGTTTCTGTAGACAAATCTATCTCCGACGATTTTATTGATAAAATGGGGAATGGGATTCCTATTTTAGGCACTGTAACCAAAAAATGTTTTGTAGAAAAAGTAAGTGATAAAATCTTTAAAATTGTTTTAACGCAAGGCTTAAATCGTCAAATTAGAAGAATGTGCGAATACTTAGATTACGAAGTAACCAAGTTAAAACGTACTAGAATAATGAATGTAGAACTTGGTTATCTACAAGCAGGAGATTGGCGAGAATTAACAGAAGAAGAAATGAAAGAAATTAATAAAATGATTTCTACATCCTCTAAAACCCAAGAAGCATCTGCGGTTAAAGACAAACCTAAAAAGCAAGTTTCTAAGAAAAAAACAGCTCCAACTAAAAACGATTTTAATAAAAAAAGTGCTTCTTTTAGAAAATCATCACCAAAAAGTAAAAGAAATAATTCAAGTTTTTCATCAAAAAAGAAACGCTGGTAAAATTATTTGGGCGTTACCTTGCAGGTCAGGCTTTACGCTATATCTTTTATTATAATTTCATGCAAAAGCATAAAAATCATAATAAAAGGATGCCGCTTCAATCCTTAACGCACATTTTAGCCAACCAAAATAAAGCCATAATTTTTTGCCTTTTTTATAACAGTTCATTTTATTTATCAATTCTTAAATAATAGTATCTTTGCAGGCAATGAAATGGAATTTATTTAAAAAAATAAATAAATGAGAGGACCAGATAATTATATCGGTTCTAAAGTTTTGTAATTAATTATAGTTACAAAAATCATCAAAAATTAAACGATTGAAATTCGACTTAAAAATTACCGACCCAAAAAGTAAGGCAAGAGCAGGAGTAATAACTACTGATCATGGAGTTATAGAAACTCCAATTTTTATGCCTGTGGGAACTGTTGGAACCGTAAAAGGAGTACATCAAACAGAATTAAAAAACGACATAAATCCTGATATTATTTTAGGAAACACCTATCACTTATACCTACGTCCTGGTTTAGATATTCTAGAAAAAGCAGGTGGTTTACACAAGTTTATGAATTGGGATAGAAATATTCTAACAGATTCTGGTGGATACCAAGTATATTCTCTTTCTGGAAGAAGAAAAATTAAAGAAGAAGGCGTAAAGTTTAAAAGTCATATAGATGGTTCTACGCATCATTTTACACCAGAAAATGTAATGGAAACGCAACGAACTATTGGTGCAGACATTATTATGGCGTTTGATGAATGTACACCATATCCTTGCGATTATAATTACGCAAAAAGATCTATGCACATGACGCATAGATGGTTGACAAGATGTATCAATCATTTAGATAAATTACCTTATAAATACGGTTTCGAGCAAACTTTTATGCCAATTGTGCAAGGAAGTACGTATAAAGATTTACGTATACAATCTGCAGAATATATAGCAAATTCAGGTCAGCAAGCAAATGCAATTGGCGGACTTTCAGTAGGAGAGCCTGCAGAAGAAATGTATGCAATGACAGAGGTTGTTACAGAAATTTTACCAGAAGACAAGCCAAGATATTTAATGGGAGTTGGTACGCCAATTAACATTTTAGAAAACATTGCTTTAGGTATAGATATGTTCGATTGTGTGATGCCAACAAGAAACGCTAGAAACGGAATGTTGTTTACAGCACATGGTTCTATCAACATTAAAAACAAAAAGTGGGCAGAAGATTTTTCTCCAATAGACGATATGGGAATTACTGGAGTAGACACCATGTATTCTAAAGCTTATTTACGTCATTTATTTGCAGCAAAAGAAATGTTAGGAAAACAAATAGCCTCTATTCATAATTTAGGTTTTTATGTTTGGTTAACACGAGAAGCAAGAAAACATATCTTAGCAGGAGATTTTAGAGAATGGAAAGACATGATGGTAAAACAAATGGATAAACGTTTGTAGCAGTAAGCAGTTTTCAGAGGCAGTAAACAGTGAAAAAAGTAAAATTATACAGTTTACATTTACACGATTAAACATTTACACAATTACACAAAATAGGTGAAAATAATAGATTGGTACATATTAAAACGATTTTTGGTAACTTTTTTGTTTACCCTATTAATCTTGATTCCTATTGCTATTGCTATAGATATTTCTGAAAAAATAGATAATTTTTTAGAGCATAAAGATTTAGGATTTTATCAAATTGTAGATGAGTATTATAAAAACTTTATCATCTATTATGCCAATACTTTTATGCCTTTGGCACTATTTATAGCTGTTATTTTATTTACATCTAAGCTATCTAACAATACAGAAATTATTGCCATTACAAATGCAAAAGTTTCATTTACACGATTATTATATCCTTATTTTGTTGGAGCAACTTTAATTACAGTTGTTTCTTTAGGTATGAATCATTTTGTAGTGCCAAACAGTAGTAAAGAAAGAAAGAAGTTTGAAAGAGAATATGTTCATAGTAGTAGACGAAATCACGAGTTAAAATACGTTAAAGAATTTAGTTTACAACTTACAGATAGTACCTATATTTTTATACGAAGCTTTGATACGGAATCTAATGCTGGTTACGACTTTACATCAGAAGTTTATGATGGAATAAAAATGAAATCAAAACTAGTTTCAGATAGAATAAGCTATAGCAAAAAAGATTCTACTTTTATTTTATCTAACTGGAGAATGCGTAAAATTTTTAAGGATAGAGACAGTATTTTTTCAGGAACTAAAATTGATACCGTTTTTAATTTTACACCTAAAGATTTAATATACAAATCTGCATTGGCACAAGAAATGCCTTCTAATGAGTTGCTTAAGTTTATTAATGTTTCTAAAAAACGAGGTGTTAAAAATTTAAATGCCTATTTGGTAGAATTTTATAAAAGAACAAGCTTGCCAATAGCTTCTTATATCTTAACAATTATTGCAGTTGCTTTAGCTTTTAGAAAAAGAAGAGGAGGTACGGGGGTTAATTTAGCATTGGGTATTGGTATTATGTTTCTATATGTTTTTATAATGAAAATAGCAGAGGTTTTAGGTGCAGTAGCGGGTGTAAACTCTCTTCTATATGTTTGGCTTCCAAATATAGTTTTTGGTTGTTTAGCCATTTACCTTTACTTTTATGCAAGAAAATAGATTAAATAACTATTTACTGCTACACCTCATCGTTTTTATTTGGGGGTTTACTGCTATTTTAGGTGCTTTAATTAGCCTACAGGCCATTCCGTTAGTTTGGTATAGAATGTCTTTAGCGGTACTTTTTATTGTGCTGTATTTTATAATCAAAAAGAAATCGTTTAAAGTAGATAATAAAGGAATTGTAAAGTTTTTTGTTACAGGTGTTATTATTGCGCTACATTGGATTTTTTTCTTTAAAGCTATTAAGGTTTCTAATGTTTCTGTGGCCTTGGTAACTATGAGCACGGGAGCTTTCTTTGTAGCTTTAATAGAGCCTGTTTTCTTTAAAAGAAGAATTAATCCTTTAGAAATGGTATTGGGCTTAATTGTTATTTTAGGACTTTACATTATCTTTAATTTTGAAAGTCAATATCAATTAGGAATTATTTATGCCTTAATATCGTCTTTTTTAAGCGCATTGTTTTCTGTTTTTAATGGTCTCTTTATTAAAAAATATGAAGCAGATACAATATCATTATATCAATTAACTTTTGGTGTGCTTTTTATATCTGTTTATCTTTTAATTACAAACAGGTTTTCGGTATCCTTTTTTGTGATTCCAACATCAGATTGGATATATCTCTTTATTTTAAGTAGTATTTGTACAGCGTATGCCTTTATAGCCTCGGTTAAGGTAATGAAATATATATCGCCCTATACCGTAATGCTAACCATTAATTTAGAGCCTGTTTATGCAATTATTTTGGCGTTATTTATTTTTGGTGATAAAGAAAAAATGAATCCAGAATTTTATTTTGGAGCATTTATAGTTTTGTTTGTGGTTTTATTAAACGGAATTATAAAGAATAAAACGGTGATAAGAAATAAGCTTAAAGCTAAGGCTGTTAGAAAAAAGTAACTTCTTTTAAAAAAAACAATTAATTTTATAGTATGTTTGTCTATCCAAACAACTAAAATCAAATAATTACAATATGGAATATTTAGATTTTGAAATGCCTATTAAAGAGCTTTTAGATCAACTAGATAAATGCCAAATAATTGGTAAAGAAAGTGATGTAGATGTAAGTGCTACTTGTAAGAAAATCGAAAAAAAATTAGATAAAGCTAAGAAAGATATTTATAAAAACTTAACGCCTTGGCAAAGAGTTCAATTATCTAGACATCCTAATAGACCTTATACTTTAGATTATATTAAAGCCCTTTGTGGAGATACTTTTATGGAGCTCCATGGAGACAGAAATGTAAAAGATGATAAAGCCATGATAGGTGGTTTAGGTAAAATTGGCGATCAATCGTTTATGTTTATTGGTCAACAAAAAGGATACAATACAAAAACGCGTCAATACAGAAATTTTGGAATGGCGAATCCTGAAGGCTATAGAAAAGCGTTGCGTTTAATGAAAATGGCAGAAAAATTTGGTATTCCTGTGGTTACTTTGTTAGACACACCTGGAGCTTATCCTGGTTTAGAAGCAGAAGAACGAGGACAGGGAGAAGCAATTGCTAGAAATATTCTTGAAATGACACGTTTAAAAACACCAATTATTACAGTAGTTATTGGTGAAGGAGCTTCTGGTGGAGCTGTAGGTATTGGAGTAGGAGATAGAGTGTATATGATGGAAAATACATGGTATACTGTTATTTCTCCAGAATCTTGTTCATCTATTTTATGGAGAAGTTGGGAGTATAAAGAACAAGCTGCTGCTGCCTTAAAGTTAACAGGTACAGATATGAAGAGGTTAAAGTTAATTGACGGAATTATACAAGAACCAGTTGGTGGTGCACATACCGATAGAGCAGGAGCATTTACAGCTGTACAAGAACAAATTATTGCGGCGTTTGATGAATTAAAAGATTTAAATGACGTAGATTTAGTTTCTCAAAGAATGGATAAATATGCTACTATGGGAGTTTACAAAGAGTAATCCCTAATTATAAAGTCATAAAAAAAAGCGAAATCTACATGTAGATTTCGCTTTTTTTTATGCTTACTATTTTATTAAATACCTAAAGATTCTAATAAAGTTTTAAGTCTAGGATCTGAAGGTCTTGGTGCATTTGCATCAACAATATTACCTTGTGGATCTATTAAAATAAATCTTGGTATACCAGATATTTGATATTCTTGTTGAAAACTAAAGTCTTGTCCTGCCCAAAGTTGTACACCTCCTAATTTGTTTTCTTTTACAAAATCTCTCCATTTTTTCTCTGCAGCTTCCCAAGTACCACCACTTCTTCTAGATTCGTCCGTAGAAATACTTACAAATTCTATGTTTTTATTATGGAATTCTTTTTCAATACTTTTTAAAGAAGGAATTTCTCTAATACAAGGTCCACACCAAGTAGCCCAAACATCTATGTATACATATTTTCCTTTAAAAGAATCTAAAGATTTTTTACCTCCTTTAACATCTACATAGTTTTCAAATTTAGGAGAAGCTTTTCCTTTGGCCATACCTTTATTAGATATGTACGTTTTTTCAAAATATTCAAACATTTGTGTATTTTGTTTAGAAGCCATATCTACTAAAGAACTATCTAAATCATCATAAGAAGATAAAATACCATCAAAATCTTTTTTTAATGAACTCATTTTAGCATCAAAAGCTTCTTGGTCTAAAGCAAAAATATCCGCAGGGTTTCCAATTTCCTGGCTTTTTTCTATCTGAGCAGCTATAAAATTACTGTTAGAAGATCCTGCACCAGTATATTTTAAACTTGTCATAAATTTTTCTGCATCACCTTTAATAGTAAGGTCAAATCCATTTTTTAAATATAATGGAGCTCTTTTTTCTCTACTTGTTTCAAATGTATAAACATCTACTCTAGGTACTTTTAAAGAGTCTTTAAAAGAACCATCTTTATTTATAGAAATTGTTTTAACAACACCTGTTCTCCCAGAAATGGTTATGATAGAATCTGTGTTGTTTTCTAGTTTACCCGATAAAGAAATGTATTCTTTAGAATGTTCTTTAGTACAAGAGGCAATTACTAGCATTGTAAAAAGTGCAAGAGTTAATTTTTTCATTTTATTTATTCTTAAATTTAAGGTCAAATATATAACATATACATAAATAAAAATAGTTAAAATTAATAGCATATACAGAAGGCAAATTGCTGCTTTGTAAATTAATTATTTGGGTAAAACTATGGTATTATTTATTCTTTACAAAAATCAATTTATACCTACTTTTTGAGTTTTCTCTTTGATCTAATTCAAATTTACCAATTGATTTAATTAGTGGAGTTAATTTATCAAAACCATAATTTCTTGAATCAAAATTAGGTTGTTTTTTCTGAAGTAAACTACCTACATCTCCAAGAAATGCCCAACCTTCTTCATCAGATAAATCATTTATAGTTGTAGAAATTAACTTGATCACTTTTGAAGTTATTTTATCAACATTATCTTTTTCATTGTCTTTAGTACTAATACTTTCTTTCTTTTCCGTTTGCTTTCTAATAATTTCTATATAAATAAATTTATCACAAGCTACAATAAAAGGGGTTGGTGTTTTTTTCTCTCCAATACCAATAACTTGCTGTCCTGCTTCCCTTAATCTAGTAGCAAGTTTGGTGAAATCACTATCGCTAGAAACTAAGCAAAACCCATTTACTTTTTCTGAATATAAAATGTCCATGGCATCAATAATCATGGCAGAATCTGTAGCATTTTTACCTGTGGTATACGCGTATTGTTGAATGGGAGTAATGGCGTTTTGGAGTAATAAATTTTTCCATTTAGACAAATGTGGACTCGTCCAATCTCCATAAATTCTTTTAATGGTGGGGTTACCATACTTCGCAATTTCCTCCATCATTTCTTTAACGTGAGCAGAAGGTATATTGTCTCCGTCTATAAGTACTGCTATATTCATATTATTTTGTGACATTGTTTTTCGATTTAAAATTGATTAGAACGGTAAGGTCTTTAGGCAACCTTTTATTCTATAATTATAAGTAAAAAGTAAAGTTAGTTTTTTGATTTGATAAAATCAACATGTAAAAACATTTGTTTTAGTTTTTGATAAAATTCAAAGTATAAAACTAATTTAATGCTTTCATTTTTACTTTAAACATTTTTGCAGCAGAGGTGTAACCACCTTCTGTACTGTCTACAAAGTGAGCATGTTTTGTTTTTCTATCTAATACATAACAAGACATTATAGAAGCGTGCGTTACATGTAGGCCATAAATAACTTTTTTTTCTTTTTCTAGTTGATTTAAATAGGCTGTAAAAAGATCTATTTTAGGTTGCTCTGCTGTAAATATTGTATTAATCATGCCGTCTAGCATAAAAGTGTGAGATAATTGACTTACTTGGTTTAAATATTGTTTTCCATTTTCAGACATACTAAAATACCATTTGCCAACAAGTGTTTTAAGCCAATTTTTAAATAGATATGTCAGGTTTTTATTGGCGAGCGTAACTTTCATTTCTTCCCATATTTTAGAAATACTAAAATTTAATTTTAAACTTTTAGTTTTTATGGGTTGTCTGCTATTAAAAGTTCCAAAAATAGTATCCATTTTAGTAAGAATGTCTCTATAAATAATTCTTTGATCTTTTTCGTTTACAGCATCTAATAATAAACATACAACTTTCTTTTTTGTCTGTGCAGGATTAATTTCTTTCCATCTACATTCCATCCCTTCTAAGTTTAAAAGGTCTTTTTTAAAGTTAATATCTTCTATTTCTGTAAAAGTACTTTTAATAATTGCTTCGGCTTTTTTTAGTCCATTTCCTAAAATAATAGGAATTGCTAATTGGTCTGTAAGTTGATGTTTTACTATTTTTAAAACTGTTTTTTGAGTGTTTAAATCCTGAACAGGAATATGTCCGACTCTAAGAGTTAAATTTATATTTCTTTTAATATGAAGACTGTAATTTTCTAATACTACTGTAATTTTCTTAAGAAGCAAGTTCGGAATAATAAAAGTAGCACCATCGCCACCAAAAAAATACGGAATTTCAATATGCTGTTTTTCTTTTCTAATGGTGTTTAAAACAGAAATTATTGCACCTGTTGCTGATAAGTTTATCTTATGATGTTTGCCTTCGTCAACAGCTTTGGTAGAATTTTTAACATCAACAACGACTACATGCCAAGTGTTAGGAATCTCAGAAAAATCTGATTCATCAGCTAATAAATCGACAAGCGTTTTGTTAGATTTCTTTAATAGTGTGTAGTATTTTATATTCTCCATTATTTTAAATACTGATTGATGATATAAATATGCAGTTGCTAAGTTAGTTTTTTTAAAAATAAATAAGAAGTTAAAAGGGATATGGCTTTATTAATAAGAAGAAAAGGTCGAATCAAAAAAAAATCTCAAAATGTACATTTTGAGATTTTTTGAAACTAATTTTAAGTTTTAAAAAAGGATTGTTTTTATTCTTTAATTATTTTCTTAGAGATTTTTAATCCGTTTTCAAATGTAAAATTGATGAAATAGACCCCAGAAGGTAGAGCTCCTATTCTAATATTTTGATTTTCGCTTATGTTATTAATTTTTTTCTGAATCAATTGCTTTCCAGAAATAGCACTAATAAACACATTATAGTCTTCATTATTGTTTGTTATATCAAAATATAAAATATCCTGAGTAGGGTTTGGGAATAGTTTTATGTCAAAACTATTTGTGGAAATATCATCGATACTTAAGGTACTAGAATTTATATTCCAAAGAGTTGTGGCAAAATGTATGGTTTCGTGATTGTCAACTTTAAGTAATGCAGACTTATCTTCAATAGTTGCTAGTAGTTGATTGTTTCCACTCACTAAATCTTCTTTTGAAATAGAGACCGTATAGTCTTCACTATTTACAACCGTTCCGTTTAAAGTCCATGATATAGCTAAGGTGTTTGGTAATGGATTAATCGTGTTTATTGTAAAATCTATAGGTGTAGATAAATCTATAGGACCCGTATTTTGTGGAGAATAAGTATCTATTGGCGAGGTCATAGAATGTATCTGTTCTATTGTAGCCTCTGTACAAACTGAACATAAAGGTTGGTTTAAGCGACGCATTTTACAGTTTTGGTGTGGTCTATACCAACTTGCAGCCGTTCCGGTTTCTCCATACGGGTATATACCAACTCCGTTTTTGTTTATCCAGTTTGTCCATTTAATTTTTGTAGGGTCTGTTTCCTGTGTTGTATTAATGCCTTCTAACAAATAATCATCAGTTGCATAATACTCGTCAAGAAGTTTAACAAAAGAGTGTCCTAATTCATGTATAGCAATTTGATTCGAATTTACATCAAGAGATGCTACCGCAATTTCACCACCACTACCACCATAATACGGACTGTTCACTAGTACTAAAACAATGTCGTAACTAGGAAAGTTATTTGCTAAAACGTTAAAAACGGTAGCATTATTAGATACAAGTAATCTGTGATTTCCAAAAGCATCAAAAGTAGAACCAAAATAATTATCTACACTTTTTATAGGGTGTGCTGGTTCTGAAACATTGGTACCTGTACCAGGGTGGTTTGCTCCACTTTCATTAGAAGGTACTTTTATAGCATGAACATTAAAATAGTTTTTATATTCTTTATAAGGTGTTTCTGCAAACAAAGCATTCGAAAAATTGGTAGCATCTGTTACAAATTGGCCTAATTCATTACTTTGGTAGCCATCAGATAAAATAACTACATTAATTCGACTATCATTAGGACCTGATTGAAAAATTGTTTCTATATCAAAAGTTTGTGCGTTAACAAATGTCGATAAAAACAGAAGAGTTAAGAGTACTATTTTTTTCATAATTGTGTTTTTAAAAGGCTATTATTTGTGTTATTTGTCAATTTAAGTGTTATAAATTTTGTTTGAGGATTTAAATCCATTCTAACAGATATGGTTGTGCTATTTAATTCAATTGTTTTTCGACCTAGTTCACCTGAAGGATCTGCAAATTCAACATTTTTTAGTAATGGATTCTTTATATAAATACTGTCAATAATTTTTGAATTAATATCTTGTTGAAGGCATATTAAATCTCTCGGGTTACGGCTTGTTGCTGTTTTCCGTCTCTTTTTAAGATGTCCATCAGTAATTATTTTATTAATTAAAGTAAAATTTGTGTTTGTATTAGAGTCTTTAGAAATTTTATAGTTTAAGAAAATAATTTTGGAAGCAACTTTAGTAGTTGTTTCTTCTGTAGAGCTATTAGTTGTGCTCTTTTTTAAAGAGGTACAACTTACTATTAATAAAAATAAAAGAAGAGGGGGGAATTTCATTTAGTTTTAGAATTTAATCTGTTATTGTATACTTTTATAAAAAGTCTTTAATTAGAATTTGACAAAGTTAAGGTATTTGAATTAATAGGCAATCGTGTAGGATTTGTAGTTTTATAAAAAAAGTCCCAAACTTTCGTTTGGGACTTTTTTAATTTTAAGATTCAGTTTCTGTTCTTGTTTCGGGCTTCTTTTCGCCTTTTTCAATGGTAATGGTGAGTTTGTTTTCTTTCTCATCCAAATCCATATGTATGGTATCTCCTTCGTAGAGTTTAGAATTTACAATTTCTTCTGCTAACGCATCTTCAATGTATTTCTGTATGGCTCTTTTAAGTGGTCTTGCACCATACTTTTTGTCAAAACCTTTGTCTGCTATGTAATCTTTTGCTTTTTCGCTTAAGTTTAAAGTATAGCCTAAATCAGAAATTCTATGTAATAGTTTGTCTAATTCTATATCTATAATTTTATGAATATCATTTCTTTCTAAAGCGTTAAATACAATTACATCATCTATTCTGTTTAAAAACTCCGGAGCAAAAGATTTCTTTAAAGCACCTTCTAGTACAGATTTAGCATGTTCATCTGCTTGCGCAGTTTTAGAAGAGGTACCGAAACCTACACCGCCACCAAAGTCTTTTAATTGACGTGCACCAATATTAGAAGTCATAATAATTATGGTGTTTCTAAAATCTATTTTACGTCCTAAACTATCTGTAATATGTCCATCATCTAATATTTGTAATAACATATTAAACACATCTGGATGCGCTTTTTCTATTTCATCTAACAAGACTACAGAATACGGTTTTCTTCTAACTTTTTCAGTTAACTGTCCGCCTTCTTCATAACCAACATAACCTGGAGGAGCTCCAATTAGACGAGAAATAGCAAATTTTTCCATGTATTCACTCATGTCAATTCTAATTAAAGAATCGTCAGAATCGAATAACTCACGAGCTAAAACTTTAGCCAATTGCGTTTTTCCAACACCCGTTTGCCCTAAGAAAATAAAAGATCCAATTGGTTTGTTCGGGTCTTTTAATCCAACTCTATTACGCTGAATGGCTTTTACTACTTTAGTAACCGCTTCATTTTGTCCAATTACTTTTCCTTTTATTAAGTCTGGTAATTCATGTAATCTACTTGTTTCTGCTTCTGCAACTCTGTTAACAGGGATTCCTGTCATCATAGAAACTACTTCAGCAACATTATCTTCGGTTACAATTTCTCTATTTAATTTAGAATCTTCTTCCCATTGGTTTTGAGCAGAATTTAAAGCAGCTTCCATGTTTTTTTCATCATCTCGCAACTTAGCAGCCTCTTCGTATTTCTGTCCGTTTACTGCTTTGGTTTTCTGTTCTCTAATAATTTCTAATTGCGATTCTAATTCTAAAACTTGTTGCGGAACCACAATATTAGTAATATGAATTCTAGAACCCGCTTCATCTAAAGCATCAATAGCTTTATCTGGTAGGTATCTATCGGTCATGTATCTGTTTGTTAATTTTACACAAGCTTCTATAGCAGCATCTGTATAATTTACATGATGATGTTCTTCGTATTTATTTTTTATGTTTTGTAAAATCTGTATGGTTTCTTCAACAGAAGTCGGATCTACAATTACCTTTTGAAAACGACGTTCTAACGCGCCATCTTTTTCGATATTTGTTCTAAATTCATCCAATGTAGTTGCACCAATACATTGTATTTCTCCTCTTGCTAAAGCAGGTTTTAACATGTTAGAAGCATCTAAAGAACCTGTTGCTCCACCAGCACCAACAATGGTGTGAATTTCATCTATAAAAAGAATGATATCGTCATTTTTTTCAAGCTCATTCATTAAGGCTTTCATACGTTCTTCAAACTGACCACGGTATTTTGTACCCGCAACTAAGCTTGCTAAATCTAAAGAAACAATACGTTTGTCAAATAAAATTCTTGAAACTTTTCTTTCAATAATTCGCAAAGCTAAACCTTCTGCAATGGCAGATTTACCAACACCAGGTTCTCCAATTAACATTGGATTGTTTTTCTTTCTTCGACTTAAAATTTGAGAGACTCTTTCTATTTCTTTTTGTCTACCAACAACAGGGTCTAATTTTCCTTTTTCTGCTAAATCGGTTAAATCTCTACCAAAATTATCTAATACCGGAGTCTTCGATTTTTTTACAGTTTTTCCCTTTTGAGGTTGGTCAAATGGGTTAGATTTATCGGAAGCATACTCGTCATCTGAAGGAGTTTCTGCAATTGGGCTAATAGGAAGGTCTGCCTCAGTATCATCTACATGTAATTGTTTGTAAAGCGTTTTAGCTTCATCATAATTTACATGAAATTTATGAATTAATTTGGTGGCAGGGTCATTCTCATTTCTTAAGATACATAATAATAAATGAGCAGTATCGATTGCTTCACTTTGATATAATTTTGCCTCTAAAAAAGTTGTTTTTAAAGCCTTTTCAGCTTGTCTTGTTAGTCGTAAGTTTGGCTTATCTGTACTTTCTAAAAAAGTAGGGTTTGCAGGGTTTAATTGCTCTAGTTTTTTACGCAATAAAATTAAATCAACATCAAATGCTGTTAATATATCTATTGCTTTTCCTTCGCCTTTTCTTAATAAACCGAGTAAAAGATGTTCCGTTCCAATAAATTCTTGCCCTAAACGTAGCGCTTCTTCTTTACTGAAAGTAATTACATCTCTGACCTTTGGTGAAAAATTTTCGTCCATATTTCTTTCTGTCTATAATTGATGTGTTGTAAATTTAGTCCTTTTTTTTTATAGATAATTACAAAAAAGGTGCCAATGGTAAAATACTGACAGTTTGACTATGATACCAAGGTAGAAAACTCTTGTAAATCAAGCAAATAAATTAATGTTAAAAATTATGAAAAAATGTTGATAACTCTACTCAATTACAAGTATTAAAACCTTTGTAAAAACAAGGAAAAATAGTAACTTGCCTTGTTTTAAAAAAATGACGTAAAATTAATCAAATATAAATATGGCAGACGGAGAAAAGTTAATTCCGATTAACATTGAAGAGCAGATGAAAGCTGCGTACATCGATTACTCGATGTCAGTAATTGTTTCAAGAGCATTACCAGATGTAAGAGATGGTTTAAAGCCAGTTCATAGAAGGGTTTTGTTTGGTATGCATGAGTTAGGAATTAAAGCTACAGGTTCGTATAAAAAGTCCGCAAGAATTGTTGGGGAAGTTTTAGGTAAGTATCACCCACACGGAGATACTTCTGTGTACGATTCTATGGTGCGTATGGCGCAGAACTGGAGTGTACGTTATATGATGGTTGACGGTCAAGGGAACTTTGGTTCTGTAGATGGAGATTCGCCAGCAGCAATGCGTTATACTGAGGTTAGAATGCAAAAAATATCAGAAGACATGTTGGCTGATATTGAAAAAGAAACAGTAGATCATCGTTTAAATTTTGATGATACTTTGCAAGAACCAACTGTTTTACCAACTCGTATTCCCAATTTATTGGTAAACGGAGCATCTGGTATTGCGGTAGGTATGGCTACAAATATGGCGCCTCATAATATAACGGAAGTTATAAACGGTACCATGGCATATATTGATAATAGAGATATTGAGATAGATGAATTAATGCAGCATATTACGGCACCAGATTTTCCTACAGGAGGAATTATTTATGGTTATGATGGTGTTAGAGAGGCTTTTCATACTGGTCGTGGACGTATTGTAATGCGTGCTAAAGCTGTTATTGAAGAGGTTAAAGGACGTGAGTGTATTATTGTTACAGAGATCCCTTACCAAGTGAATAAAGCAGACATGATTAAAAAAACTGCTGATTTGGTAAATGATAAAAAAATATCTGGAATTGCCAATATTCGTGATGAGTCTGATAGAAACGGAATGCGTATTGTGTATATTTTAAAACGTGATGCTATTCCTAATATCGTATTAAATAAATTATTTAAATACACACAATTACAAACTTCTTTTAGTGTAAATAATATTGCATTGGTAAAAGGAAGACCAGAGCAATTAAACTTAAAACAATTAATTCATTATTTTGTTGAACATAGACATGAAGTTATTGTTCGTAGAACAGAATTTTTACTAAGAAAAGCAGAGGCAAGAGCACATATCTTAGAAGGATTAATTATTGCATCTGATAATATAGATGAAGTAATTAAAATTATTAGAGCTTCTAATAATGCAGATGAAGCTAGAGAGAGTTTAATTGAGCGTTTTGAGTTGTCAGAAATTCAAGCAAAAGCAATTGTAGAAATGCGTTTGCGTCAATTAACAGGACTAGAACAAGATAAATTACGTGCTGAGTTTGATGAAATTATGTTAACGATAACTGATTTAAAAGATATTTTAGCAAACGAACCAAGACGTTACGATATTATAAAAGAAGAATTATCCCTAATTAGAGATAAATATGGTGATGAACGTAGATCTGTAATAGAATATGCGGGTGGAGATATGCGTATTGAAGATATGATTCCGGATACAAAGGTGGTGGTTACCATTTCTAATGCAGGATATTTAAAGCGTACAAACTTAGAAGAGTATAAAGTTCAGAATAGAGGAGGTAGAGGTCAAAAAGGAGCAACTACCAGAAATGAAGATTTCTTAGAGCATTTATTTGTAGGTACAAACCACCAATATATGATGTTCTTTACGCAGAAAGGAAAAGTATTCTGGATGCGCGTATATGAAATTCCAGAAGGAGGTAAGAATACCAAAGGTAGAGCAATGCAAAACCTTATTAATATAGAGCAAGATGATAGTGTAAAAGCTTTCTTGGTAACAGAAGACTTAAAGGATGAAGACTATGTAAATAGCCATTATGTTATTATGGCAACTAAAAAAGGTCAGGTTAAAAAGACTTCTTTAGAGCAATATTCTAGACCAAGAACTAATGGTATTAATGCAATTACTATTAAAGAAGGAGATGAGTTATTAGAGGCGAAGTTAACTACTGGAGACAGTCAGGTTATGTTGGCTTTAGCGTCTGGTAAATCTATCCGTTTCGAAGAAGCTAAAACCCGACCAATGGGAAGAACTGCTTCTGGTGTTAGAGGAATTACTTTACAACATGAAAATGATGAGGTAATTGGTATGGTTGCTGTAAATGATATGGAAAGTAATATACTTGTTGTATCTGAAAAAGGATACGGTAAACGTTCTAAATTAGAAGATTATCGTGTTACAAATCGTGGAGGTAAAGGGGTGAAAACTTTAAATATTTCTGAAAAAACGGGTAATTTAGTCGCTATTAAAAATGTAGATGATTCTAACGATTTAATGATTATTAATAAATCTGGATTAACAATTAGAATGGCTGTAGAAGATTTAAGAGTTATGGGGCGTGCAACACAAGGTGTTCGTTTAATAAATATTAAAGATTCAGATAGTATTGCCGCTGTTGCAAAAGTTGTCCATGAAGAAGAGGTAGAAGAAGAAGTTGAAGGTGAAACAGAAAATGGCACGGAAATTGAAAATGATTCAAATGAAAATCAAGAATAACAATAAATTAATAATTAGTAAGATGAAAAATCAAATATTAGCGTTAACGGTTGGCTTATTATCAATAGCTTCTTATGCGCAAAAAGACGAAATAAAAGCTGCGGAAAAGGCAATTAAAAAAGGGCAGTTTAAAGAGGCGAAAGCAGCATTAGCTGGATTAGAAGCTACAGAAGATTCAATGGATCCAAAATACAAAGCAAAATATTACTTTTTAAAAGGAACTGCTATTGGAAAATCTGATGTTAAAAAAGCTGCTGAAGCATATAATAAATTAATTTCTTATGAAAAAGAAATAGGTAAACCTAAGTATACAAAAGAAGCACAGCCTAAATTGTCAGAGTTAGTACAGTTTACTTCTAAAAAAGCAATTGATTTTTATAATAATAAGGACTATGCAAAAGCAACTAATAATTTTTATTTAACATATGTATTAAGTCCTACTGATACTTCGTTTTTATACAATGCAGCTTTAAGTTCTTCTTTGGCTAAAGATTATGATGGTGCTTTAAAATATTATAAAGAGTTACAGGATGTTAATTATACAGGTATTGCTACACAGTATATTGCCGTAAATAAAGAAACAGGTAAAGAAGAAAATTTAGGTACCAAAGCAAATAGAGATGCTATGGTTAAGTTTGGTAAATACATAAAACCTAGTAATAAAACAACTGAATCTAAACAAGCAGAAATTATTAAAAACATTGGTTATATATATGTAAACCAAGGAAAACCAGAATTAGCTGTTGCAGCTTTAGAAGAAGCTAGAAAAGCAAATCCTAAGGATTTAAATTTACTATTAAATCAGGCGCAAATGTATATTCAGCTAGAAAAAATGGATAAGTTTGGAGAATTAATGAAGGAGGCTGTAAAAATAGATCCTACAAATCCTACCTTGTTTTTTAATTTAGGTGTTGTTAGTGCTCAAGAAAAACATATTGAAGAGGCTATTGGTTTTTATAAAAAGGCTATAGAATTGAATCCAGAATATGGAGATGCTTATTTAAATTTAGGTGTTACTGTTTTAAATAAAAGAATTGATGTTATTAATGAGATGAATGAAAATTTATCGAACGAAAAAAAATACACAGAATTAGAAGGTGAGTTAAAAGTGATCTGTAAGGAAGCTTTACCTTATATTATAAAAGCAGATAATCTTAGTAGAACAGAAGGTACCGTAAGCACATTGTTAAATATTTACGACACTTTAGAAATGACTTCTGAAGCAGATGCTTTAAGACCAATTTACAAGGAAATGAAAGGTCAATAGTTAAGACTTTTAAGGATAAAAAAAACCGGAACTAATTTTAGTTTCGGTTTTTTTTATATTAAATTTTTATAAAAAAATTATATCATTTTTTTTATAATTCTTAATTTGTGCGTGTGTTTTTGAAGTTCTGCATTAAAAATACCACTATGGTCTAAAGTATCTATTCTTACTTTACCATGAGCATGTATAATATGGTAATCACTTAAAATAATACCTACATGTATAATTTCTCCTTCTTCATTGTCAAAAAAAGCTAAATCACCAGCTTCACTTTCTTCAATAAAACTTAAAACGTCACCTTGGGTAGCTTGCTGTTTTGCATCTCTTAAAAGTTTGTGTCCACAAAGTTTATAAACCATTTGTGTAAAACCCGAACAATCAATTCCAAAAGGCGTTTTTCCTCCCCATAAAAATGGAGAATTTAAATAATTGAAAGCCGTTTGTGCAATGTTTTTTTTAGATTTTTCTTCAGATAAAACAGCTCCTTCATATATATATAAATCTGAGTTTATTTGAAGTTTACCAGCATTGTAAAAAGGTAAATTTGCACCTAAAGGAATTGTGGTTAATTCATTTTTGCTATTGGTAATAAAATCAATCATTTCTCCTGAAAAATACTGTTTTTCAGTTTTTAATTTAAAATAGAAATCTTCTGTAATTTCTAGGTATTGTTTATTGTCTATAAAGCCTTCATAGTTATCAAAAGTCAAACGAATTTTACTCCATTCTTTTTGTTTTTCTATCACTTTAAAAGTTTCACCAAATAAAATCTGACTAGTCATTTCTGATTGGTCTGATTCTTCTGCTCTTAAAGGAACAATGCTTAAGTTACAAATGCCGTATAACAAGTTGTGAGTTTTGAGTGGTAAGTTTTAAATAAAATATTTTATTAAATTCTTTCTATAATAAATGCACTTGCTCCACCGCCACCATTACAGATTGCAGCAGCTCCAATTTTAGCATTATTTTGTTTTAAGATAGAAGTTAAAGCAATTACTATTCTTGCTCCAGAAACCCCTAACGGATGCCCTAAAGAAACAGCACCACCATTTACATTTACTTTATCATTTGAGATGCCTAAAATCTTCATATTAGCTAATCCAACAACAGAAAATGCCTCGTTTAATTCAAAATAATCTACATCATCAATAGAAATATTTGCTTTAGCAAAGGCTTTGGGGAGTGCTTTAGAAGGTGCTGTAGTAAACCACTCTGGTTCATGAGCAGCATCTGCATAACTTCTTATTTTTGCAATAGGTGTAATGTTTAATTCTTTCGCTTTTTCAGCAGACATTAAAACCAATGCAGCACCACCATCATTAATTGTAGAGGCATTTGCAGCGGTAACTGTTCCGTCTTTTGTAAACGCAGGTCTTAGTGTAGGGATTTTATCCATTCTTACATTCTTGTATTCTTCGTCTTCAGAAAAGATAATAGGTTCTCCACGTCTTTGAGGAATTTCAACAGGTACAATTTCATCAGCATATTTTCCATCACTCCATGCTTTTGCAGATCTATTATAAGATTGTATTGCAAATGCATCTTGATCTTCTCTAGAAAAACCATATTCAGTAGCACAAGTATCTGCACAAATACCCATAGGTATATGATTATAAGCATCAACCAAACCATCTTTTTGTAAACCATCTTCCATGGTTATTGGTCCAAATTTAGAGCCTTTCCTTGCATGTTGATAATGAGGAATAGAACTCATGTTTTCCATACCACCTGCAACGACGATAGATGCATCACCTAAAGCGATTGTTTGAGCTGCTAGCATAATAGATTTCATGCCAGAAGCACATACTTTGTTTACTGTGGTACATGGTACTGTATTAGGAATTCCTGCAAAAATGGCTGCTTGTCTTGCCGGAGCCTGACCTAAACCTGCAGAAACTACATTTCCCATGAAAACCTCTTCAACCAAATTGGGGTTTAAGCTTATTTTTTCTAATGCTCCTTTTATAGCGATTGCACCTAATTTAGGGGCAGGAATGGTAGATAAACTTCCCATGAAACTTCCAATAGGGGTTCTGGCTACAGATACAATTACGACTTCTTTCATAAATATAGTATTTACTGTGAGTAAGATTTGTTGCGCTAAATTAACTATTTTTAATCAATTTTAGTTTTATTAATCAACTTGAATTTTTGAGCGTGACTTTTTTATGGTAAGTTTGTAGTAAGAAGATAAAATCTATGAGTAATATAGTTAATAAACTGTACCAAAACAACGCCATTATTTATAAGGTAATATTGTTTTTAGTTGCCACAATTGCAATTGTTTATTTGTTTCCAAAAGGGGGACAATTTAAATATGATTTTAATAATGGGCAACTTTGGAAATATGATAATTTATATGCCCCTTTTGATTTTGCTATTCAGAAAACCGAAGAAGAAATTACGAACGAGAAAAAGGAGATTACTGTAAACTCAAAAATGTATTTTTTATATGATTTTGATGTAGAAAATAATGTAAAGTTAAATTATAAAAGAAGAATATCTCTTATAAAGGAATCTGACTCATTAAATGTAGATGAGGTTAAAAGGTTATCAGAAATTGGTCAAAAAGTAATTGATAATGTTTACAGAAAAGGTTTCTTAGATGTAGCAAGCCAAGATAGGGTTTCTAATAAAAATGAAATAGTTGCCATTAGAAAAGGAAATGAGGTAGAAGATATCTTATTTAAAAACCTATTAACCTCTAGGGAAGTATTAGAGATTATTAGAAGTAATTTAGAAAAGGAAAAATCTTTTTATGGTAAAAAAGTATTATTAGATTTGTTATCAGAAATTATTAAACCTAATGTTTCTTTTGATAATTTATATACAGAAAAAGTAATAGATAACTCCATAAAAAATATTTCTTATACCAAGGGAAAAGTTGAATCTGGAAAGTTAATTATATTAAAAGGAGATGTTGTTGAAGGGAAAAAACTAGCCATCTTAAATTCTTTAAAAAGTGAATCTGAGTCTAAAGTTTGGACCGACTCAAATTATAATTGGATTATTCTGGGATATACCATCTTAGTTTCACTTGCTTTATTTATGCTTTTATTATTTTTGTATAAGTATAGAATAGAAATATATCATAACAATAACAAAGTTACTTTTATCTTTTTTAATGTTTTTTCAATGATTTTTATACAAACATTGGTTATTAAGTACAATGCAGATTATTTATATGTTGTTCCTTTAAGTGTACTTCCAATAGTTTTAAAAGCTTTTTTTGATGCCCGTTTAGGTTTATTTACCCATGTTTTAACCGTGTTACTTTTAGGGTATATTGTGCCTAATAGTTTCGAGTTTATATATTTACATATTATTGCGGGTATGGTAACCATACTTACTGTTTCTGAATTGTATAAGAGAGCAAATTTATTTATTTCAGTTGCTCAGATTACATTAATTTATATGCTTACCTACTTTGCTTTTTCTATAATTAGAGAAGGAAATGCATCTCAAATAAACGGACAATACTTTTTGCTTTTTGCAGCAAACGGGTTGTTATCTTTTTTATCGATCATTTTAATATATATGTATGAAAAAGTATTCGGTTTGGTCTCTGACGTTACCTTGTTAGAGCTTTCTAATACCAATACAAAGCTTTTAAGAGAGTTAAATGAAAAAGCACCCGGTACATTTCAGCACTCAATGCAAGTTGCTAATTTAGCCGAAGCTGCAGCCAATGAAATTGGAGCAAATTCTATGCTGATAAGAACAGGTGCATTGTATCATGATATTGGTAAAATGTTAAATCCAATGTATTTTACAGAGAATCAGTCTACAGGTGTAAATCCTCATAATGATTTATCACCAGGAGATAGTTCTAAAATTATTACAGATCATGTTATAAAAGGTGTAGAATTAGCTAAGAAATATAAGTTACCAGATAGAATTATAGATTTTATAAGAACACATCATGGAACCAGTTCTACCTACTATTTTTACATGAAAGAAAAAGAATTAAACCCAGATGTTGTGGTAGATATTAAAAAATTCCAATACCAAGGCCCAATACCATTTTCAAAAGAGACGGCTATCTTAATGATGTGTGATGCTTCTGAAGCAGCTTCTAAAAGTTTAACAAAACCTACAGCTTTGTCTGTTAGTAATTTGATTGATAAAATCATTAGTAAGCAAATGGCTGATAATCAGTTTTTAAATTCGGATATTACCTTTCGAGAAATAGAAATGATAAAGAAGGTTATCAAGAAAAAACTCATGAATATTTATCATTTAAGAGTAGAATATCCTGAGTAGAAAAAAAATTTTTCAAAAAAAATGAAAAAAGTCTTGTGTAATCCTTTTTCTAGTCTTAAATTTGCACTCGCAATTTCAGTACAGGCTTTTAGTCTGACACCGAAAGGAGAGATGGCAGAGTGGTAATGCAGCAGATTGCTAATCTGTCGACCTTAGGGTCGCCAGGGTTCGAGTCCCTGTCTCTCCGCTAAGAAATTGCACTCGGGGTGTAGCGTAGCCCGGTCATCGCGCCTCGTTTGGGACGAGGAGGTCGCAGGTTCGAATCCTGCCACCCCGACACAGTTGGTCGTAACAACTTAAAAATTACGGGCTCTTAGCTCAGCTGGATAGAGCACCTCCCTTCTAAGGAGGCGGTCGAAGGTTCGAATCCTTCAGGGCTCACTTAAACCTTACTAGAAATAGTAAGGTTTTTTGTTTTATATAGGTTTTGTAAGGGTTTATAGTGCTTTCTGCTCTTTTTAAT
The DNA here is from genome assembly GCF_023555435.1 of Polaribacter sp. Z014. Classification (NCBI taxonomy): domain Bacteria; kingdom Pseudomonadati; phylum Bacteroidota; class Flavobacteriia; order Flavobacteriales; family Flavobacteriaceae; genus Polaribacter; species Polaribacter sp. Z014. The sequence continues at coordinate 37,653 of NZ_JALCZP010000027.1, forward strand.
ATTATCACTTCAATCAATTTATTAATCAATGTACACCTTTTTAGGGATCAAGTCCAAAAGTTGTGGGATTCAGAAATTATGGGATCAAGTCCAAAAGTTGTGGGATTCAGAAATTATGCATAAATATTTGAGAGTCTAAAAAGGAAAAATTTGATATTTCTAACACCTCTAAAT
>NZ_JALCZP010000028.1:0-36468 GCF_023555435.1 Polaribacter sp. Z014
TACTGAATACTGAATACTGAATACTGAATACTGAATACTGAATACTGAATACTGAATACTGAATACTGAATACTGAATACTGAATACTGAATACTAAAACAACCTTCTATCCGCTGGTTTAGTTTTATCCCATTTAAGATCAGATAGAACAGAAGATTTTACACCAATAAAAAACGTGTAAGAAGAATTTGTACCAAAAGGAACCCAATTAAAATTGAACTGCCAGCTATCTAAATCTCTAGTGAAATTAAATCTAGAAAACGTAAAAGCACCTCCTTTAACATCATAACCAGAAGAGTACCCCATTTTCCATTTTGGGGATAGTTCTAAATTACCACTAAACATAATACTGTGTACACCAATACTTCCGCCGTCTATACCGTTATTAGTATAATTAGTAGAGTATGCTAAATTTATAGACCATGGTATATCTGCTCTATATAACTTAGCTTCTTTATTTTTATCTTCTTCATCTGTATTAATCGCATTTTTTTGTCCAAATCTATCTGTTGGGTTTATGTCTGCACCAATAACATCTACATTATTTTGCCCTCCGTTACCGTCTTGTTTCGATTTATCTTTTTTATCCTTATCAAAATCTGCACTAGAAATGGAATAATTTGCGGTTAAATTAGCGTTTGTTAACCTTAAAATATTTGCATTATATTCATTGATTCTTACTCCTGCGCTATTTACTTTATAAGGATCCATAGAACCACTTAAATTAACAGATAATTTATCTTTAAATAATCGTGTTCCTGCAGAAAAACTAACAGGAGACCATCGCAAGCTATCCGCAGCAATATTATAAGAACTACTAAAATTTAAATTATTTAAAATGGTAATTTTTTCATCTTCCTCATCACTATCTGGGTCTTTTGGGGCCACTTTAGCTTCTAAAACATTATTCAAAGAAATTCCTATAGAATTACTTAAACCAGAAGAAGGAGCACCGTAAATGCCTTGATCATAAACGGTGTAGTCTAATAAATCTGTTGCATCTGCACTTTGTTGTACTTGTTTTATGTATTTGTCTTTAAAATCTGGTCTATAAGAATAAGAAATAGAAGGTCTAAAAGTGTGTCTAATTGTTTTTAATCTTCCTTTTTTAAAGTTAAATGTACCGTAAATATTAGTAGATAAGCTAATACCGGCATTGTATTCTCTATAACTTTTAAAACCTCTAAGTGTATCGGTTACCACAACATTGTCTGTAACATCGTAATCTTTTTGAATATAATCAAACTGCCAAGTTTCTTCATAATTTGCACTTGGTGATAATGTAAAATATTTAAACGCTTTTATATTTGTACTAGTACCTGTTTTATGTTGCATTCCAGATCTTGCGGTTTCAAACATTTTACTAGTAAAAAATTCATCATCTGTAGTATTAATTAAATACTGACCTTGCATGGTGTAAGTAAAACCCATTTTCTGAATAGGTGTTTTTTGAATACCTCTTTTGCCTGCAAATGGATAGATTCTACTCATATTTACAGTTAATGACGGTAAAGTCATTGTAATTGCTTCTGTATTTGTGTTTTGTTGATGACTGGCAGTAAGGTTCATGTTAAACGGTGTGCCAACAAATGTTTTACTGTAATTTATAGAAGAGTTAAAGGTGTTTGTTAAGGTCTGAGAAACGTTATATTGATTTTGAGATTCTCTAAAGAATTTACTACTTCCTAGGTTTACAGATGCAGAGAATCTAGAGTTAGGACTCGCTTTTGAATCTTGACTATGAGACCATCTAATATTAAAGTTGTTAGATTTACTATAATCATCAAAACCTCTAATGCCATCAATGTTATTTTCAAAATTTAAACTAAAAGAACCATTAAAACGGTATCTCTTTCTATAGTTAGACGATATTCTAGATCCCCAACTTCCGTTAGAATAGGCATCACCCAAAACCGTTAAATCCATATAATCGTTAATGGCAAAATAGTAACCACCATTTTGAAACCCAATACCTCTGTCACTACTACCTGTATCAAAAGACGGAATTAAAAACCCAGATACACTAGTTTCAGTGATTGGAAAATAGGCAAAAGGTAAAAAGATAGGCGTAGGTATGTCTGCCAAAACCAGGTTACTTGTACCCACAATAATTTTTTTTCCAGGCACTAATTTTGCTTTGTCTGTGGCAATATAATAATCTGGATTTTCTTTTTCTGAAGTAGTAAAACGTATGTTTCTTACATAAATAGTAGAATCATTTACCCGTTTGGTTTTTTCACCATAGGTAAACATTTCTCCTTGTTTGGTTTTTAAACCATAGATTAAAGCTCTTTTACTTTTAAAATTATAAATCATAGAATCTTGTTCAGACTCTTGAGATCCTTGTTTAAAAACTGGGCGTTGTACATAACCGGTACTATCTATAATTCCTTTTGCAAATAGTGTGTTTTTTTTATAGTCTACAACAATGATACCCGCTTTTAAATCGATATCTGTATACGTAATGTTTGCTTCATTATAAAGAGTAACCGTTTTGTCTTTTGCATTTTGTATGGTGTAGTCTTTAGCAACATGTACAATAATATCTTCTATGGTTTCTTTTGGCTTCAAAGAATCTAAAGCTATAGTGTCTATTTTTTTTAAAAGTAAAGAATCTTTTTTACTCTTAAATAGAGAATCTTTCTTAACGTCAGTAATTTCTGTTTTATCTACAGAGGTTAGGTCTTGAGAAAAGCCTGTTTCTATAAAAAAAATACAGCAAAATAAAAGTATGTATGATAGGTTTGTTTGCAATGCTTTAAATGCTATTTTTGTATAAAGGTAAAAGTATGGCTCAATATTTGGAACACCAAATTTAAGGAAGCCAAAAATAGTTAAATTTTATTGATGCAAATTAAAGAAAATCACAAAATTAAGATGAAAGTAAGAAAACTTCTCTTTTTTCTCTTTGCGTTCTCATTATTGATGAATTCATCATTAATGTTTGCACAAAAAAAATATGTTATAGTTATAGATGCAGGTCATGGAGGTAAAGATCCTGGAAACCTAGGTAATGGGTACAAAGAGAAAAATATAGCTTTAAAAGTTGCTCTAAAAGTAGGCGCAAAGCTATCTGAAAAGAAAGATATAAAAGTACTTTATACTAGAAATAAGGATGTTTTTATAGATTTATGGAAAAGAGGAGATATAGCCAATCATGCAAAAGCAGACTTATTTATATCGATACATTGCGATTCTCATACATCAAATGCTTATGGAGCAGGTACTTTTGTTTTGGGATTAAGAGGTAATAAAAAGAACTTAGAAATTGCAAAAAGAGAAAATGCAGCTATATTTTTAGAGGATAATTATAAAGATAAGTATGTAGGTTTTGATTCAAATTCAGCAGAGTCTGTTATTGGATTATCTCTTTTACAAGAAGAAAATTTAGATAGAAGTTTGGCTATGGCCAGTTTAATTCAGTATAATTTGGCCTCAAAATTAAAAAGACATGATAGAAAAGTAAAGCAAGATAATTTTCAGGTTTTAAGAGAAACCATCATGCCTAGTGTATTGGTAGAATTAGGTTTTTTAACCAATAAAACAGAAGGAAGATTTTTAAATTCCAAAAGAGGGCAAGCACAAATGGGGAATTCTATTGCTGATGCTGTTTTAAATTACATTAATAATTTAAAAATAAACACAGTTGTTAATAATGTAGTAGATAAAAAGGATGTAGAAAATATTTTATTTAAAGTTCAAATTGCTTCCGGAAGAAATAAAATAGCAACCAAGTCATATAACTTTAAGGGCTTAAAAGATGTAGAGAGAATCTCTGTGGGGAGTTATTATAAATATTATTATGGAAATTCTTCTAACTATTCCAAAGTAAAAAAATCTTTAAAGCTTGCAAAATCTAAAGGGTATACATCTGCATTTATCGTTGCTTTTAAGAATGGAGAAAAGGTATCTGTACAAGATGCAGTTAAAATGCAATAGTTTTGGTGGTCTCAACCAAAAATTATTAGTAGTTTTGTTATTAAATTTTTATGGATGTCTAAAGAATTAAAAACAGGAATTGTAGCAGTTATTATTATATTCATATTTATTTGGGGATATAATTTTTTAAAAGGACAAAACTTGTTTGATGGAAATACCCGTTACTTTAAAGTAGAATACTCAAATATTGGAGGTTTAACAGAATCTAGTTTAGTAACTATTAATGGGTTAAAAGTGGGTAAAGTTGTTGATATTGCCTTTAATAAAGCAGCAGATAAGAAAGGGGAATTAATAGTTCGTTTTTCTATTGATAAAGATTTTCAGTTTTCTAAAAATAGTGTTGTAAAAATATATTCTCCAAGCCCATTAGGTGGGTCTAACTTGGCAATAATACCTCATTATGAAGGAGAAGATGCCGTCTCCGGAGATTATCTTAAAGGACAAATTGAATCTAGTTTATTTACTTCTATAGGAGAACGTTTAGATCCTATTCAAGCAAAATTAGAAGACGTAATGGTTAGCGCCGATTCTTTATTTAGAAATGTAAATAAAGTTTTAGATACAAACACACAACATAGTTTAAAAAATTCTGTAACCAGTTTAGAAACTACTTTAAAAGAAGTTAAAAAAATGATGGTTTCTGTTAATGGGATGATAAACGCTACCTCTTCTGATTTAAAAGAAAGTGTAAAAAACACAAAAACAATTACGGCAAATTTTGCAAAAGTTTCTGATACTTTAGCAAAGGTAAATATTGGTGAAATAATGAAAAAAGCGGAAGTATCGCTTAATTCTGTAAATAAAATGTTAGAAGGTATTAATACCGGAAAAGGCACCATTGGTAAGTTAATAACCGATGAAACCATGTATACAAATTTAGAAAACGCTTCTAAAGAATTAGAAGAATTACTTAGAGAAATGAAGTTACATCCAAAAAGATTTGTACATTTTTCATTATTTGGTAAAAAAGCAAAAGCCTACACACCTAATAAAGACACCGAATTAGAAAAAGAAGCTAATAACTAATTTTATAAAAACTTAATATGCAATACTTGCCAAATATAATTTTTGCGTTAGCGTTAGCTTTCGGACTTGGTTTTTTTGTGATGAATATTCGCAAATTAATAAGAAATATCAACTTAGGTAAAGATGTTAATAGAAAAGATAAAAAACCAGAACGTTTAAAAAATATGATTAAGATTGCACTAGGGCAATCTAAAATGGTAAAAAGACCTCTTTCCGGATTTCTTCATATCATTGTTTATGTTGGTTTTATAATTATAAATATAGAAGTTTTAGAAATTATTATTGATGGATTATTTGGGTCACATAGAATTTTTCAAGAAGTTTTAGGTGATGGTTTTTACGCATTTTTAATTGGTTTTTTCGAAATTTTAGCGGCGCTAGTTTTTGTAGCAGTTGTAATTTTTTGGTTACGTAGAAATGTATCTAACATAAAACGTTTCTTTAGTAAAGAAATGAAAGGTTGGCCTAAAAAAGATGGAAATAACATTCTTTATTTTGAAATGGTGTTAATGACCTTGTTTTTGGTGATGAATGCCACTGATGTTCATTTTCAGCAAGCAGGTATAGGAAATCCAATAAGCCAATTTATTACACCATTATTTGATGGTTTTTCTGCAGAAGGATTGCATACCATAGAAAGAACTTGTTGGTGGATTCACATTTTAGGAATCTTAGTATTCTTAAACTACTTATATTATTCTAAGCATTTACATATACTATTAGCATTTCCTAATACGTATTTTGCAAATTTAAATCCAAAAGGACAGTTTACAAATTTAGATTCTGTTACTACTGAAGTAAAATTAATGATGGATCCTGATGCAGATCCTTATGCATCGCCACCAGAAGGAGAAGAAGAAGCTATTCCAGAAAAATTTGGAGCGTCTGATGTTGCAGATTTAAGTTGGGTTCAGTTAATGAATGCTTATACATGTACCGAATGTGGTAGATGTACATCTGCTTGTCCTGCAAATCTTACAGGAAAAGAATTATCACCAAGAAAAATCATGATGGATACTCGTGATCGTTTAGAAGAAGTTGGTAGAAATATCGATGCTAATAAAGGTGTTTTTGTTGATGATGGTAAACAATTATTAAACGATTATATTTCTCCAGAAGAACTTTGGGCATGTACCAGTTGTAATGCTTGTGTAGAGGAATGTCCTGTAAATATCGATCCATTATCTATTATTATGGATATGAGACGATATTTAGTAATGGAAGAAAGTGCAGCGCCACAAGAGTTAAATATGATGATGACAAACATCGAAAATAACGGTGCGCCTTGGCAATACAATCAACAAGACAGATTAAACTGGGCAAACGAGGAGTAAAATAATTTTTCAATTAACAATTATCAATTACGAATTGTACTAATTCATAATTCATAATTTAAAATTTATAATTTATGATGGTACCAACAATGGCAGATATGATGGCTCAAGGTAAGCAACCAGAAGTGTTGTTTTGGGTTGGAGCAGCAGGAAGTTATGATGATAGAGCAAAAAAAATATCAAGAGCATTTGTAAAAATATTACATCAAGCTAAAGTAGATTTTGCAGTTTTAGGAACCGAAGAATCTTCTACTGGAGATGCAGCAAAAAGAGCAGGAAATGAATTCTTGTTTCAAATGCAAGCAATGATGAATATTGAAGTGTTAAATGGGTACGAAGTGAAAAAAATTGTCACTTGTGATCCGCATTCGTTTAATACATTAAAAAACGAATATCCTGGTTTAGGAGGTAAATATGAAGTTTTTCATCACACACAATTTATACAAAATTTAATTGAAGAAGGGCGTTTAAAGATTGACGACACTACTTTAAAAGGAAAAAGAGTAACCTTTCACGATCCTTGTTATTTAGGGAGAGCCAATGACGTTTATGAATCTCCCAGAGAATTAATAAAAAGATTAGGTGTTAATTTAACTGAAATGAAACGCAACAAAGCTACTGCTTTATGTTGTGGAGCAGGAGGAGCGCAAATGTTTAAAGACGCAGAAAAAGGGGATAAGGAGATTAATGTTTTAAGAACAGAAGATGCTTTAGAAACCAAACCAAATATTATAGCAACAGGTTGCCCATATTGCAATACCATGATGACAGACGGAATTAAATTTAAAGAAAAAGAAGCAGAAGTGGTTGTTAAAGATATTGCAGAGTTAATAGCAGAAGCTAATAAATTATAAAATAACCAACGTTTAAAAATATATTTATTATTCCCGCTTATGCGGGAATATCATTTTAAATAAGTCAGAATTTTTGTTCTAAAGATGATTAAAAACTACGTAAAAGCTGCTCGTTTAAGAACTTTACCTTTATCCGTTTCAGGAATTATTGTTGGAAGTTTTTTAGGAATTGATCAATTGAATAATCAGATTTCAATTTTTGAATCTCCTATTTTTTGGTTGGCAATTTTAACTACAATTGGTTTTCAGGTATTATCAAACTTTGCAAACGATTATGGAGATGGCATAAAAGGTTCTGATAAAAATAGAACAGGAGAAGCACGTATGGTTTCATCAGGAGCAATTACGCCGAAACAAATGAAATTGGCTATGATAGTTACCACAATTATCACCTTAATAATAGCTTTATTATTGATTTATGTTTCTTTTGGAAAAGAAAATTTTGGGTATTCAATTTTATTTTTTGTTTTAGGTATTGCCTCAATTGCGGCAGCTATAAAATACACAGTAGGTAATTCAGCCTATGGTTATAGTGGTTTTGGTGATGTTTTTGTTTTTTTATTTTTTGGTTTATTAAGCGTTGTGGGCAGTTATTTCTTGTATATAAAACAAATTGATTACGCTATTTTCTTGCCTGCAATTTCCGTTGGTTTGTTAAGTACAGCTGTTTTAAATCTAAATAATTTACGAGATAGGGAAGAGGATAAAAAGAATAATAAAAATACATTAGTAGTTAAATTAGGTAATGAAACGGCGAAAAAATACCATTATTTTTTAATTTTTGGAGCTTTAGCGATTGCTTGTCTCTATGTTTTTTTCGACTTTAAAACAATTTATCAACTTCTTTTTTTGGTGGCTTTCGTTCCATTAATTAAAAACGTAAAAACAGTAGCAAAAAATAAAATTCCTGCAGAATTAGACAGTGAACTTAAAAAAGTAGCATTAAGTACTTTTTTGTTTGCCATACTTTTTGGAGTTGGTCAAATTTTGTAAATTAGAATTCAAATATAATTGTAAGATATGAAGATTAAATTTTTAGGACACTCTTGTTTTTCAATAGAAATAAACGGAATTAATATTTTAATAGATCCTTTTATTTCTGGAAACTCATTGGCATCTCAAATAGATATTTCTAGCTTAAAAGCAGATTTTATTTTGTTAACACATGCGCATCAAGATCATGTTTTAGATACGGAAGTAATTGCAGAAAGAACAAATGCAGTTATTGTTTCTAATTATGAAATAGCGATGTATTATGCAGCAAAAGATTTACAAGTGCATGCATTAAATCACGGAGGAACTTTTATTACAGAAAACTTTTCGGCAAAATATGTAAATGCAATTCATACTTCTTCTTTTGCAGATGGTACTTATGGAGGTGTACCAGGAGGTTTTGTGATTACATCTAAAGATAAAAATTTATACGTTGCCGGAGATACAGCTGTAACTATGGATATGAAGTTGATACCGATGTTTACCAAGCTAGATGCTGCTATTTTGCCGGTTGGAGATACTTTTACAATGGGAGTTGAAGATGCAATTATTGCAAGTGATTTAGTAGAATGTAATAAAGTAATTGCCTGTCATTTTAATACATTTCCACCAATAGAAATAGATGCTAACGATGCTAAGTCTAAATTTGCATCAAAAGGAAAAGAGTTAATCGTTTTAGAAATAGGAGAAAATATACATATATAAAATGAAAACAATTAAAATTATTTTAGGAATCATTTCTACGATTGTAGTCGCTTTTCTATTAACGGGTTTGTTTGTAAAAGAAACAACTTATACGGCTACAATTTCTGTAAATAAATCTGTTGAAGAGGTATTTAAAATTTTCAACAATTCTGAAGATATAAAAAATTGGATTCCAGAAGTACAGTCTTTCGAGGTAATGAATGACAATCCGGGAAAAACAGGAAGTATTTATAAAATTGTTGTTCTAAATCAAGGTCAAGAAATAACCATGACCGAAAAAGTAATGGCATACGTACCAAATGAAAAGGTAACCTTGTTTTTTGATGCAGAAGGAATGCTTAAAAAAGATGATTATACTTTTACTGAAGAAAACGGAGTTACAACCATAACTTTAAATGTGAGTTGCCAAAGTGAAACATATTTAATGGCATGTGTTTTTCCTTTTTTTAAAGGTACTTTTATAGAACAAGATCAATCGTATTTAAATAACTTTAAAGCGTTTGCAGAAAAACAATAATTCTTTCTTTTGATAAAAGCTAAATATAATAAATACATACTCAATTTTAAAAATCCAAGTGGAACATCTCGAGGGATTTTAAGAACCAAAGAAACTTGGTTTATCATTTTAGAAGAAAATGGTAAAACGGGTATTGGAGAAACAGGTTTGTTTAGAGGTTTAAGTATTGATGATGTTCCTAATTATAAAGAAAAACTTATTTGGGTTTGTAATAATATAGATAAAGGGCTTGAGTGGCTACTTTATGAACTCTTAGAATTTCCATCGATTCAATTTGGTTTAGAACAAGCTTTTTTATCGCTTAAAAGCGAGCATAAGTTTGAGCTATTTCCATCAGAATTTACCAAAGGAAAAGAAGCGATTTCTATAAATGGCTTAATTTGGATGGGAGAAAAAGAATTCATGAAAAAGCAAATTAAAGAAAAATTAGAAACTGGTTTTTCATGTATCAAGATGAAAATTGGTGCTATTGATTTTGATGCTGAAATTGAGTTGTTAAAATCCATTCGAAAAGAATTTTCTTCGAAAGAAATAGAATTACGAGTAGATGCAAACGGCGCTTTTAATCCTAAGAATGCTTTAGAAAAACTAAAACGTTTATCCGAATTAGAAATTCATTCTATAGAACAACCTATTAAGCAAGGTCAAATAGAAGAAATGGCTGCTTTATGTGAACAAACACCTTTACCAATTGCATTGGATGAAGAATTAATTGGGGTGTTTTCATCCGAAGAAAAAAAACAATTGTTGCAGACAATAAAACCACAATACATTATCTTAAAACCAAGTCTAATTGGTGGTTTTGCAGGGAGTTTAGATTGGATTAAATTTGCTCAAGAAATAAATAGCGATTGGTGGATTACATCTGCCTTAGAAAGTAATATTGGGTTAAATGCGATTGCGCAATTTACACATACCTTAAAAAGTGATTTGCCACAAGGTTTGGGAACTGGTGGTTTATTTACAAATAATTTTACAAGTCCGTTAGTAGTTAAAAACGGAACATTACAATACAATCCAGCTCAAAACTGGAATTTTAATTTATAAACATGAATTACATACAACAAGCATATAAAGGTCGAAATGAGTGGTTTTATTGGGTATTAACCATCATGTTAGTATTTGCAGGATGGCAAATTATTGGCGTATTGCCTTTAATGGCATTAGCGATTATGCATTCTGCAAACATGGCGGAGTTTACAAAAGCAGCTCAAGATAATTTTATGACCTTAGGAATTGATAAAAATCTCTTCTTATTTTTTATGATTTTAATGTTCTTTTTTGGTTTAGTTAGCTTAATTGTTGGAGTTAAATATATCCATAAAAGAACGGTTACATCATTGGTTACCAGTAGAAAAAAAATAGATTGGAAACGTTTTTGGTTTAGTTTTATTTCTTGGGGAATTATCTCTACAGTAGTAATTATGGCTGGTATTTTTTTATCACCAGAAAACTATGTTTGGAATTTTAAACCTGTTCCTTTCTTTACTTTATTAGCGGTCTCTTTTCTGTTTTTACCTTTTCAAACTTCGTTTGAAGAATTATTATTTAGAGGTTATTTTATGCAAGGTTTGGGTATTTTGGCTAAAAACAGATGGTTGCCTTTGGTATTAACTTCTGTTTGTTTTGGTTTATTGCATGGAGCAAATCCTGAGGTTGAAAAACTAGGTTATATTTCTATGGTTTTTTATATTGGTACAGGTTTCTTTTACGGAATTACCACTTTAATGGATGAAGGAACCGAGTTGTCTCTTGGATTACATGCCATTAATAATATTGTAGCTGCATTTTTTGTAACCACCAATTGGACTGTTTTTCAAACGGATGCCTTATATGTAGATACTTCTGAGCCTTCTGTGGGTTGGGAAATGTTTTTCCCTGTTTTAGTTTTATATCCACTACTTTTATTTGTTTTTTCTAAAAAATATGGATGGAAAAATTGGATAGAGAAACTAACAGGAAAGATTAAAGAACCTGTAAATTTAAAAGAAAACTATAGAATTTTAGAAGATTGAAATTAGATAGATTTCATACAAGTTTTCAATTAAATGGAATTTCATTTGCTTCTGTAGAGGAAATGCTAACGTATACTGCTGGTTTTTCTGATGATATCCATCAATTTTTAGAAAATTGGTTTTCTAAGGATACTTTTATTATTGTTAAAACCTCCGGTTCTACAGGAGTTCCAAAAGAGATAAAGTTGCAAAAAAGTCAGATGATTAATTCTGCTTTAGCTACCGGAACGTTTTTTGATTTAAAAGAAAATACCATCGCTTTATTGTGTTTGCCAACAGAATATATAGCTGGTAAAATGATGTTGATAAGAGCCTTAGTTTTAGGTTGGCAATTAGATGTAGTAGCTCCAAATTCTTTTCCACTACGTGGGATAAAAAAGCAGTATGATTTTACAGCTATGGTTCCGTTACAGTTAGAGAATTCTTTAGCTGAGCTACCTCAAATTAAAAAATTAATTGTTGGAGGAGGCGTAGTTTCTAACCAATTACAAGCAAAAATTCAGACTTCTATTTGTGCTGTTTTTGCTACTTATGGTATGACAGAAACCATAACGCATATTGCTGTTAAAAGGTTGAATAATCCTTTGTCAATTCAAGTAGATAGTGAACAGAAATCTTTTCAAAAAGAATTTTATCAAACATTACCCAATGTAGAAATCTATAAAGACGCTAGAAACTGTTTGGTAATTAAAGCTCCAAATGTTTCAAATGAAGTTATTTTTACAAATGATAGTATTTATTTAGTTTCTGATCATCAATTTGAATGGTTAGGTCGTTTAGATAACGTAATAAATTCTGGAGGTGTAAAATTGCATCCGGAAATAATTGAAGAAAAATTATCGAAGATTATTTCAAATCGGTTTTTTGTTACAGGAATTCCTAATGAGCAACTAGGGGAGAAGCTTGTTTTAGTTGTGGAGCAACCTTTCGCTTCAGTGGAATTTAAAAAGTCTCTAAAATTAGAAATAGCACAATTAAAATTACTTAAAAAATTTGAAGTTCCAAAAGATATTTATTTTGTGAATGAATTTATAGAAACGGATACCAAAAAAGTACAACGTAAAAAAACACTAGATTTATTAAAATATTAATCGATGTTTAGGCGGTAATCTTTTAAATCTTTATTTTCTTTTTTTGTTGTTTTATAGGGTGTTTAATGGATTTTATTTATTTTTTTATAAAAAAATTATATGTTTTAAGCTATCTATTTATCAGAATATAGTCAATAATGTTTATTATGTTAATTTTTTAAGATATGGTAAAGGTAGCCTTAATAATTAGTTAATGTTTTAGTTTAGTGGAGTTTATTCTTTAATATGTATTTAAACTATTGTATATTTGTTCTTATTCTGAAGATAATATGTAATAATTAAATTGGGGGATTGAATTTATTATATCCTAGGAATAACTATAGTCGTAATTTTTTAATTACGGCTTTTTGTTTTTGTAACCTTAATCTTTTGGATTTAGTTTTAGGTCTTAATAATTGAAAAGGTAGCGGGTTTCTTTTAATTTATCTCAAGTTTTCTATAGAATTTTTTTTTTGGTATTATTTTTGATATTTTTGATGAAATTACCATTCATGAAAAATGTTATATTGGGTTTATCTATTTGTTTCTTTTCTGTAGCTAACATTGTTGCACAAGAACAAATTATAGAAGAACATAAAATTAAATTAGAAGAAACAATTTCTTTAAATTGGCAGCCTACTTTTAAGGATGCTTTAAAGAAATCTAAAAACGAAAATAAACCAGTACTTATTTATTTTACGGGTTCAGATTGGTGTGGACCTTGTAAAATATTAGATAAGAAACTTTTTCATACTCAAAAATTTAAGGATATAGCAGACAAAGATTTAATTTTATATGAAGCAGATAGTCCTAGAAATTTAGATTTAATTTCTTCTGATAAAATAGAAATAAATAATGATTTAAAAAGGAAGTTTCAAATAAGAACATTTCCAACATTAGTTTTTGTAAACCATAAAGGAAAAATAATTGGTTATAAAAAAGGATTAATTTTAACAGATTACTATTATCCTTTTATTCAATCAGTAATAGAAAATTATTAAATTAAACAACCGAGGCTAATAGCTTCGGTTTTTTTGGTTTAGAATTTTGTTCATCCCTAGTTTTATTCCATTTTCTTAGTGTGTAAGTTGCTACAATTAAAATAGTGAAGATTGCATTGGAGTAATACAGTTATTCTATGGTTTTTTCTTATTGTTGGCAATTCTTCATTATTAATTAGAGAGAGTCTTAAAACTTGTATTTTACCTCTCTAATGCACTATCATAAGTTACTTTGTTCTTTCTTGATCTATATAAAATTTTAGAAAGAGAAACTTGTGCTTATTTTTTTTAATAAGAAGTGTTTTTAAATTGTAGAGATGTTGTTTTATTAATGAATATTAAATAAACTAAAATAGCAGCAGTATTAAATAAAAAAAACCGAAGCTAATAGCTTCGGTTTTATATTAATGCTCTAATTTACTTAGAGGTATAATTATTTTTCATTTACTACTCTAAAAGTAGTTCTTCTGTTAGCTCTGTGTTGTGCTTCTGTACAAGAAACTCCATCAGAACATCTGTTAGTTAATTTAGACTCTCCAAAACCGTTACCAGTTAATTTACTTGGGTTTACACCTTTAGAAATTAAATAGTTTGTAACCGCTTGAGCTCTTCTTTCAGATAAATTTTGGTTGTTTTCTTTTGTTCCTCTTGAATCTGTATGAGACTCTAAAGCTACAGATACACCAGTTTTTAATACAGGTAATAATCTAGTATCAATAATTCCTTTAGCAGCTGAAGTTAAAGTAGCGCTTCCTAAATTCCAGTTAATAGGTAAAATAGTGTTGTTAACTAATGAACATTCAACTACTTTCCAAGTTGTTAATCCACCTTTGTTAACTAAGATTTCTTTTGTTACAGTTTTGTATTTAGCAGCAACAGTAACTTCTTCTTGCCATGCATCTTTAACTAAAACTGTTTTATTGATACTTCCATAAACTGCAGGAATTTCAATAGATGAAGTTGTAGGTCCTTTAACCATTACTTTAGTAGTATATGTTTTATCATATCCAGGAACTTTATCAGATACTGTACTTGCGTCTCTGTCTAATGTAGTTAAAGGAATAGTAACATATTGTGCAGGAACTGGTTTATAACACCAGTATCTACAATCGTTAGGATCGCTAGATTCACAATCAGGAGCTTTTTCACTCATTTCCCAGTTAGCAGAAGCTGCTTTAGTCTCTATTGTTTGAGAATCTGGATTAAATGTTGCATTAATTACTCTTAATTTATTTGCATCTTCTTTAGCTCTATAGCTAACAGTTTTGTCTTCCCATACTGCAGGAACAATAGCTAAACGTTTTCCAGCTTCTTTAATTAAAACTCTTTCGGTTACTGTATTGTATTCTGCAGGATGCGTTACAATTTTTTTGTAAGCCGGAGCTATTTCAATAGTTACATCTTCGTTTTTCCATACTTCTGGAGTTTTACAACGTACGTAACATTTTCCTGGTTCTGGATTTGTTGGTAAGTCTTGAGCAAAAGCTGTTGCTCCAAACATTAATAGCGTAGCACTTAGTAAAATTTTTTTCATAATAAACTTGTTTTGATTTTTTAGTTCTCTTGTATGACCCCTGTTTTTTTAGTAAGTCACATAATTTGATAACAAAAATACAAAATATGTTAAAGAAATCATAAAATAATATAAAAACTATTTATATTTTATTGTAAAAGAGGCTTTTAATAATACCATCTGATAGTCCAATTTTTGGAACATAAATTTTTCTTGCACCACTCCACTTCATAGCAGACAAGTAAATTTTGGTTGCTGGTATAATAACATCAGCTCTATCTGGGTTTAAACTTAACTCAGAAATACGCTCATCATAAGTCATTTGTTTTAAAAATTGATATTGAGCATTTAAATAAATATAAGAAATTGGTTTTCCTTCTGTACGTCCAGACATTTTAAATAACTTATTAATGTTACCTCCAGAACCAATTAAGGATACCTTTTTTAAATCTTTAGTATTTTTCTTTATCCATTTTTCTACATTGGCAAAAATTTCTTTGTTTACAGCTTTTTTGTTGCTTAGCAAACGTACTGTACCCATTTTAAAAGATTTTGAAGTAATAATTTTACCTTCAGAAAATATGGTGAATTCTGTACTACCACCACCAACATCAACATATACGTAAGAATTACTTCCTTCTATTAATTGATTTAGATCTGTAGATGAAATAATAGCGGCTTCTTCTTTACCTCCAATTATATCAATTTTTACACCTGTTTCTTTAAAAATTTTATCAACAACTTCTTTACCGTTTTCTGCTTCTCTCATAGCAGATGTTGCACAGGCTTTATATCTTTCTACACCATTTACATCCATTAATAATTTAAATGCTTCCATAGCATTTATCATTCTGGTTGTGTTTTTCTCACTGATAATTCCACCAACAAAAGCATCTGCACCTAAACGAATTGGCACACGTACTAAAGAAGATTTTTTAAACTGAGGCTCTTTGTCTTCAGATACTATAACATTGGATATTAACAATCTAATTGCATTTGAACCAATATCTATAGCACCATATTTTTTTATTTCTAACAAACTATTTTATTTATGGTTTTTAGGGAACTCTATCATAAACGTTTTCCCTTTTTTTAAGTTTTTCCAATGTTTATCTTCAAATTGAATGCCGACAACCCCACAAGTTGATACGTGAGAAATAGGTTTGTTACCAAACTTATTTACAAAGGTATTAATACCATGATCATGACTAAAAATAATAGCAGAATTAAAACCATCATCTAAAGCATTGACTGTTTTTACCAAATAACCATCACTAAAGCTATATAGCTGCCTTTTTACTTGTAGGTTAGATAAAGGAAATTCGAAATTTTCGCAAAAAATAATAGCTGTATGTAAGGCTCTGTTAGCACTACTAGATACAAAAACGTCTGGTCTTTTTATTTCTTTTGCTAAGAATTTAGACATTAAATGTGCGTCTTTTATTCCGCGTTTTTTTAGAGGCCTGTCAATATCTTCTATTCCTGAGTATTCCCAAGAAGATTTTGCATGTCTAACAATGTATAAAGTTTTCATTCAATTTTAATTGTTGAGTTGTAAATATAAAAATTTATGGCGCTAATCTTTCTTTTTTCCAAGAAAAATCTTCTTCTAACGTATATCTTATTCTATCGTGCATTCTATTGGGTCTCCCTTGCCAAAATTCTATAGAAATAGGTTTCACTATATAGCCACCCCAATGCTTTGGTCTAATAATTTCTTCTCCCTCAAACTTTTTTTCAAAAGTTTTTAAAAGTGTATCTAATTCTTCTCTAGAAGAAACAATCTCACTTTGGTTAGATGCCCAAGCACCTAATTTACTTCCGTCTGGTCTCGATTCAAAGTAACCGTCAGATAAGTTTTCTGCTAAGATTTCTGCGTTTCCTTTAATAATAATTTGCTGTTCTAACCCAGGCCAAAAGAAAGATAAACAGATATTGTTGTTGGCGGCAATAGCTTTTCCTTTTTCTGAATTGTAATTGGTGTAAAAGATAAAACCTTCCCAAGTAAACTTTTTTAATAAAACAACTCTGCTTTTTGGGAAACCATCTAAACCAATTGATGAAACGGTCATGGCGTTACTTTCATCAACCATATTAGAGTTATCAGCATTGATAAACCAAGTTTGAAATAACTCCATGGGGTTTTCTGGACAAGTGCTTTCTAAAAGTTCTTGTTTTTCGTAGGATTTTCTGTAATTACTTAAATCTTTTGACATTCTTCTAATTTCTATTAAGTAAAAATAGGGATTATTTTAAGAGTACAAACATTCTAAAACCCCCTTTTTTAATCAATTTCATTTAAATGTTTTGCTAAATAAACTCCAGAACTTGCACATGCTTGTATTAAATAGCCTCCAGTAGGTGCATCCCAATTTACCATTTCTCCAATACAGTATTGATTCGGAATTTTATCTAATTGAAAATGAGTGTCCATAGCATTCAAATCAATTCCGCCAACACTAGAAATAGCTGCGTTTAACTTTCCTAAACCTGTAATTTCTAAAGGAAAATTTTTAATGTATTTTGATAAAATTTCTGAATCTAAATAAGTTTCTTTAGAAAGATGAATTTTAAGTAAATCAATTTCAGAATTACTTAACTTTAATCCTTTTTTTAAAGTTTGTGTAGTATTTTTAAAGTTTGAATTTACCATTTTAGATGTAACTTGCTCTAAAGTGAAAGTGGGTTTAAAATCGATGTAAATTGTTGCTTTTTCTTCGGTTTTTAGTTGCGCTCTAATTTGCGGACTCAAAGCGTAAATGGCATTTCCTTCCAATCCGAATTTAGTAATTACAGCTTCTCCTTTTTGTTTTTTATCTGCACATGTAATGGTTATATTTTTTAATGGAGTTCCTTCGTTTTGGGTGATGAAATCCGGATTCCAATCAATTTTAAATGCACAATTTGAAGCTTCAAACGGAGCGGTATTTACACCTTTTTCTTGAAACGTTTCTAACCAGCTACCATCAGAGCCTGTAATTTTCCAACTTGCGCCTCCTAAAGAAAAAACGGTATAATCAGACGGAATAATTGCATTATTAATGATGAGATTATTTTCTGCATTCCAACCCGAAAAAGTATGTTCATATTTAAAAACGATTCCTTTTTCTTTTAAATGATTTAAAATAGTATTGATAACAGTGATTGGTTTTATGCCTTCTTCTGGATAAATCCTTTTACTACTACCAATATAGGTAGGGATTCCTATAGATTGTAGCCAATTTCTAAAATCATCATTGGTAAAACTTAATAAAGCATCTTTTAAAAAATTGGTAGGCGTATAACGTTCAATAAAATCTAGAATGGATTCTGAATGTGTAAGGTTAAAACCTCCTTTTCCTGCAACTAATAGTTTTCTACCCGCAGTTTTATTTTTTTCATAAATAGTAACCTCAAACTTTGTAGTATCTAAAAAAGCTGCTAAAAGTAGGGCGGAAGGTCCGGAGCCAATGATGGAAATTGATTTTTTCATGTTATTCATTTATAAAATGATATATGCTTGTTTTTTTAAGGTTTAAGTGGTTTTTTATTGAATTCGATAACTAAATTGATATCGAACGTTTTAATGTTTAATATCAAAAGTTAGCGAAGTTATTCGAAAATAAGCTTAGAAACAAACCCTAATTACTTCTTCGCTAAATACAATCCAATAAAGGTTAAAAAGCCGTTTAAAATCAATACAAAAAAGCCAAAATCGAAACCAAGTTTTTCTTTCGAATAATAACTAATCATATAAGTAAGAACCGGAGCAATTAAACATATAGCAGGTACCAATTTATCTTTTACTTTTAATTTTGTAAACATTCCAAAAGCATATAAACCTAATAAAGGTCCGTATGTATAACCCGCAAATGTGAATATTTTTGCAATAACACTTGCATCCGCAATAAAATATTTAAAAACAAGGATCGTAGCTATCAATACCAAAGAGAAAATAATATGAATTTTCTTTCTAATTTTTTCTTGTTCGTTTTTATCTTTCTTTTTATCAATTTCTAAAATATCAATACTAAAAGAAGTGGTTAAAGAGGTTAAGGCAGAATCTGCACTAGAATAGGCCGCAGCAATTAAACCTAGTAAGAAGAAAAGGGCAGTAGCTAAACCTAAATTTCCTTGCGTTGCAATGATTGGGAAGAGTTGGTCTTTGTGAGCATCGATACCATTTTGTTGGGCATAATCGGTTAATAAAACACCCAATGCTAAAAAGAAAAAGTTGACGATTACCAACACAATGGTAAACCAAAACATGTTTTTTTGTGCGTCTTTTAAGTTTCTACAGGTTAGGTTTTTTTGCATCATATCTTGGTCTAAACCAGTCATAACAACGGCAATAAAAGCACCAGCTAAAAATTGTTTCCAGAAATAATTTCCGGCTTTTACATCTTCAAAAAAGAATGTTTTAGACAATTCGCTATCGGCAACGTAGGTAAAAAGGTTGTCAATTTTCATTTCGCTAGAAATGGTATAAATACAAACACCTACAGCAATCAACATAAATAAGGTTTGTAAAGTATCTGTCCAAACAATGGTTTTTATACCTCCTTTAAAAGTGTATAGCCAAATTAATAGAATGGTGATGGAAACGGTTACCCAAAACGGAACTCCATAGGCGTCGAACAAGATTGCTTGTAAAACATTTGCCACTAAAAAAAGTCTGAAAGCAGCACCAACTATTCTAGAAAGTAAAAAGAAACTTGCACCTGTTTTGTAAGAATAGTTACCAAAACGATCTTGTAAATAGGTGTAAATGGAGGTTAAATTTAGTTTGTAATAGAGTGGCAGTAATACCAAGCCAATAATTGCATATCCAACAACATACCCTAAAACCATTTGAAAATAGCTCATAGAGTCGGTTTCTATCCAACCAGGAACCGAAATAAAAGTAACTCCAGAAAGAGAAGCGCCAATCATACCAAAAGCTACTAAGTACCACGGTGAAGAATTGTTTGCTTTAAAAAAGGTTTTATTGTCGGCAGATTTTCCGGTGATGTAAGAAATGCCTATTAAAACAGTAAAATAAGCGACTATTAAAAGGAGTATATAAAGTGGTTGCATTTGGTAAATTACGAATTACGATTTAACAAATACGAAGATATACTTTTTTAAATTTTTAATGTATTATTTCGTAATTGATAATTGATAATTCGTAATTTTGCTAGCTATGGATTTTTCATCAAAACTTTTAGAAAATGCAGTAAATGAGGTGTCTCGTTTACCAGGAATTGGTAAGAGAACGGCATTGCGTTTGGTATTGCATTTATTAAAACAACCTTCTGATAATACTAAGTTTTTATCTGAGGCATTGTTACACTTAAGAAATGATGTAAAAACTTGTGAAAAATGTCATAATATTTCGGATACGGAATTGTGTGATATTTGCAATAATGTAAAAAGAAATCCAGAAATTGTTTGTGTGGTAGAAGATATTAGAGATGTAATGGCTATAGAAAGTACGTCTCAATTTAATGGATTGTACCATGTTTTAGGAGGTAAAATTTCTCCGATTGAAGGTATTGGTCCTCAGAATTTACAAATAGAAAGTTTAATTAGAAAAGTAGAAAGTGGCGAAGTAAAAGAATTGATTTTTGCGTTAAGTTCTACGATGGAAGGAGATACGACCAACTTCTATATTTTTAAACAAATAGAAAAATTTGAAATTACAACTTCTACAATTGCTCGTGGAATTTCTGTGGGTGATGAATTAGAGTATGCAGATGAGGTTACTTTAGGTAGATCTATTGTAAATAGAATTCCGTTTGAACAGAGTATAAGAAGTTAAATATTAGTATTCAGTTGGCAGTATGCAGTCAACAGTGTTGAACTGAGACTGCTAACTGAAGACTGCTTACTTTTTATCTCCCAAAACCTCTCTCTCAGCTTTTTCCCAAGATTTTTTGGCTCTAATTTTTTTGTAGAGTCTAATTCCTAACATTAATAATACTCCAAAAAGGATGATTCCTACAACGCCCCATATCCAATTAATGGCAGATTGTAGTGTAACTAAAAATACTACTGCAAATAGGATAATGGTTGCAACCTCGTTCCATATTCTAAGTTGAAAAGCAGTATATTTTATTACATCATTTTGTAATTGCTTGTAAATTCTCTGACAAGAATAATGGTAAAAGTATAGCGCTAAAACAAATGCTAATTTTACATGCATCCAAGGCATTTTTAAGAAATACGGATTTTGATACAACATCCAAAAAGCAAAAACACTTGCTAAAATTGCGGAAGGCCACGTAATCATGTACCACAATCTTTTACTCATTAATTTGTATTGAGTTTGTAAAATTTCTTTTGCAGGTTCTGGTTTTTTCTCTGCTTCTATATGATAGATGAATAAGCGAATAATGTAAAATAAACCAGCAAACCAAGTTACTACAAAAATAATATGTAATGCTTTTACGTATAGAAAGTCCATAAAATGTATTTAGTTTTAATTGATGCTTTTAGTCTGCAAATATGTTTAGCCCTGATTGAAATGGCATCCTTTTTATTGTTTTTAAATATGCGTCATTGCGAGGAACGAAGCAATCTGTTTCTAATTATGAGATTGCCACAGTTTACAAAAAAGTAAACTTCGCAATGACAGAAATAAAAAGATATAATGGAAAGCAGGAAATAGCTTCTAATAATTTTGATAAATTTCAGTTGACGACTATAAACTGCAACTGAAAACTATTTACTTATCTTTCCAGTTGTTAATCCATTTTACCATCACATCTACCCAATCATCATTATCATTCATACAAGGTATGTGTTTGTAATCTGTACCTCCAAATTTTAAGAATTCATCTTTTCCTTCCATGGCGATTTCCTCTAGCGTTTCTAAACAATCGGCTACAAATGCAGGGGTAATTACGGCAAGTTTCTTTTTACCTTCGGATGGGAATTTCTCTAATTCGAAATCTGTATAAGGTTTTAACCAAGGATCTTTTAATAAACGAGATTGAAAAGAATTGCTATACGTTCCTTCTTTTAAGTTTAAGGTTTTAGCAATTTCTTTAGTGGTTTCAAAACATTGATGTCTGTAACAGGTATGGTGTGCTACAGAATTACGCTCGCAACAAGAGCCGTCTATTTTACAGTGGTTTTTAGTAACATCAGATTTTAGAATATGACGCTCTGGAATACCATGATATGAGAATAAAATATGATCATAATCAAACCCTTTTAAATGATTGGCAATGTTGTTACTCATTGCTTTTATATAATCTGGCTCGTTATAAAATGCTGGTAAAACGTCTAATTTTACTTGCGGATATTTCTCAGCGATAATTTGTTCTGCTTTTACAACTACAGTCTCGTAAGATGACATTGCGTAATGCGGATATAAGGGCGCTAAAAATATTTCTGTAACACCTTTATCTACCAATTCTTTTATTCCGTTTTCCATAGTCATAGAACCGTAACGCATTGCCAAAGCAACAGGTAAGTCTACCTTTTTTACAAGTTTATCTGTAAATCTTTGAGATATTACAACTAGGGGAGAACCTTCTTTCCACCAAATTTTTTTGTAAGCGGCACCAGACTTTTTAGGACGTGTATTTAAGATGATTCCGTTTATAAGTAGCCAACGTTTCCAATACGGAATGTCAATTACACGTTCATCCATTAAAAATTCACCTAAATATTTTTTTACATCTTTGGTGTCTGTAGAATCTGGAGATCCTAAATTGTTTAGTAATATTCCTTTCATTTAAAAAAGTTTCAAAGTTTCAAAGTTTCAAAGTTTTTAAGGTTGAAAAAATGGACTTTTGTTAATTTAATTATTTTTTGTTATTCTGAATTGGTTTCAGAATTTATGGTTTTGTTAATGTGTATTCAGTAATTTGTTTTTCAAATTTTTCGCTATCCTTAAAAGCACATAAATTCCCATCCGGATCTTGAAATTTGGCTATGGTTCCCCAAGAATGTTCTTTATAATCTACTTTTATATTATTTAAAATTAAATTATCTGCAACCTCTTTTACGTTAGATACATTTAATCTTAAACATGTTTTAAATCTTTCATTTTTTGTTTCAATGCCTTTGTATTCATCATCTAACTCTATCATTAGATAAGCATTTCCAAACTCAAAACAAGTCAAATTTTCACCTTCAAACATTTTTTGCAAATTTAAGATGTTCTCATAAAAATTTATACAAGATTTATAATTAATCGTATATAAAACGATGCCAGTTCTATCTAATTTCATTTTTTTGCTTACTGCTTACTGCTTACTGCTTACTGCTTACTGCCAACTGATTGGTTACTTCATACAGCGTAATTGCCAAACTATGTATAACATTCATACTAGAGTTTCTACCATACATTGGTATTGCTACCGTTGCATCCACTAAATTAATGTTTTCAATACCATTTCTTTCACTTCCCAAAAGTAAAACGATTTTTTCAGAATTTTTAAAATTAAAATCTTGAATATCGATACTTTTATCAGTAATTTCTATTCCAATAATGGTATTTCCGTCTTGTTTTAAATCAGTTATAAGTTTGTCAAAATCGTTGTAAACTTCATGTTCTATTTGATTTACCGTATTTCTTGCCGTCTTTTTTACAATTCTGTTTTCTGTAGAAGGTGAGTTCTCATGAAAATAAATTTTTTGTACACCAAAACTTTCAGAAATTCGAAAACACATTCCTATGTTTTCTGGGGTTCTAATTGCATCGCAAACAATTGTTATAGGAAATTGCTTTTGATTGTTTTCTATGTCGTAATGTGTTAGTTGTTCCATTAGCCTCTTTTATTTCCCTCAGGGGAAACTCATACTTAATTACTTCTTCTTTTATTATAAATTTTCTTCAAACTAAAATTAAAAATACTTTTAGTGCTCTTTTTACCATTCTATTTCCTTAACAGTTTCTTCCCTTTAGGAAGATTAAGATGGGCTAAGGTTAGGATTGGTTTATACTTTGTGTATGTTTCTTTGGGGTTGTGCCAAATTTCTTTTTAAAAGCTGCAATAAAATGACTCGACGTGCTGTAACCTACTTTTACACCCACTTCATTTACATTAAATTGATTGCTTTCTAATAATTTTCTAGCATATTCCATTTTATAATCTAGCAGAAAACTATAAACCGTATCTCCATAAATTTGTTTAAACCCTTCTTTTAATTTTTTAATATTTAAACCAATTTCGTTTGCTAATTCTTGTAAACTTGGTGGTTCTGCCATTCTAGCAATAATAATTTCTTTGGCGTTTCTAATTTTTAAGACGTTTTGTTCATCAACTAAAAAGGGACAAAATTCACCTTCAGGATTTTCTTCTTTTTGAAAATGAAGACTTAATAGTTCATATACTTTTCCTCTAACATACAAGTCTCTAATAGAACTGTTTGTTTTAGAATTGATAATTTGTTGTAGTACAATTGATACAGAATGTTTTATTTCTGTATCATCATAATATTTTTTGTTACTATTCTCATCACTTAAAAAAGGAATGTAACCGGATTCTTTAGAGAATAAAGCGTGAAATTTTTCAATAGAAATTAATAGTGAAACCAAGGTGGTTTTAGGTTGAATTTCTAAGTTGATAGGCAAAACACCTTGCGGATTGTATAATAAAATGGCTCTATTGTCTAATACATCAAACGAATACGTGCCATTATTAAATAAAAATTTAGATTTTCCTCTTAAACAAAAATGAATCTGTATAAAAGCGTTATTAATTTTGCGTTCAAAACTTTCAATTTTATTACTTTCGTTCTGAAAATGAAGCACATAAAAACCTTTTTCTAAAGTAATTTCTTCAAAAGTACTTTCTCCGACATTTTTGAACATAAGTTATCTTTTTAGTTTCAATTATTTTATTTAGAATGATTCTATATAAAAATAAGCAAAAACTCAATTCTTTAGCAAAAGTAATGCTTTTCAGATGTTTTATAAATAAAAATGAAGTAAAAAACATATAACGTTATAAAAAGTCCTTTAAGCGACATTTTTTTCTAATTGAAGTTTATACTTTTGTCCAACTTTAAGAATTATATGCAAGAGCACAGGCAAGAGCACTTTTATAATATTGGCGTTAGTTACAAAAAGGCAGATGCTAAAACGCGCGGAAAATTTTCTTTATCCAAAGAAAATCAAACCTCGTTGTTACAACTTTCTAAAGAGAGAGGCTATAAAGGGATTTTTATTATATCTACTTGTAATAGAACCGAGATTAGTGGTTTTGCAGAAAGACCTTGTCAATTAATAGAATTATTGTGTGAATTTTCTGAAGGAACAATTCAAGAATTTGCAAAAGTTTCTAATGTTTATAAAAACCAAGAAGCCATACAGCAATTATTTAGAATTGGTACCGGATTAGAAAGTCAGATTTTGGGAGACTACGAAATTGTAGGTCAATTAAGACAATCTTTTAAATTAGCTCAAAAAAACAATACAACAAACGCATACATAGAAAGATTAATAAATAGTGTTTTACAGGCAAGTAAACGCGTAAAGAACGAAACAAGGTTAAGTTCTGGTACTACTTCTGTTTCTTATGCGGCTGTGCAGTATATCATTAAAAATTTACCCGATTATAATTCTAAAAATATTTTAGTTTTTGGTTTGGGTAAAATGGGAAAACATACGTGTAAAAATTTAGCAGAATATACTAAAAATAAACAAATTTGTTTAATCAATAGAACAGAAGAAAAAGCTGCTGAATTTGTAAAAGAACATGCGTCTATTAGAAAGTCTTTGATAGAGAATTTATCAGAAGAAATAGAAAAAGCAGATGTTTTAATTGTTTCTACCGGTGCAGATAAGCCTACGATAACCAAAGAACACATTTCTAAAAATAAAGAGTTACTTATTTTAGATTTATCAATGCCAGAAAATGTAGCCAAAGAAGTTACGTATTTAGAAGGTATTTCTTTAGTAAATGTAGATGAGCTTTCTAAAATTACAGATGAAACTTTAGCGGTTCGTCAACAAGAAGTGCCGTATGCAGAAGCAATTATAGAAACGCATAAAGCAGAGTTTAATGAATGGTTAAATCACAGAAGATTTACACCTGCCATTGCTGCTTTAAAGAAATCATTAGAAAATATTACAAGCGACGAAATTAATTTTCAGAAGAAAAAAATTGTAGGTTTTGATGAAAATCAAGCCGAAATTTTAACGTCACGTTTTATTCAAAAAATAACTACCCAATTTGTGAAACATTTAAAAGATGAAGAAACATCTGTTTCGCAAAGCCTCCAAGTAATTAATAAGGTTTTTAAATCTTAATAAAAAACTCCATGCAGAAAATAATAAGAATAGGAACTCGCGATAGCCAATTGGCTCTTTGGCAAGCTAATAAAGTACGTAAAGAATTAACGGAATTAGGCTATGAGTCAGAGTTAGTACCAATAAAATCTTTGGGGGATATTGTTTTAGACAAACCTTTATATGAATTAGGTATTACCGGTGTTTTTACTAAAAATTTAGATGTTGCCATGTTAAATGGTGATATTGATATTGCTGTACATTCTTTAAAAGATGTTCCTACTGTTTTACCTGAAGGAATTATACAAGCTGCTGTTTTAAAACGTGCAGATTATATAGATTTGTTGGTTTTAAAAGATAACGAAGAGTTTTTTGGACAACCAAATGGTGTTATTGCAACAGGAAGTCTACGTAGAAAAGCAATGTGGTTAGACCGTTATCCAACGCACAAAGTAGAAGATTTACGTGGAAATGTAAATACTCGTTTAGAAAAATTAGAGAATAGTGAAACTTGGAACGGAGCCATTTTTGCTGCCGCAGGATTAGAAAGATTAGGCTTAAGAGATGCAGAAGCAATTCCGTTAACATGGATGATTCCTGCACCCGCACAAGGAGCAATTATGGTTGCTTGTTTAGAAAAAGACGATTTTGTAAAAGATGCTTGTGAGCAATTAAACCACTACGAAACCAAGGTTTGTGTTGGAGTAGAAAGAGAGTTTTTAAAACTTTTAGAAGGAGGTTGTTCTGCACCAATAGGCGCTTTGGCTTATGTAGATGCAAGAACTGAAGAGGTTGTTTTTAAAGGTGTTTTATTAAAAAAAGACGGTACTAAAAAAATTACGGTTACTAAAAATGCAAAATTAGGAAGCCATCGTTATTTGGCTAAGGATTGTGCAGATTATGTAATTAATAAAGGTGGAAAAGAGTTAATGGCAGAAGATGCCGAAGAAGCTGTAGCACCATTACAAAATATCTATTCTACTAAAAAATTATCGGAACTACAGAAAGAAATTTTATCGGATACAATTGGTATAAAAGACAGCGATTTTATTAAAATTCGTTTTAATAGAATTCCACCAAAGGTGATGAAAAACGAAATTGAAAACGTTGTTATCACGAGTCAGAATGGAGTAGAAGCGCTTTTAAATTCTTTTACAAGAGATGAAATGAATTTTAAGAATATCTATTGTGTTGGTAGAAGAACAAAAAAACTAATTGAAAATAGAATTGGTAAAGTTGCTCATGCTGCTAAAAATGCTCAGAAATTGGCAGAATATTTAGCGGCTGAATTAGAAACTAAAAATGTAACTTATTTTTGTAGTAATGTAAGATTAGATGTTTTACCAGCTTCTTTGCAAGCACGTGATATTACTGTAAATGAAGTTGAGGTTTATAAAACGATGTTAAGTTCAGAAAAAATAGATGATGAAGTTTCTGGCGTTTTATTTTATAGTCCGTCTGGTATAGAAAGTTATTTAGAAGAAAATAATCCGGATAGGGTTGCGTTCTGTATTGGAGAAACAACAGCAAAAGAAGCTAGAAAATATTTTGATAAAGTTGAAGTTGCAAACTTACCTAGTGTAGATAGTGTTCTAGAATTGGTAAATTTGTATTACTCAAGATAATTATTTGGACGTTTTAACAGGCTTTCATTGTATCTTTTTTCGAAAAAGAAAAAAGGTTAAGAATATCCGAAGATATTAGAACGGAGGAAACTCTTAACGCCAATAACAAGTTTACAAACATCCTGAAAGGTTTTTTGAAATCTTGAAGGAGAAAAAATAGAGGAATGTTTCGTACAAGAAGATTAAGAAAATCAGAAGGAATTAGAAGATTAGTTAGAGAAACTAAATTATCTGTAGATGATTTTATCTATCCACTTTTTATTGAAGAAGGAGAAAATATAGAAACAGAAATTGTTTCTATGCCAGGAATCAAACGTTTTTCTTTAGATCGAATTTCTAAAGAATTAGACGAGGTGGTTGAATTAAATATTCCTGCCGTTTTGTTATTCGGAATTCCATCTACAAAAGATGATGAAGGAACCGAAACTTGGAATGATAACGGAATTATGCAACAAGCAATTCGTTTTATCAAGAAAAATTACCCAGGCTTATATGTAATTACAGATGTTTGTTTTTGCGAATATACTTCTCACGGTCATTGTGGAATTATACATGATAATGATGTTGACAATGATGCTACGTTAGTAAACATTGCCAAGCAAGTTATTTCGCATGCAAAAGCAGGTGTAGATATGGTTGCACCATCTGGTATGATGGATGGAACGATTGATATGATTCGTCAGTCTTTAGACAATACAGGTTTTGTAAACTTACCAATTATGGCATATTCTGTAAAATATGCATCTGCTTTTTATGGGCCTTTTAGAGATGCTGCAGATTCTGCACCTACTTTTGGAGATAGAAGAACCTATCAAATGGATCCATCTAACAGAGATGAAGGGATGCGAGAAGCTACTTTTGATGATCAAGAAGGAGCAGATATTTTAATGGTAAAACCAGCTTTATCATACTTAGACATCATTAGAGATTTAAAAAACAGTTTCGATCGTCCGATTGCATGTTATAATGTAAGTGGAGAATATGCAATGGTAAAAGCTGCTGCAGAAAAAGGTTGGATTGATGGCGAAAGAGTAATGATGGAAAGTTTACTGTCTATGAAAAGAGCAGGAGCAGACATTATTATTACGTATTTTGCAAAAGAAGCAGCGAGAGTATTATTAAAAAAATAGCCTTTCGGTTTTAGCTGTTAGCATTTTGCGAATAGCCAAAAGCCAAAAGCCAAAAGCTAAAAAACATGGAATTCAAGAAATCAGAGAAATTATATAATAAAGGATTAAAACATCTTGTTGGAGCGGTAAATTCTCCAGTAAGAGCATTTTCATCTGTAGGTGGTAATCCGTTGTTTATTAAAAAAGCAAAAGGGAGTAAAATCACAGATGTAGATGGTAATAAATATGTAGATTTAGTACTTTCTTACGGACCAATGATTTTAGGTCATAGACATAAGAAAGTGCAAAAAGCAGTTGAAAAAGCTTTGAAAAAAGGATATTCTTTTGGTGCATCAACAGAAAACGAAATCAAATTAGCAAAAATAGTTTGTGATGCTTTTCCAGGAATGGATAAGGTTCGTTTTGTAAATTCTGGTACCGAAGCTGTTTTAAGCGGAATCCGTTTGGCAAGAGCATTTACCGGAAAAGATAAAATTATAAAATTTGCAGGTTGTTACCATGGGCATCAAGATGCTTTATTGGTTGCGGCAGGTTCTGGTTTAATGACTTTAAGTTTACCGGGCTCTAAAGGAGTGCCAGAAGGCGCTGTAAAAAACACCTTAATTTCTAATTATAATGATTTAGATAGTGTAAAAAAACACTTTGAAAACGAAGATAATATTGCCGGTGTAATTATTGAACCAATTGCGGGTAATATGGGGGTTGTGGTTCCTGAAGATAATTTCTTAGTAGAATTAAAAAAATACTTAGAATCTAAAGGAGCATTATTAATTGTTGATGAAGTAATGACAGGTTTCCGTTCTAAATTTGGTGGAGCGCAAGAATTATTGGGTGTAGAAGCAGATATTACTTGTTTAGGTAAGGTTATCGGTGGAGGTTTCCCTGTAGGAGCATATGGAGCAAGAGAAGAAATTATGCAAGAAGTTGCGCCTTTAGGCGGAATGTATCAGGCAGGAACTTTATCTGGAAATCCAATTGCAATGGCAGGCGGAATTGCAACTTTAACAGAGTTAAAAAAGCAAAACCCTTATAAACAATTTGAAGAAATTGGTAGTATACTAGAAGTAATTTTATTAGAAACAGCTAAAAAGTACAATGTTCCTTTAACAGTAAATAGGTTTGGTTCTATGTTAAGCCCTTTCTTTGTAAATAGCGAGGTTACTAACTTTGTAGAAGCACAATTGTCT
Source organism: Polaribacter sp. Z014 (assembly GCF_023555435.1). Lineage (NCBI taxonomy): Bacteria > Pseudomonadati > Bacteroidota > Flavobacteriia > Flavobacteriales > Flavobacteriaceae > Polaribacter > Polaribacter sp. Z014. The sequence continues at coordinate 30,116 of NZ_JALCZP010000028.1, forward strand.
CATACAGATCAATTTGCTGTTTTCTTTTGGGAAATGATCAAAAACGGAGTTTTCTTACCGCCAAGTCAGTTTGAAGCATGGTTTTTATCATCAGCTTTATCAGACAAGGATATTAAAAAAATTAGTAAAGCAATTGATGCAGGAATGTTAGCTGTATCTAAAATGAAATAAAAAAACCGTCATTACCAAGAAGAAAGTCGAATTAATCTGTTGTTTATAACTCTAGATTGCTTCATTACATTCACAATGGCGTTTAACACAATCAAAAATAGCTAAAAGCCAAAGCCAAAAGCTAAAAGCGAATAGCAAAAAGCTACATAATGATAAAAAACGATTTATTTTTAAGAGCCTTAAAAGGAGAAACTGTAGACCGTCCGCCCGTTTGGATGATGCGTCAGGCAGGAAGATATTTACCAGAATTTCAAGAAATCAAGAAAAAGTATGATTTCTTTACACGTTGTCAAACTCCAGAGTTGGCATCAGAAATAACTGTGCAACCAATTCGTAGATTCGGAATGGATGCTGCAATTTTGTTTTCAGATATTTTGGTAATTCCACAAGCAATGAATATTCATGTGGAAATGAAACCAGATTTCGGGCCTTATTTACCAAATCCTATTCGTACTCAAAAAGATTTAGATTCAGTAATTGTTCCAGATATTCAAGACACTTTAGGTTACGTAATGGAAGCTATTAAAGCAACCAAAGAAAAGCTAAATGATGAAGTGCCGTTAATAGGTTTTGCGGGTTCACCTTGGACAATTCTTTGTTATTGTGTACAAGGACAAGGTTCTAAAAACTTCGATAAAGCAAAAGAATTATGTTTTACAAACCCTGTGGTAGCACATTCTTTATTGCAAAAAATTACAGATACAACCATTGCATACTTAAAAGCAAAAGTTGAAGCAGGAGTAGATGCTGTTCAGGTTTTTGATTCTTGGGGAGGAATGTTGTCTCCGGTAGATTATCAAGAATTTTCTTGGCAATATATGCAGCAAATAATCGATGCTTTAAAAGAGAGTACTCCGGTAATTGCTTTTGGTAAAGGTTGTTGGTTTGCGTTAAATGAAATGTCTAAATCGGGCGCTGCTGCGTTGGGTGTAGATTGGACATGTTCTGCTAGAAATGCTCGTTATTTATCAGGAGGAAAAATTACGTTACAAGGTAATTTCGATCCTACAAGATTATTTTCTCCTCCGGCAGTCATCAAAAAAATGGTGCATGAAATGATTAATGAGTTTGGTAAAGACAGATTAGTTGTAAACCTTGGTCATGGTATTTTACCAAATATTCCGTTAGAAAATGCAAAAGCATTTATAGATGCGGTAAAAGAATATAAAGCTTCATAGAAAAATAATTTGGGCGTTACCACACAAAAAAGTGTGGTCGCGCTTGAAGTTTATATTGAGCGCAGTCGAAATATTGTATCTTTTTGCGAAAAGCAAAAAGGATGCCACTTCAATCGCTAACGCAAGCCAACGCTAATGATTAAAAATATACTTTCAGGAATAAAAGCCTACGTTGGTGCTTTTGGTTTAATATCTAAACTAAAACTTTGGAAATATTTTTCCATTCCAATAATTATAAGTCTAGTAACAGCAACAATTATAGGTTTTACGTCCTACGGTTTGTCAGATAATATTGGGCACTTTATATCTAAAATTTGGATTTGGGATTGGGGAAAAGAAACATTTACAACCATAACCTCTGTAATCGGAGGGCTCTTTGTTTTGGTTATTGGGTTTTTATTGTACAAACATATTGTAATGGCTTTATCAGCGCCGTTTATGAGTCCTGTTTCAGAAAAAATAGAAATCCATATCAATGGAGATTTAAAACACAATCACAGAGAAACTACTTTTCAAGAACAATTAGTAAGAGGAATTAGAATTAGTTTTAGAAACATTGGTAAAGAATTATTGTTAACAATTCCGTTGTTATTATTAAGTTTTATACCTATTATAGGATTCGGTTTTACCGCTTTATTATTTTTGGTACAAGCTTATTACGCAGGTTTTGGTAATATGGATTATACCTTAGAAAGACATTTTAATTATAAAGACAGTGTTAATTTTGTTGGAAAAAAGAAAGGTTTTGCTATTGGAAATGGAATTGTTTTTATGCTGTGTTTGTTAATTCCTGTTTTAGGAATTATTCTAGTTTTTCCACTTTCTGTAACAGCGGCATCTGTAAAAACCGTAGCGTTATTAAATTCAGAAAATAGTAAGTGAATCTTTTAAAAAAATACGATAAACCTTTTGAGTATGCAGGTATAATAATGAAACTTATTATAGCGTACCAATTTTCTGTTATTTGGTTTCAGCCAGAAGTTTCAGATGTTTCTAAAATTTCTTCAATGGCTATTTTAATGGCTTTTGAGTTTGTTATGGTACATTCTGGAGTATTTATGGCAGTGATGCCTAAAAAGATTTCTTTGTTTATTTTAATTCCAATTTATGGTTTATTTGCTTGGGGATTTTCTTCAACAATGGAAAATAATGATATCATACTATTATACTTACTAGTTGTCCTAAATAGAATGCGCTTTGCGTTTTCAGATGTGAGTCTGGAAATTAGAGTAAGAGCTGTACTATTTTCTGTTTTGGCAGCAATTTTATATATTGTACTTATCATTATTACTCTCTTTTCAGATGGTGTTTTTGGAGAATTAGGACTAACACAAGAATTTTTAAAATCGTCGGGGTATTTTGATACTTTATCAGCAAGTGGAGAATTTGTAGAAAGACCTCATACAGCTATTAGTTTTGGGTTTTTTTATTACTGCTTTTTAGCTGTACTAGAAACGCTATTGCTAACCACTAAAACAATGAATATGACTAAAATTGCAATTAAATGAAAGATCAATTTTATAAATACATAGAAAACTTACAAGATCAAATTACTTCTAAATTAGCCGCAATAGATGGTGGTGCTAAATTTAAAGAAGATCTTTGGGAAAGAGAAGAAGGCGGTGGAGGTAGAACACGTGTTATAGAAAATGGATCGGTTTTTGAAAAAGGAGGTGTTAATATTTCGGCAGTTCATGGAGAGTTACCAGAAGCGTTAAGAAACCAGTTTAAAGTAAAAGAAGGAAACTTTTTTGCTTGTGGTTTAAGTTTGGTATTGCATCCAATAAATCCTTTTGTACCAACGGTGCATGCAAATTGGCGTTATTTTGAAATGTACGATGATGCAGGGAACATCGTAACCCAATGGTTTGGAGGCGGACAAGATTTAACTCCCTATTATTTATTTGACGAAGATGCTACACATTTTCATCAGGTTTGTAAAAACGCATGTGACAAACATGATTTAGGTTTTTATCCGAAGTTTAAAAAAGTTTGTGATGAATATTTTTGGAATGCTCACAGAAATGAAGCTCGTGGAATTGGAGGTTTATTTTTTGACTATCAAAAAGAAATAGCAGAGTTTTCTATAGAAGATCGATTCAACTTTGTAACAGAAGTAGGAAATAGTTTCTTAAAAAGTTATGTGCCAATTGTTGAAAAAAGAAAAGATATAGCTTTTACAAGAGCACAAAAAGATTGGCAAGAAGTACGTAGAGGTCGCTATGTAGAATTTAATTTAGTACACGACAGAGGAACTCTTTTTGGTTTAAAAACAAATGGAAGAATAGAAAGTATTCTAATGAGTTTGCCACCAATTGTACAATGGAAATACAATCACCAACCCGATGAAAATTCTGAAGAAGAAAGACTTTTAAATGTTTTAAAGAATCCTAAGGATTGGGTTTAATAATCATAAAAAAAGCAGGAATCATATTCCTGCTTTTTTATATTAATTAATTCAAATGTTATATTTAGCTGTTTCTCATATACTTTTTGTTTTATGTTACAAATTTACGATAAAACTATATTTAGCAATATGACAATAATCATATTGTTTTGTTAATGTATGTTAAAATTAAATGTTTTTTGTAGTAGTATTTTTGTGATTATGATAATTTTTTAAAATAAGTGTTTTGTGGTTATCTATATTGGTTTTATAGGAGAGGATTTTGTGTGCTTCGAATATCAAAACAGCAGAATATTCTTTAGAAGATAGATTTTATTTTACTACAGATGAGAAAAGACTTCTTATTGTTTTTAAAAATACTAAAGATTGAGTTTTTTATTAACATTAGTTAGTGTATTTTGCTTTCGTTTTTATAAATTGATATCTAATATTTTTAAGGACGTACATAATAAAGATATAATAAATGTATTACAAAGTCATATTTACTTTTTTATTCTTTTTTAGTTTAAAAACAAACTCTCAGAATTTAGATTCTATTTTTATTTCAAAAAAAGAAATTGTAAAATCTATAAAAACGAATAAGGATAAAGTTCAGTTTTTATATGAATGTGGAGAGTATTTTTATTCTAAAAATGTTACTAAGTCAGAATATTTCTTCAAGGAAGCTTTACTTTTAGCTAAGGGTAGTAATAGTACTATGGAAGGTAGAACTTTATTTAAATTAGGGTTTATAGAAAAAAATAGAGGTAATTTAAGTACATGTCTTAGGTATTTTAATGAAGCAAAAGATATATTTGAAAATACTAATGATACTGAGCGTTTTGCTTCTATTCATTTTGATATAGGATATGTGTATCGATACAAAAATCAAATGGATAAAGAGTTTAGCTTTTACAAAAAAGGTTTAAAACTTAGTGTAGGAGAAGATGAGTTAGTATTAGGAAAAGGATATTTACATTTAGGAAATTACTATACTAGGCTTAAAAAATTAGATTCGTCAATTTATTTTTATAATAAATCTCTTGATATTTTTAAAAGATTAAATAGAGATGATAGGGTTTACAATGTGTATAATAATGTGTCTAATACGTATTACAAACAAGGTAAATATAAAAAAGTAATAGCTATTAGAACGTTAGTTTTAAAATTTGCAAAAAAAGAAGATAATAAACTACTTATAACAGTCAATTATCATAATCTAGCTGCTGCTTATAGTAAGTTGAACGAGTATGTAACTGCTGATAAATATTTAGACTCAGCTTTAATTGTTGCAAAAGAAAATAATTTTAAACTAAGATTATCAAAATCTTATAGTTCAATTGCTAAAGTTAACTTTATGCTTAAAAACTATGAGAAATCTTATAGGTATCTAGAAAAACATAAGGTTTATTCAGATTCTATTATTAAATCACAATTATCAAATACAATTAAAGAAGTAGAGCTTAAAAATAAGCTGAAATTAGAAAAGAAAAATTTACAAATATTAAATCAAGAACAAGTTTTTGAAAAGAGGTTGTACTTAATTATAATTGGTGTGTTTTTATTATTAGGTATTCCTCTGGTTATTTTATATCACAGAAATTCCGTTAATAAGAACCAAATAATCGAAGGGAATTTAGAGAAGGAGAAAATAAAAAAGGAAGTTTTACAGCAAAAGTTTAAACGATCAGAAGTTGAAATAAAAAGCTTAGTTGCAGATAATTCAATGAGGTTAGAATTTTTAAAACAACTTTTATTAAAGCTTAAAAACGAAAGGAAATCTGCGGCTTCAGTTGAAGTGAAAAATTATATTAAAGATTTATCTTTTAAAATTCAGCAACAAATTACAACAGACAGCAAATTAACTTTACTTAAAAATAAAATTGATGCTGTTAATGATGGTTTTGATAATATGTTAATTACTACTTATAAGGAGCTTACTAAAACTGAAAGAGAAGTATGTTCTTTATTAAGGTTAAATTTATCTGTGAAAGAAATTGCTTCAATTAGAAATTCAAGTCCAGATGCCATAAAAGTGACACGCTATAGAATAAGAAAGAAGATGAATGTGCCTAAAGATACAGAATTAGAGGTGTTTATTAAAAAGTTAGAAATATAGTTTTTTATTTATAAATTATTCTATTATAGGTTTTTGTATTTTTTATGTTACTTTTTGTTACCTTTTAAAAAGTATACTATTACTTTTTGTGACTCTTTTTTTTGTAGTAATTTTTATTTTAAAATTTATATTTGAATAGGTAATTAAATTATCCCCCCAAAATGACTAATATCCCCCAAAGGATTTAATTACTACTTTCAAAAATTTTAAAAAGCAGCTTGTTTATAAGCTGCTTTTTATTTTTTATCAACTTAATAAGTTTAAAGTGAGAAAAGATTAGAATGAGGTAATGCAAGGTTTGCCTAATTACGGCCTTTCTTTGAATGATAATAATGTAGAATTTGATTGTGTTAAATAGATCAACCAAATTAGAATAAGAAATAATTCCTTTTATAGTATCTTTTGGCCTAATGGACAAAATGGTTGGTCTTTTTACACTTTATTTTTCATGTGGACAAAATGGTTGGTCTTTATTTTGTAATTTCATTAGATTCTTTTA